>NZ_LHVI01000028.1:0-472151 GCF_001269755.1 Pseudomonas sp. Q12-87 | reverse complement strand
ACGGCAGGATAAAAGTTTTATTGGCGCCAGCCACCGTGCCCGCCTGACGCGGATGGACACTAGTTGCGCGATCAAGGCGACGGCTCATCAACTGGCGCGATTGATTTACGCCATGCTCACCAAAGGCCAACCCTACGTTGAGAAAGGGATAGAAGAGTTTGAGGAGAAAAGCCGGGGACGCCAACTGCGGGCTCTGGAGCGCAAAGCCCGAAAGTTGGGTATGCAATTAGTTAAGGCTGCATGATTTTTAGAAGCAAAAACAATGGGTTATATTTTGTTTGATAAGAGCTTGCTCCCGCTGGGGCGCGCAGCGGCCCTGAAACCAGGCAACTCGGTGGATCGGGTTGATTGAGTGGCCTTTGAGGGGGGCTGCTGCGCAGCCCAGCGGGAGCAAGCGCCCTCGCCACGGGGCCGGTGTTGAGCCATGTCCCTGAGTTTCATGCCCCTAAAGCCGCCAGGCGGGCTGCCGCCAGCGCTTGATTACGTTATACTCGCCGGCTTTCAAAAGTTCGCCAACGAGTGCTGCCCGCCATGGAAATCAACCCGATCCTTAACACCATCAAGGACCTGTCCGAGCGCTCCGAAACTATTCGGGGGTATCTTTGACTACGATCAAAAGCATGAGCGCCTGACCGAAGTCAATCGCGAGCTTGAAGATCCGAATGTCTGGAACAACCCTTCGTACGCCCAGGAACTGGGGCGCGAGCGTGCTGCGCTGGCGCAGATCGTCGAGACCCTGGACGAGTTGTCCAGCGGCCTGGCCGATTGCCGCGACCTGCTGGACATGGCTGTCGAAGAGAACGATGAAGGCGCGGTCGGCGATGTCGTCGCCGAACTGACACGCCTGGACGAGAACCTCGCCAAGCTGGAATTCCGCCGCATGTTCAGCGGCGAGATGGACATGAACAACGCCTACCTGGACATCCAGGCCGGCTCCGGCGGCACCGAGGCCCAGGACTGGGCCAACATCCTGCTGCGCATGTACCTGCGCTGGGCTGACAAGCGCGGTTTCGACGCCACCATCATGGAGCTGTCCGCCGGTGAAGTCGCCGGGATCAAGGGCGCCACCGTGCACATCAAGGGCGAATACGCCTTTGGCTGGCTGCGAACCGAGATCGGCGTGCATCGCCTGGTGCGCAAGAGCCCGTTCGACTCCGGCAACCGTCGCCATACGTCGTTCTCGGCCGTCTTCGTTTCCCCGGAAATCGACGACAACATCGAAATCGAGATCAACCCGGCGGACCTGCGCATCGACACCTACCGCTCCTCCGGTGCGGGTGGTCAGCACGTCAACACCACCGATTCGGCCGTACGGATTACCCACGTACCGACCAACACCGTGGTCAGCTGCCAGAACGAACGCTCCCAGCACGCCAACAAAGACACCGCGATGAAAATGCTGCGGGCCCGTCTTTACGAGCAGGAAGTACAGAAGCGCAACGCCGCGTCCCAGGCCCTGGAAGACACCAAGTCGGACATCGGCTGGGGTCACCAGATCCGCTCGTACGTACTCGATGCCTCGCGTATCAAGGACCTGCGCACCAGCATTGAACGCAGCGACTGCGACAAGGTGCTCGACGGCGACATCGATGAATACCTGATCGCCAGCCTCAAGCAAGGGCTGTAACGCGACACCCACGCGGTGGGCAGGCACGCTTCCCCGGGAGCGAGGCTTGCCCGCAAACTCCGGCCCCGGCGGCCGGGGGCAACGAACCTGTGATGGAATCCTTAAAGACATGAGCGACCTAGAACTCGACCCGCAAGCCCTGCAACAGGAAGAAAACTCCCTGATCGCCCTGCGCAAGGAAAAGCTTGCTGCCGAGCGCGCCAAGGGCCAGGCCTTCCCCAACGACTTCCGCCGTGACGCCTACTGTGACGTGCTGCAGAAGACGTACGCGGACAAGACCAAGGAAGAGCTGGCTGAAGCGGCGATTCCCGTCAAGGTGGCCGGTCGCATCATGCTCAACCGTGGTTCGTTCATGGTGATCCAGGACATGACCGGTCGCATCCAGGTCTACGTCAACCGCAAGACATTGCCCGAAGAAACCCTGGCCGCCGTCAAGACCTGGGACTTGGGTGACATCATTGCCGCCGAAGGCACCCTGGCCCGCTCCGGCAAGGGCGACCTGTACGTCGAGATGACCAGCGTGCGCCTGCTGACCAAGTCCCTGCGCCCGCTGCCGGACAAGCACCACGGCCTGACCGACACCGAACAGCGTTATCGCCAGCGTTACGTCGACCTGATCGTCAACGAAGAGGTGCGCCAGACCTTCCGCGTGCGCTCGCAGGTCATCGCCCACATCCGCAGCTTCCTGATGAAGCGTGACTTCCTCGAAGTCGAGACACCGATGTTGCAGACCATCCCCGGCGGTGCGGCGGCCAAGCCGTTCGAAACCCACCACAACGCCCTGGACATGGAAATGTTCCTGCGTATCGCGCCGGAGCTGTACCTCAAGCGGCTGGTTGTCGGCGGGTTTGAAAAGGTCTTCGAGATCAACCGCAACTTCCGTAACGAAGGCGTTTCGACCCGGCACAACCCCGAGTTCACCATGCTCGAGTTCTACCAGGCCTACGCCGACTACGAAGACAACATGGACCTGACCGAGGAACTGTTCCGCGAGCTGGCGCAGCTGGTACTCGGGACTACCGACGTGCCGTATGGCGATAAGGTCTTCCACTTCGGCGAGCCGTTCGTGCGTTTGTCGGTGTTCGACTCGATCCTCAAGTACAACCCGGACATCACCGCGGCCGACCTGCAGGACATCGAGAAAGCCCGTGCCATCGCCAAGAAGGCCGGCGCCAAGGTGCTCGGCTTCGAAGGCCTGGGCAAGCTGCAAGTGATGATTTTCGAGGAGCTGGTCGAGCACAAGCTGGAACAGCCGCATTTCATCACCCAGTACCCGTTCGAAGTGTCGCCGCTGGCCCGTCGTAACGACGAGAACCCAAGCGTGACCGACCGTTTCGAGCTGTTCATCGGCGGCCGTGAAATCGCCAACGCCTACTCCGAGCTCAACGACGCCGAAGACCAGGCCGAGCGTTTCATGGCCCAGGTGGCCGACAAGGACGCCGGCGACGATGAAGCCATGCATTACGACGCTGACTTCGTACGTGCCCTGGAGTACGGCATGCCGCCGACCGCCGGTGAAGGCATCGGCATCGATCGGCTGGTGATGTTGTTGACCAACTCGCCGTCGATCCGGGATGTCATTCTCTTCCCGCACATGCGGCCCCAAGCGTAAGTGTTTCAATTAAAAAGCCGCCTCGATGGGCGGCTTTTTATTGCCTGTCTGGTACAAACGTATCAAATAGTTACTTCCGAAATAGCGAGGAAAGACCTGTCGTGAATCGTGCAATGGCTTCAGAAGGTGCAGCGGGCGTCGCCACGGCTGTCGCTGAAAGTGTTCAGTACCAGGGCCGCAAAGCGAGCCGCCAGGGCAGTGAGCAGCGTCGCCAGGATATTCTCGACGCGGCCATGCGCATTGTGGTCCGTGATGGCGTGCGGGCCGTGCGCCATCGCGCCGTAGCCGCTGAAGCGGGCGTGCCGCTGTCGGCCACCACGTACTATTTCAAGGACATCGATGACTTGCTCACCGATACCTTCGCCCAGTACGTGGAGCGCAGCGCGGCGTTCATGGGCAAGCTGTGGGCCAACAACGAAGGCCTGCTGCGGGAGATGGTCGCCTACGGTGACGGCAGCCCCCAATCGCGCTCGCAACTGGCGGACGACATTGCGCGGATGACCGCTGAATACGTACAGCACCAATTGGACAGCCGCCGCGAATACCTGATGGCCGAACAGGCCTTCCGCCAAGAAGCATTGCTCAACCCGCGCCTGGCGGAGCTGGTGCGCTCCCACCAGCAGATCTTGCTGCACGGCACGTGTCAGTTTTTCCAGGTATTGGGTTCCCGCGAGCCACAGCAGGATGCCAAAGTGTTGACGGCGATTATCGGACGGATGGAATATCAGGGCTTGCTCAATGGCGCCGAGCCGGTAGCCGGTGAAGACATGCTCGGTATCCTGACCCGCTACATGCACCTGGTACTGGCTTCGGTGTAGTTGAAAGCACCGCAGTCTATGTGGCGAGGGAGCTTGCTCCCGCTTGAGTGCGCAGCACTCACCAAAAGGGCCGCTGCGCAGCCCAGCGGGAGCAAGCTCCCTCGCCACTGCCTACTATAGGGAGTTCCAATGAAAGCCTGGCGTGCCGTTGCACTGGCCGTTTCGCTGCTACTGCTCAGTGGTTGCCTGGTGTCGTTCAAGGCACCGTTACCTGACAGCGAAGCCGCGCCCAAGGGCCTGCTGGGCCATTGGACCAGCACCAATGCCTGGGGCGAACCGTTGAACCTGGAGTTGACGAAAGTCGGCAAGCACCGCTACCAGGCCATCAGCTACTTCAGGGCCAGGCCCCAAGAGCGCGAAGCCATTCCCCTGACCGTCTCCCGCCACGGCAGCCGTTGGTACCTGTCGGCGAAGGTGCCGGCCCACTATGGCGGGCATTACGTGATCGCCGGTTTCGAATTGACCGACAAGCAGGAGTTGGTGGTCTACAACCTGGACCTGGAGCAGATCAACCAGGCCATCGGGCAGAAGATCCTCAGCGGCCAGCCGAGCCAGAGCGAAGCGGGCGACGGCGTGCTGGTGGACAGCGACATGAACAAGGTTTTCAGTTACCTCGACGACCCGGCCAATTCCGATGTGTTCTCGGAAGCCGTGCGCTACCAGCGACTGGTCAAATCCCAATAACCGCAGCAGGCGGATGTTTTTTCACAGGAGTTCCGGGTGGACGATTACCAGCAGACGATACGCACCTTGTCCGATCGCATTGTGCTGGCGCAAACGCCGATTCGCATTCTCGATGCCGTGAAGTGGGACGAGAACATCCGCAAGGGGTTCCTCAAGGCCAAGGGCAAGGAAATGCCGGCGGTGGACCGCGACTATTATCTCAACCGTCCGCTGTCCTTCGATTCCAGCAAGGTAAAGCTGGAGTTCCAGAACATCGAGCGCGACATCACCCGCCAACTGGGGCAGTTCAACCCGGTGGGTCAGATCATGCGCCGCATGTGCAAGGAATATCGCATGGTGGTGCGCATGCTCGAAGCGCGGGGTACCGAGGATTTCGGACTGATCTCCCAGGAGCTCTACGGCGCCGCCTCCGACGCCTTCCACGCCGGCGACCCGACCCTGGCCGACCTGGGCCTGATGCTCTCCGATTACCTGAACAACATCGACGGCCGTGGCGACCTCAAGGATGAGCCGAAAGTGCTCAGCGCCAAGGAGGCCGTGAGCCTGCTGCAACACCGTCTCAACCGGGTCTTCGGCGAGGCCGAGGAAACCATCCGGGTGTTTGAATCCGACGGGATCGTGGCCGATGCGGCGGCGGGGGCCGACTACATCAAGATCCGCACCGATGCGATGTTCAACGAGCGCGACGTGCGCGCCCTGGAAGTCCACGAAGGGCTGGTGCACGTTGGCACGACTCTCAACGGCTTGAACCAGCCGATCTGCACCTTCTTGTCCAAGGGCCCTCCCTCGTCCACCGTGACCCAGGAAGGCCTGGCGATCCTGATGGAAATTATCACCTTCGCGTCCTACCCAAGTCGCCTGCGCAAACTCACCAACCGCACCCGGGCCATCCACATGGTGGAGGAGGGGGCCGATTTCCTGCAGGTTTTCGAGTTCTTCCGCGAGCAGGGTTTCGAGATGGCCGAAAGCTATGGCAACGCCAGCCGTGTTTTCCGTGGTTCGGTGCCGACCGGTCTGCCATTTACCAAAGACTTGTCCTATCTCAAGGGCTTCATCATGGTCTACAACTACATTCAGCTGGCGGTACGCAAAGGCAAGCTGGAGCAAGTGCCGCTGCTGTTCTGCGGCAAGACCACCCTGGAGGACATGCGCACGTTGCGGCAATTGGTGGACGAAGGCCTGGTCGTACCGCCCAAGTACCTGCCCGAGCAGTTCCGTGACATGAATGCACTGTCGGCCTGGATGTGTTTCTCCAACTTCCTCAATCACCTGAGCCTGGACCGGATCGAAGCGGATTACTCCAATATCCTTTGAACATCACATTGCCCAATTGTGGGAGCGGGCTTGCTCGCGAAAGCAGTGGATCAGATAACGATGATGTCGACTGATCCACCGCTTTCGCGAGCAAGCTCGCTCCCACAGTGGACTATGTTTCAATTTCTGTATCTTGCGAGGTTTCACCGGATGCGAATCCTCGGCATCGTTTACCTGCTGCTGGCCCTGAGCGGCTGCAGTTCCCTGCTGTTCTACCCCGAGCACGGCCTGCCGTTCACCCCGGAGCGGGCCAAGCTCGAATATCGCGACGTCACCCTGACCACTGCCGATGGTTTGAAGCTTCATGGCTGGTGGCTACCGGTCAAGCCAGGCGTGGCGGTCAAGGGCACGGTGTTGCACCTGCACGGCAACGGCGGCAACCTGGCCTGGCACCTGGGCGGGAGCTGGTGGTTGCCGGAGCAGGGTTACCAAGTGCTGATGATCGACTACCGCGGCTATGGGTTGTCCGAAGGCGAGCCGAGCCTGCCGGCGATTTACCAAGACATCGACGCGGCGTTCAAATGGCTCGACCAGTCGCCGGAGGTCCGGGGCAAGCCATTGGTGCTGCTCGGCCAAAGCCTGGGCGGCGCGCTGGCGGTGCATTATCTGGTGGAACATCCGCAGCGCCAACAACAGCTCAAGGCCCTGGTGCTCGACGGCGTGCCCGCCAGTTATCGCGAGGTAGGGCGTTTCGCCCTCAGTACGTCATGGCTGACCTGGCCGTTCCAGGTGCCGTTGTCCTGGCTGGTGCCGGACGGTGACAGCGCGATTGGCTCCGTGGCGCAACTGACCGGCGTGCCGAAGCTGATCTACCACAGCCTCGATGACCCCATCGTGCCTCTTTCCAACGGCATCCGTCTGTATCAAGCTGCGCCGCCGCCGCGGGTCCTGCAACTGACCCGCGGCGGCCATGTGCAAACCTTCGCCGACCCGACCTGGCGAACCGTGATGCTGCGTTACCTCGACGACCCGCAGCACTTCGACGGTCTGCGCCGCCTGGGCGAGGTCCCCAACTTTCCGAAATCACCCGCTGAATCTCCTGAGAGCCCGCAATGAGCGAAGAACGCAACGCCATCCCCCTGATCATTACCGGTATCTGCAGCATCATCGGCACCGTCGCGGTGCTTTGGTACTACGGCTACCTGCACTTCGCCAAGCCGGAGGACGCCTTGTTGCTCAACCAGTTCACCATGCTCAAGACCGTACCGGGCGAGGACTACAAGGTTTCCCTGGAGCCGGCTCCCCAAGTCGCCCAGTGCATCGACGGCGTGCTGGTGCTGTTCGACACCGAGCAGAAAGGCCTGACCGGCGTGCTGATCAACGAGAAGAAGCGTGCCGTTCGTTGCATGGGGCAGGAGACGCCGCAGAAGTTGCAGCCGTAATCCCAAGGACTCCATAGATCCCCTGTGGGAGCGGGCTTGCTCGCGAAGGCGGTGTGGCAGTCCTGTATATGTAGCTGACCGGACGCTTTCGCGAGCAAGCCCGCTCCCACAGGGGAGATGTGTTAGCCGATAAAAAGCCCCGCCTGATTGAAGTCAGACGGGGCTTTTGCATTGCACTCAGCCGATCAGTTGGCGCTCATGCTCGAACGCGGTGCTACTGGCTGGTTGTCGTTGGAGATGGTCACTTCCACGCGACGGTTCATAGCACGGCCCGAAACGCTGGTGTTGTCGGCCACCGGGAATTCCTTGCCGTAGCCCTGGATCACGATGCGAGCCGGGTCGACGCCCATTTTCACCAGCGCGGTACGCACGGAGCTGGCGCGACGCTCGGACAGCGACTGGTTGTAGGAATCCGAACCGGTGCTGTCGGTGTAGCCTTCGATAATCACCTTGCGGTCCGGGTTTTCCTGGAGGAACTGGGCCAGTTTGTTGACGTTGGCCACGCCATTGGAGCGCAGGTCGGACTTATTGGTGGCGAACAGCACGTCGCCGAAGGTCACCAGCGTACCGCGTTCGGTCTGCTTGGCGTTCAGGCTGTCCTGCAACTGCTTGATCTGAGCATTGCGCGCATCGAGCAGCGCACGGGCGCGTTCGTCGCCGGCGTTTTTCAGTTCGGCCTCGGCGTTGCGCAGGGCGATGGTCTGCTTGGCCACTTCGACGCGCTGGTTGGTCAGGTAGGCCAGTTGGTCGACCTTGGCTTCGTCTTCCCTGTCCAGGTAGGCCTTGTCGGCCTTGGCCAGGAAATCAGCCGCGTCCTTGGTTTCCAGGGCGGCGACCTTGGTGGCGGCCGGGTCAGCCTGCAGGCCGTTGTAGTTGGTGCGGGCCTGTTCCAGGTTCGCGTTCGGGTCATGGGAGCAAGCGGCCAGGGCTACGCAGGCAGCGAGCAGGGCGGGCATCATCAAATGTTTGTGCGTCATAGTCTGTCGTCCTTTTATCAATGAGAAGTACGTCGTGGCGGGAACGGTCTACTGAACCTTGTTCATGCCTTCCTGACGCAGTTCCTGAACCCCTTTCTGGGAATCCTTGAGTGCTTGTTCGGCCTTGGCGGCCTGGGCCTTGCGCTCGGCGACACGGGCATCCCATTCGGCCTGTTCGGCCAGACGCTTGGCTTCTTCGTAGTTCTTGTCGTGCATGGCCAGCTCGGCTTGCTTGAGCTTGTCCTGGGCCGACTTCATTTCCACCGCCGCGAATTCAGTACCGCCAGCGCTGACGGCGCTGTTGACCGCCGATTGCGTCACCGCGTACTGCTCCGAAGGTGGGTTGCCGGCACAACCGGCGAGGATGAAGCTGCTACCGATAGCCAGGGCAGCCAACTTCAGGCCGCGCAGGCCAGTGGATGAGGGTTTGGCAGTGCAGGTATTCATAGGCTTCAACTCCATTGGAAAACTCCTGAAAAATACTGATCCATGCTGGGACCGAAGCCGTGACGTCTGTTTTGGCGCGGGCGCCAGGGCGCGTTTATTTAAACGACCGTTCCAGTATGGTTACTCGGTGTGACCCGAGGCTTTTTTCAAAAGTTCAGGCCGAGGTGGCCAATCGCCAAAAGAATTACTGACTGATCGGTCAGCGGCAGAAAAGCTGAACTTTCAAGGCGCGCAGCGGTATTCCCAGCGCTGGAAATGACAGGCCCAGCGCCGGGAACAGCCCTTTGGAAAGGATCGGATCAGTGTTTCGATTTGTCGTTCTGCGAGGAAAGTTCGTGCAGATGGCGGCGGGAGAGGGCGAGGAAACGTGGGGTCGGGCCGACGTCTTCGTACAGCGGGTCGCCTTCTTCATCGGTGGCAACGACCTGTGAGCCCTTGACGTAGGGGAAGCTGGCCTCCAGCTCTTCCAGCGCCGCCCCGATCAGTTCGCCCAGCAGCTCTTCGGGCTGGCGCTTGGGGTACATGTCGCAGATCGCTGCCAGCCGTGCGGCGGCTTCCACGTCCAGGTGAATCGTGTAGCCAGTCTGGGTCAGGCGGCCCTTGGCGTTTTCTTCCCAGTGCTGGGCGAGCTCACGGATTTTCATGATGACCTCAATAAGCCGGCTCGTGGCAGGCGCGGTGAGTGGCAAGCCGTTGTGTGGCTTACCCATCAGACTAGCTTCGTCCGGCAAGGTTTAAAGTCCCTTCGTCGCTTGTCATAAACGACCGGCATCGGCACTCTCTATCTCCTGCGTCTCACCCGATCGCTGTCCGGACCTTTTGCTGGAGAACTGCTGATGACCGATATCGATGCGCGCTTGCGCGAGGATGTTCACCTGCTCGGCGAGCTGCTGGGCAATACCATCCGCGAACAGTACGGCGACACGTTCCTCGACAAGATCGAGCAGATCCGCAAGGGCGCCAAGGCTGACCGCCGCGGTTCCGTGGATGCCGAGCTCAGTGCCAGCCTCAACCAGCTCAGCGAAGACGAGCTGCTGCCGGTGGCGCGGGCGTTCAACCAGTTCCTGAACCTGGCCAACATCGCCGAGCAATACCAGCTCATTCACCGCCGCGAAGAGTCGCAGCCAGCGCCTTTCGAGGCGCGAGTGCTCCCTGAACTGCTCGCCCGGTTGCGAGCCGAGGGCCATGGCGCCGAGTCCCTGGCCCGGCAGTTGGGGCGGCTGGAAATCGAACTGGTCCTCACCGCCCACCCGACGGAAGTGGCGCGCCGCACGCTGATCCAGAAGTACGACGCCATCGCCGCGCAATTGGCGGCCCAGGATCACCGCGACCTGACCAGTGCCGAGCGCGCTCAGATCCAGCAGCGCCTGCAACGGCTGATCGCCGAAGCCTGGCACACCGAGGAAATCCGCCGCACCCGGCCGACCCCCGTGGACGAGGCCAAGTGGGGATTCGCCGTGATCGAGCATTCGCTATGGCAGGCCATTCCCAATTACTTGCGCAAGGCCGACCAGGCCCTGCACGCCGCCACCGGGCTGCGCCTGCCGCTGGAGGCCGCGCCGATCCGCTTTGCCTCGTGGATGGGCGGCGACCGTGACGGCAATCCGAATGTCACGGCGGCGGTGACCCGGGAAGTGCTGCTGCTGGCGCGGTGGATGGCTGCGGACCTGTATTTGCGCGACGTCGACCACCTGGCCGCCGATCTGTCCATGCAAAACGCCAGCGAAGCCTTGCGTGCCCAGGCCGGCGACAGCGCCGAACCTTATCGCGCGGTGCTCAAGCAATTGCGCGAACGCCTGCGCGCCACCCGCAACTGGGCGCAGCAATCCTTGAAGGCCACTACGCCTGCCACGGCCGAGGTGTTGCAGCAAAACCGCGAGCTGCTGGCGCCCCTGGAGCTGTGCTACCACTCCCTGCACGAATGCGGCATGGGCGTGATCGCCGATGGGCCGTTGCTTGACTGCCTGCGCCGGGCGGTGACCTTTGGGTTGTTCCTGGTGCGCCTCGATGTGCGCCAGGATTCCACGCGGCACACTGCCGCCATGACGGAAATCACCGACTACCTGGGCCTGGGCCGCTACGAGGACTGGAACGAGGAGCAGCGCATCAAGTTCCTGCTGGAGGAACTGAACAACCGGCGTCCGCTGTTGCCGGCCCACTTCAAGCCCTCGGCCGATACCGCGGAAGTGCTTGCGACGTGCCGGGAAGTCGCGGCGGCGCCGGCGGCGTCCCTTGGCTCCTATGTGATTTCCATGGCCGGCGCGGCTTCCGATGTCCTGGCGGTGCAGCTGCTGTTGAAAGAATCCGGCGTGCTGCGGCCGATGCGGGTGGTGCCGTTGTTCGAAACCCTGGCGGACCTGGACAACGCCGGGCCGGTGATCGAGCGGCTGTTGCTGCTGCCGGGCTATCGCTCGCGGCTGCAGGGGCCCCAGGAAGTGATGATCGGCTATTCCGATTCGGCCAAGGACGCCGGGACCACAGCGGCGGCCTGGGCGCAATATCGGGCTCAGGAACGGCTGGTGGACATCTGCCGCGAGCAGCAAGTGGAGCTGTTGTTGTTCCACGGTCGCGGTGGCACCGTGGGGCGTGGCGGCGGTCCGGCGCACGCGGCGATCCTGTCCCAGCCACCCGGTTCGGTAGCCGGGCGTTTCCGCACCACGGAACAGGGGGAAATGATTCGTTTCAAATTCGGCTTGCCGGACATCGCTGAACAGAACCTCAATCTCTATCTCGCCGCGGTGCTGGAAGCGACGCTGTTGCCACCGCCACCTCCCACGCCCCAATGGCGGCACCTGATGGACGAGCTGGCCGCCGACGGCGTCAAGGCCTACCGGGCGGTGGTGCGCGAGAACCCGCAGTTCGTCGAGTATTTTCGCCAGTCGACACCGGAGCAGGAGTTGGGGCGCCTGCCCCTGGGCAGCCGTCCGGCCAAGCGTCGGGCCGGCGGTATCGAAAGTTTGCGGGCGATCCCATGGATCTTCGGCTGGACCCAGACCCGCCTGATGCTACCGGCCTGGCTCGGCTGGGAAACCGCCCTGGGCAAGGCCCTGGAGCGCGGCGAAGGCGAGTTGCTGGGGCAGATGCGCGAGCAATGGCCGTTCTTCCGCACCCGCATCGACATGCTGGAAATGGTCCTGGCCAAGGCTGACGCGGATATTGCGCGTTCCTACGACGAACGTCTGGTGGAACCCGGGTTGCTGCCTTTGGGTGCGCATTTACGCGACCTATTGTCGCAGGCCTGCTCCGTCGTCCTTGGCTTGACCGCTCAGTCGCAGCTACTGGCACATAGCCCGGATACGCTGGAATTCATCCGCTTGCGCAACACCTACCTTGACCCGCTCCACCTGTTGCAGGCCGAACTGTTGGCACGCTCGCGGCAACAGGAAGTGGGCCAGGGCAGCCCCGTGGAACAGGCGCTGCTGGTGTCTGTGGCAGGGATTGCCGCCGGTTTGCGCAACACCGGCTAAGGTCAGGCAGCGCACCGAAACGGCTCGCCCCCTAGCCCGGGCGTTACCCGGCAAGGGGCGGGAACAGGTCGGCCAGGCGACAGTTTGTTGCCCGGTTGCGACTCTCGCCACCTACGCCAAAGGTCGCGTCGGGCGCGGGTTCCTCCGACTTTCGGCGGCTTGTGTGGGTCGGGCCTGCTGTGTATCTTGATCAGCCTTTGGCCGTTTGGGCGGTCACGATCCTGTTTTCCGAGATTGGCCCCACGAGGCGAATCCGAGCGTTTACATAAAAAAATTGAGGAGCACATCGATGCGCGTCATTCTGCTGGGAGCTCCCGGGGCCGGTAAAGGTACTCAGGCAAAGTTCATCACCGAAAAATTCGGCATCCCGCAAATCTCCACGGGCGACATGCTGCGTGCCGCGGTCAAGGCCGGCACCGAGCTGGGCGTCAAGGCCAAGGGCATCATGGATGCCGGTGGCCTGGTATCGGATGACCTGATCATCGCCCTGGTCAAGGACCGCATCGCTCAAGCCGATTGCGTCAACGGCTTTCTGTTCGACGGTTTCCCACGCACCATTCCCCAGGCCGAAGCCTTGGTAGAAGCTGGCGTGGAGCTCGATCATGTGGTCGAGATCGCCGTCGACGACGAAGAGATCGTCCAGCGTATCGCCGGTCGTCGTGTCCACGAGCCGTCCGGTCGTGTCTACCACACTATCTACAATCCGCCGAAAACCGCGGGCAAGGACGACGTCACCGGTGAAGACCTGGTGCAGCGCAAGGACGACACCGAAGAAACCGTGCGCCATCGCCTGTCGGTCTACCATTCCCAGACCAAGCCGCTGGTGGACTTCTACCAGAAGCTTTCCGCCAAGACCCAGGGCAAGCCGAAGTACAGCCACATCGCTGGCGTCGGTTCGGTTGAAGCGATCACCGGCAAGGTGCTTCAAGCGCTGAGCTGAAAAGTCTGATCAGTTGCGTCAACTACGGCCCGCTTGCGGGCCGTAGTTGTTTATACTGGCGCACTTTTTTCCCACCTGATTTACGGACACATCGATGAGCACCTTGCTGGCCCTGGACACCGCGACTGAAGCTTGCTCCGTTGCCTTGCTGCACGACGGCAAGGTCACGAGCCATTACGAGGTGATCCCGCGGCTGCATGCCCAGAAGCTCTTGCCGATGATCCAACAACTGCTCAGTGACGCCGGCACCACTTTGCAGGCGGTGGACGCGATTGCCTTCGGTCGTGGTCCGGGAGCATTCACTGGCGTGCGTATCGCCATTGGTGTGGTGCAGGGCCTGGCGTTCGCGCTGGAACGCCCAGTGTTGCCGGTGTCCAACCTCGCGGTACTGGCACAGCGAGCGTTGCGCGAACACGGCGCCCGCCAAGTCGCGGCAGCCATCGATGCGCGTATGGACGAGGTGTACTGGGGTTGCTACCGCGAGACTGATGGCGAGATGCGCCTGGTCGGCGCCGAAGCGGTGCTGCCACCCGAAGCCGCGGCGTTACCGGGCGAAGCCGACGGCGACTGGTTCGGCGCCGGTACCGGTTGGGGCTACGGCGAGCGCATCGCCGTCCACCTCAGCGGGCAGGACGCCACTGCGCTGCCCCACGCCGAAGACCTATTGGCCCTGGCACGCTTCGCCTGGGAACGCGGCGAAGCCATCCCGGCCGATGATGCACAACCGGTGTACCTGCGGGACAAAGTCGCGACCCCGAAATCCGAACGGTAGACCCAGGGTTGACCGCATTCCCAAGCGGGCAGCGTTGTGGCGAGGGAGCTTGCTCCCGCTCGAGTGCGCAGCGCTCGCTGGGTGACCGACTGAACTACGTCGGGAGGGGTGCTGCGCACCCCAGCGGGAGCAAGCTCCCTCGCCACAGAGTTACCTGCAACTTTCAGGTGCTTTAGAGTCACCCCATTCAAAAGTCATTTTCCCACCCCAAAGTCACGTCAAAAATCACCAGTCGTCACTTTTTCCCCCTGTTTTTAAACCTTTTCGACTTTCTGTGTTCTAGTTATCACTTGCGCATTTGCGCGGCTGCGAAAGTGCCGCTAAATTGCCATCATTGATACCGAGCATTCTGTTATGCGTATAGACGGCGTTTCATCCCAGTCCTACCCCATCAAGCGCAAGCCTCGTGCAGGCAAAGTCGCCGAGCCCGAGTCTTTCGATGATATCGATGGCGAACTGGAAACCCCGTCCGAGGAGCAACTGGCCGCCCGTGCCGCCAAAGCTTCCGCGCAACGCCTGAGCAATCTTCCCGCCCGTCAGCAAGACATGCTCTATCACCGTTCCATGAGCCGCAGCGTGGCCACGGCCCTGGCCAGCTACCTGAGCACCGCTGGCTTCGTCGATTGGGATATGGAAGTGCTGGGTCTCGACCTCTATATCTGATGGTGGTATTGCCGTACTACCTGGGTTGTCCGTCCTGGAGCGAAAACGCCTGGCGCGATTACCTGTATCCCCAGGACGCGAAAAGCACCGATTTCCTCAATCTATATTCCCAAGTATTCAATGCCGTGGAAGGCAATACGACTTTCTACGCGAGCCCTTCTGCGGCCGTCGTGCAGCGCTGGGCCGAAACCATGCCCGAACATTTTCGCTTCACCGCCAAGTTGCCCGGCGATATCAGCCACAGTGGCGACTTGCGCGAGCACCTGACGGCGATCGAAACCTTCGTGCAATTGCTCCGCCCCTTGGGTGAACGGGTTTCGCCATTCTGGCTGCAGTTACCCAAGGCCTTCATGCCTCATCGACTGGCGGAGCTGGCCGGTTTCATCGACGCCTTTGAGCGGCCGCTGGCCGTGGAAGTGCGACACGATGAATTCTTTGCCAAAGGCGATGCCGAACGGCGCCTCAATCGCTTGTTGCTCGACCGCGGCGTCGAGCGCATTTGCCTCGATCCTCGGGCGTTGTTCAGCTGCACCTCGACTGCCCCTGCTGTGCTTCATGCACAATCGAAAAAGCCGCGGGTGCCGCCCCGGCCGACGGCCTTCACCCAATGCCCGCAGGTACGCTTCATCGGTCACCCGGTGCTGGAGGCCAATGAGCCATTCCTGAAGCCCTGGGTGGAAAAAATCGCCGGGTGGATTGAAGAAGGGCGCACGCCATACATTTTCCTGCACACCGCCGACAACCTGCTGGCGGCAAAACTCGCACAGCACTTTCACCGCCTGTTGATGAGCCGATTGCCTGGCTTGCCGGCCCTGCCTGAGCTATACAGAGAGCCCGCCGCCGAGCAACTGGGTTTGCTCTGAGGCCAATACCTTCTCTGTTCAGGAGCGAACTACATGGATGCGCAAACCCGTCGAGCCCAGGCGTTCAAGGCCCTGCACGAGCGTGAAGGGGCGTTTGTGATTCCCAACCCGTGGGATGCCGGTTCCGCCAAGATGCTCGCCAGCCTCGGCTTCGAAGCCCTGGCAACCACCAGCGCCGGTCATGCTTTTTCCCTGGCGCGACCCGATGGTGCATTGGGCCTGGAAGACACCTTGGCCAATGTCCGGGCGATAGTGGCGGCCACTGACCTGCCGGTGGCGGTGGACTTGGAAAACGGTTTCGCCGATGCGCCCGAGGATTGCGCCCGCAACCTCCTTCGGGCGGCGCAGGCCGGCGCGGTGGGCGGTTCGATCGAAGACGCCACGGGGCGTGAAGACAGCCCGATCTATTGCTTCGACCACGCCGTGGCGCGGGTCAAGGCCGCCGCTGAAGCTGTGCGCAGCCTGCCGTATCCCTTCTTGCTGACCGCTCGGGCGGAAAATTTCCTGCACGGCAAGCCCGACCTGGATGACACGATTCGCCGCCTCAAGGCGTTCGCCGATGCCGGCGCCGATGTGCTCTATGCCCCTGGCCTGAGCTCGGCCGAGCAAGTGCTCGCGGTGGTGCGAGCCGTGGCGCCCAAGCCAGTGAACGTGCTGATGTCCGGGGCGCTGGACCTGACGGTCGCGCAGTTGAGCGAGTTGGGCGTCAAGCGCATCAGTGTCGGGTCGGCCCTGGCCCTGGCTGCGTATGGCGAGTTCTTCCGCGCCGCCGAGGAGATCCAGCAGCAGGGCACGTTCACTTTTACGCGCCGCTCGATGCCGTTCAAGCAGGCCAACCAGTTGTTCAAGGGTTGATGCCCGAGGCCCTGCCGTGCGGTTTTTGAAAGGTTTGGCGGTCCTGGTGTCAATCATGGGCCTGGCGGTGTTTAGTGTGTGGCGCGGCTGGCTGTCGCTGCCACCCCAGTGGAACCCTTGGGCGCCCCTGGACGTTAACGTTCCTCCGAACCTGCTGACCCGCTACAAGCTGATGGCCTTGCGCAACGACCCGCAGCTGTGCGATCAGGCCCTCGCCACCTCGGGGCTTCGGACCGCTCGCCAGGCGGACAGCAGCCCCGAGGCCGATTGCCCGCTGAACAATGCAGTGAGGGTGCAGGGCGGTGAAGTGGCGCTCAGCAGCAGTTTCCTCGCCAGTTGCCCACTGGCCGTGGCGTTCGCGCTGTTCGAGCGTCATGCGCTACAGCCGGCGGCAGCGGCGGTCTATGGCCAGAAAGTCACGCGGGTCGATCACCTCGGCAGTTTCGCCTGTCGCAACATGTACGGTCGTGAGACCGGGGCACGCAGCCAGCACGCCACGGCCAGCGCACTGGATATCGCCGGCTTTCGCCTGGCTGACGGCCGCACGATCAGCGTCCTCAGGGACTGGCCCAAGGACAATGCCGATGCGCGCTTTCTACGGCAGGCCCGCGACGGTGCCTGTGACATGTTCAGTGTGGTCTTGAGCCCGGATTACAACGCGGCGCACCGCAACCATTTTCATCTGGATGTGGGGCCCTGGTGGATCTGTCGTTGAGAATCAGGCGGCGATGCGCAGGTTCTGCAGCACGATCGGACGTGCCCAGCGGGTGTCGAAATCCAATTGTTTCTGCTGTTCCACCAATTCTTCTTCCGGGAAGGGCGGGAATGGCTTGTCCAGCAGATCGAGTTCGAACTCGGCAATCGGCAGGTGCAATGGGCGCGGCTGCGGCGCCGGGCCGGGCTCTGGCAGCGGTTGGCCGGCGGCGAGGACGATGGGGCGAACCCAGTTGCTCTCGAACGTCTGCTGCTTTTGCTGGGCAGCGATTTCTTGCGCCGGGAAAGGCGGGAAGGGCTTGTCCAGCAGGTCCAGTTCGAATTCGGCGATGGGCAGGAACAGCGGCTCAGGCGGTGCGACCGGCGTTTCGGTCACTTCACAGGTGCGCTGGCTGACGATGTGATCCAGCAGTTCAGCGCCGAGGGTCGGTTCAACATTCTCATCGAGGGGGGCTGGCTGGTAGCTGCCTGGCACCGGTGCGGCATCACCCAGTTGATCGGCCAGGGCCCGGGCAAAAAAATCCTGCCACAGGTGACTGACGCCGCTCAGCGCTTGGGTGTTGCGCAGGCTGTAATCGCCGTAAGGGGAGATCACGCCTATCGATGGGGATTGAATGTCTGACATTTTTCTCGGTCGACGCTCAGCTCTGGCAAAATGCCGTTCACCGTTGTTATCGGCCGTTCTTGCCGATCCTTAATTTTTTGAGCATGTTTCCATGAATGAACAACTTCCATGAGTGAGCAACCTGCGGCTTGCCGCATCCATGTCGAGGCCCTGGCCCCGGCCTTCCAGCCCCAGGCCGAGCAGTGGGCCGAGCGCCTTGGCTTGCCCTTGCAAGTGGACGATGGCGAATTTGCCTTGCAGGTCGGCGAGCAGGGGCTGCAATTGCAGCAACTCGGGCCGGACGCGCCAGGCCCGGTGCGGGTGGACTTCGTCGAGGGCGGTGCGGCCCATCGTCGATTGTACGGTGGCGGCAGTGGCCAAATGATCGCCAAGGCGGTGGGTGTCGCCCAAGGCGTGCGTCCACGGGTGTTGGACGCCACGGCCGGGTTGGGCAAGGATGCATTCGTACTCGCCAGTCTGGGTTGTGAAATGAGCCTGATCGAACGCCAGCCGCTGATCGGCGCGCTGTTGGAGGATGGCCTGGCCCGCGGGGCGGAGGATTTCGATGTCGCACCGATCGTGGCCCGCATGCGTTTGCTCAAGGGCAATTCCATCGACGTGATGCGCAACTGGGAAGGTGAGCCGCCCCAAGTGATCTACCTGGACCCGATGTTCCCCCATCGTGAGAAAACCGCTCTGGTGAAGAAGGAAATGCGCCTGTTCCGTCCGCTGGTAGGCGATGACCCGGACGCCCCGGCGCTACTCGCCGCCGCCCTGGCCCTGGCGACTCACCGGGTGGTGGTCAAGCGCCCGCGCAAGGCTCCTTGCATCGAAGGGCCCAAGCCCAGTCATGGGCTCGATGGCAAATCCAGTCGCTACGATATCTATCCCAAGAAAGCGCTCAAGCCCTGAGACCGTGTTGCCTTCATCGCGAGCAGGCTCGCTCCCACACTGGATCGATGGTGCCCCTGTGGGAGCGAGCCTGCTCGCGATGGGGCCCTGCCAGTCAGCGAATAAATGACGGCTGGCCTAAGGCCGATAAGCCCGCACAAACAACCCCACCACTTCCTGCACATGAGCCTCCGCCGCTTCGGGCTCCAATGCTGCGCCGCAGCCATACAGCAGGCGAAAGTTCGCCGCCCCCTTGATCAGGCAAAAGAAATGCTCGGCGGCGTTGCGGGGCTTGTCGATGCTCAGCGCACCGCTCTGGTTGACCTTGACCAGCAACCGCTCCATGCCTGAGAGCATCCGCTGCGGACCGGCTTCGAAGAAGATCGTCGAGAGTTTCGGATCCTGGCTGCCCAGGGCAATGATCACCCGATGCAGGTTCACCGATTCTTCACTGCTGACCAATTGATTAAAGCCACGGGCAATGTTCAGCAACACGCGTTCGATCGGCACGCCCTCGGGCCATTCGAAAAAAAGCGGCGGTACCTGTTCTTCGCATTTGGCGATCACGGCAGCGGAGAACAGCGTCTCCTTGTCGGTGAAATGGCTGTACACCGTCAATTTGGAAACCCCCGCCTCGGTGGCGACGGCATCCATGCTGGTGCTGGCGTAACCCATGCTTACGAACAGGCGTTTTGCTGCGTCGAGAATGGCCTGGCGTTTGGCCAGGTCCTTTGGCCGGCCAGGACCGCTGTGGGGGGAACGATTGTTCGACATTTCTTCGCTTTAATACTGGACTGGTGAGTTTGCTATTAATAACATACCCGTCAGTATAATTATTCCAAGCACCATTAGCGAAAGGTCACTCGCCATGTTCCGCTATGCCTTGCCCCTCGCCTTGCCAGTCAGCCTGGCTTTTTTATTGTCTGCGTGTGGTCATGACGAGCCGGTGCCCGTCGCAGTGCGCCCCGCGCTGGTGGTGAAACCCGAGCCTTCGGCCCAAGCGATGGACAGTTATCCCGGCGAAGTGCGGGCACGTTTCGAACCCGACCTGGCCTTTCGCATAGGCGGCAAGGTGAGCCGACGGCTGGTGGAGGAGGGCCAGCGGGTCAAGGCCAATCAGCCCTTGGCCGAGCTCGATCCCGAGGATGTGCGCCTGCAACTGGAAGCGACCCGCGCCCAGGTGGCCGCCGCCGAGGCCAACCTGAGCCTGGTGCGTGCCGAGCGTGACCGCTATAAAACATTGATGGATCGGCAGATGGTCAGCCGCTCCCAGTACGACAATGCCGAGAATCTCTATCGCTCCGGTGCCGCGCGGCTCAAGCAGATCAAGGCCGAGTTCGACGTCGCCAGCAACCAGGCCAGCTATTCGGTGTTGCGCGCCCCTCAGGATGGCGTGGTCGCCAGGCGCTCGGTTGAAGTCGGGCAAGTGGTGTCGGCCGGTCAAACCGTCTTCACCCTGGCCACCGACGGCGAGCGTGAAGTACTGATCAGCCTGCCGGAACAGAGTTTCGGACGGTTCAAGATCGGCCAGCCAGTCTCGGTCGAACTGTGGAGCCAGCCTGACCAGCGTTTCAGCGGCCGCATTCGTGAACTCTCGCCGGCCGCCGACCCCAGGTCCCGCACCTTCGCTGCACGTGTGGCGTTCACCGCCGGCAGTGTGCCGGCAGAGCTGGGCCAGAGCGCCCGGGTGTTCATCCAGACCGCCGACAAGATCCCGCTGTCGGTGCCGTTATCGGCCCTGACGGCTGAAAACGGCGTCACTTACGTCTGGGTGGTCAGCGCCAACAATACCCTCAAGAAAGTCCCGGTCCGGGTCGGCGCCTTTGGCGAAAAGACTGTTCCGGTGCTCGAAGGCCTCAGCCCTGAAGACTGGGTCGTGGCCGCCGGCGTCCATGTGTTGCTCGACGGCCAGCATGTGCGGCCGGTGGATCGCTCCAACCGCGTGGTCAACCTGACGGCCAAGGAGTAATCCCCGATGGGTTTCAATCTTTCTGAATGGGCGCTGCGCAATCGCCAGATCGTACTGTTCCTGATGCTGTTGCTGGCCATCGTCGGTGCGCTTTCCTACACCAAGCTTGGCCAGAGCGAAGACCCACCGTTCACGTTCAAGGCCATGGTCATTCGCACCAATTGGCCGGGGGCCACGGCCGAGGAAGTTTCCCGGCAGGTGACCGAACGCATTGAAAAGAAACTGATGGAGACTGGCGATTACGAAAGAATCGTCTCGTTCTCCCGGCCCGGCGAGTCCCAGGTGACCTTCGTCGCCCGCGATTCATTGCATTCAGTGCAGATTCCCGAGTTGTGGTACCAGATCCGCAAGAAAATCAGCGACATTCGCCACACCCTGCCGCCGGGTATCCAGGGCCCGTTCTTCAACGATGAATTCGGCACCACCTTCGGCAATATCTACGCGCTGTCCGGTGAGGGCTTCGACTACGCGGTGCTCAAGGACTACGCCGACCGCATCCAGATCCAGCTGCAACGGGTCAAGGACGTGGGCAAGGTCGAGCTGATCGGCCTGCAGGACGAGAAGATCTGGATCGAGCTGTCGAACGTGAAGCTGGCAACACTGGGGTTGCCCCTGGCGGCGGTCCAGCAAGCCCTCGAGGAGCAGAACGCCGTCTCGACCGCAGGATTCTTCGAAACCGGCAGCGAACGATTGCAACTGCGCGTGTCGGGAAATTTCCAGACCGTTGAAGAAATTCGCAATTTCCCGATCCGTGTCGCCGACCGTACGTTCCGTATCAGCGATCTGGCGCAGGTGCGTCGCGGTTTCAATGACCCGCCGGCGCCGCGCATGCGCTTCATGGGGGAAGACGCCATCGGCCTGGCCGTGGCGATGAAGGAGGGCGGCGATATTCTGGTCCTGGGCAAGGCGCTGGAGGCTGAGTTTTCGAGGATCCAGAACAACCTGCCGGCCGGCATGCAATTGCGCAAGGTTTCGGACCAGCCGGCAGCGGTGAAGACCGGCGTTGGTGAATTCGTCCAGGTGCTGGTGGAGGCGCTGACGATTGTACTGCTGGTGAGCTTTTTCTCCCTGGGGTTGCGCACCGGCATGGTGGTGGCTCTGGCGATCCCGCTGGTGTTGGCGATGACTTTCGCCGCGATGTACTACCTGGGCATCGGCCTGCACAAGATTTCCCTGGGCGCGCTGGTATTGGCGCTGGGGCTGTTGGTGGACGACGCGATCATTGCCGTGGAGATGATGGCGATCAAGATGGAGCAGGGCTTTGACCGGATCAAGGCGGCCAGCTTCGCCTGGACCAGCACGGCGTTCCCGATGCTCACCGGTACGTTGATCACCGCAGCGGGGTTCCTGCCGATCGCCACCGCGCAGTCAGGCACTGGCGAGTACACCCGCTCGATTTTCCAGGTCGTGACCCTGGCGCTGTTGGCGTCCTGGGTGGCCGCCGTGGTGTTCGTGCCGTACCTTGGGGAAAAATTCCTGCCGGACCTGGCGAAAATTCACGCGGCCAAACATGGCACTGTCGATGGTCAGCCCGATCCTTACGGCACACCGTTCTATCAGCGTGTCCGGCGGTCGGTGGAATGGTGCGTGCGTCGGCGCAAAACCGTCATCACCTTGACCGTGCTGTTGTTCGTGGGCTCGGTTGTGCTGTTCCGTTTTGTGCCGCAGCAATTTTTCCCGGCATCGGGACGGCTGGAGTTGATGGTCGACCTGAAGCTGCAGGAAGGCGCCTCCCTGACCAACACCGCCGAGCAGGTCAAACGCCTGGAAGCGCTGCTCAAGGACCATGTGGGTATCGACAATTATGTGGCTTACGTCGGCACCGGTTCGCCGCGCTTCTACCTGCCGCTGGATCAGCAACTGCCGGCGTCGAGCTTTGCCCAGTTCGTGGTGCTCGCCAAGACCATCGAAGACCGCGAGCCCCTGCGCAGTTGGCTGATCACAACCCTGAACGAACAATTCCCGACCCTGCGCTCGCGGGTCACACGCCTGGAAAACGGTCCGCCGGTGGGTTATCCGGTGCAATTTCGGGTCACGGGTGAACACATCGAAAAAGTCCGGGACCTGGCGCGAAAAGTGGCGACGAAAGTTCGCGAAAATCCCTACGTGGTCAATGTGCATCTGGACTGGGAAGAGCCGAGCAAGGTGGTGTACCTGAACGTCGATCAGGAGCGCGCCCGGGCCTTGGGTGTCAGCACCGCGAATCTGGCGAGCTTCCTGCGCAGTTCCCTCACCGGTTCCAGTGTCAGCCAATACCGGGAAGACAACGAGCTGATCGAGATCCTGTTGCGCGGCACGGTGCATGAGCGTACCGAATTGTCGCTGCTGCCGAGCCTGGCGGTGCCCACCGACAGCGGCACGAGTGTTGCGCTGTCACAGATCGCGACGCTGGAGTACGGCTTCGAAGAGGGCGTGATCTGGCACCGCAATCGCTTACCCAGCGTGACCGTGCGCGCGGACATCTACGGCAAGGAACAACCGGCCACCTTGGTGCAGCAGATTTTCCCGACGCTGGAGTCGATTCGCGCCGAATTGCCGGACGGTTATCTCCTGGAAGTGGGCGGCACGGTGGAGGATTCGGCCCGGGGCCAGAAATCGGTGAACGCCGGTGTACCGCTTTTCATCGTGGTGGTGCTGACGTTGCTGATGCTGCAGCTGCGCAGCTTCTCGCGCACGGCCATGGTTTTCCTCACGGCGCCCCTCGGGTTGATCGGCGTCACGGTGTTCCTGCTGGTGTTCCGCCAGCCGTTCGGGTTCGTCGCCATGTTGGGCACCATCGCCTTGTCGGGGATGATCATGCGCAACTCGGTGATCCTGGTGGACCAGATCGAACAGGACATCAAGGCGGGGCTCGCGCCCTGGCAGGCGATCATCGAAGCGACGGTGCGCCGCTTCCGGCCGATCGTGCTCACTGCCCTGGCAGCGGTGCTGGCGATGATCCCGCTGTCGCGCAGCCTGTTCTTCGGCCCGATGGCCGTGGCGATCATGGGCGGGCTGATCGTGGCGACGGCGTTGACGCTGCTGTTTTTACCGGCGTTGTATGCGGCGTGGTTCAGGGTCAAGAAGACCTGATCAACAGACGTACACCGGACCTGTGGTGAGGGGATAAATCCCCTCGCCACAGTGATTTTTGCTGAATCTTAAAGAGTACCAAACACCTTCTTCGCCAAACTGGTCGCCGCAGCCGCCGGGTTCTTGCGGATGGTGGCTTCCTGCTCGGCGATCATCTTGAACAAGCCGTCCAGCGCCTGTTCGGTCACATAGCTTTCGATGTTGGCGCTTTTTGCATCCAGCACGCCGAAGGTTGCGGCCTGGCCGGCGAAAGCGTTGTATTTCTGGGCCAGGCCGACCTTGTCGGTGGCTTGCTTGACGATGGGCAGGAACTTGGTGCGGATCTGCTCGCGGCTGCTCTTGTTCAAGTATTGGGTGGCTGAGTCGTTACCGCCGCTCAAGATGCCCTTGGCATCGTCCACGCTCATGTTCTTCACGGCATTGACCAGGATCGGCTGGGCTTGCACCACGGCGGCTTCAGCAGCCTGGTTCATGCTGGTTTCCAATTGATCGACCTGATCCCCCATGCCGAAGGCTTTCATTTTGCTGGCGACTTTGCCGAGCTTGCCGGGCAGTTCGATCTTCACCTCAGGGTTGTTGTTGAAACCGCCTGGCTTGCCCAATTGCTTGACCGCGATCTGGGCGCCTTGGGTCAGTGCGTCCTTGAGGCCGCCCGTGGCGTCGCCCTGGGAAAGATCCCCCAGGGACAGGGCCATGGCGTTGGCGCAGATCAGCAGGCCCGCGCACAGGCCGGTGAAACGGAGAGTTGAGCGGAGCATGACGGTGTCCTTCAGGAAAATAGGCAGGGGGTCAACGCGCGGCGTTGACGCGGATTTTCAGCGGCTGTGGATCTTTACCGTCGAGTTGCACGGCATGTTGTTCGGTGGAGACGAATATCAATTGGCCGTCGGCTTCGATGCCGGCGCTCACCGCATAGCGATGGCCGGGCTTGACCTGGGCGGGATCATAGCTGAGGTGGAACGGCAGCGGGACCTGGCCTTTGACCGGGCCGCTCTGCTCATCGAGGACCACGGCGGGGGCGTCGGCCAGGGACACGTCCTGCAGGCTTACGCTCAAAATGGCGGTGGGTGGCAAGGCGATGCGTTGCAGGTAGAACACTTCGCCGTCGAGGCTGTTCTTGCCCGCCAGCGGCGCGCTGGAGCAGGCGCTCAGGAGCGTGGCGGCGGTAATGAGAAGGAGTTTTTTCATGGGGGCATTTCCATATTGAGGGCGCCAGAGACAACCTGGCGCCTGGGGAATCAGTCCTGCGGCAGCGCAGCTACCTGATCCGCTGCATCTTCACTGCGGTGCAACGCCACTTGGCGGATCGACAGGCGAATCTCCGCCGGCAGCACCCGCTTGGCCGCGCCTTCGGCCAGTTCGCCCAGCAGCTCGTGATAACCGAGCTTGCCGGCTTCGTCGCGGCGCAGTACGTCAAGGTCCAGCATAGTCTGGATGAAATGGCGGAACAGGCTCTTGTCGAAGAATTCCGGGGCATTCAGGCCATGCAGGATCGACAGGCGCTGGGCCATGACGGTGCAAAGGTCTTCCAGCTCTTCGGCGCTGACGCTGTTCTGGCCGCTGTTGAGCAGCAGCGAGACGGTCATGTAGAAGCGCTGCAAAGTCTGGGCGATGCTCTTGGACAGCAGCGTCAGCAGCACGAAATGCCGCGAGCTCGGTGCTGGGCGCAGGTACAGGTCTTTCTCGAAGCGCAGCAGGCCTTGTTCGACGAACGCCTCGAGCCATTGATCGACCACGCCGTCGAGTTCTTCCAGCGACCAACGGATGAACAGCTCCGATTGCAGGTACGGGTACAAGGCGCGGGTGTAGCGCAGGATCTGTTCGCGGCTCATGCGCGAACTGCTCTGGAAGAAGCTGGCAAGCAACGCAGGCAGGGCAAAGATGTGCAGCACGTTGTTGCGGTAGTAAGTCATCAACACCGCATTCTGTTCGTCCAGATACAGGATCTTGCCCAGGGCATCGCTCTGCTCCGAGAGCAGGTCCATGCCCTTGACGTGCTCGATCAGCGCCTGGCCATCGCCTTCGGGCAGGGTGGTGTGGGGCGAGTACGGTACTTTGCGCAGCAGCGCCAGGTACAGGTCCAGTACGCGGGCCATGGCACGGTCGTCCAGGGCCAGGCGGCTGGTGGACAGCAGCGCCAGGGCCACGAGGTTGACCGGGTTGATGGCTGCGGCTTCGTTCAGGTGCCGGGCCACGCGCTCGCCGAGGCGGTGAGTGGTCGCGTTGAGCCAGGCCGGCTTGAACTGCGGGCCCAATTCCTGTTGGCGCCAGTCGGGCTGTTCGCCGTCGAGGAACTCCGCCAGTTTGATCGGTTCGCCGAAGTTCACCGCCACTTGGCCGAAGCGCTGCTTGAGGGCACCGATGACTTTGAAGATGTCGAAAATCGATTCTTTCTTCTTGCTGGCGCCGCGTAGCTCGCCGAGGTAGGTGCGGCCTTCCAATACCCGTTCGTAGCCGATGTAGACCGGCACGAAGACGATGGGCATGCGCGAGGAGCGCAGGAAGCTGCGCAGGGTGATGGCGAGCATGCCGGTCTTGGGTTGCAGCATCCGCCCGGTGCGCGAGCGACCGCCCTCGACGAAGTACTCCACCGGAAAACCCTTGGTGAACAAGGTATGCAGGTATTCGTTGAATACAGCGGTATAGAGCGGGTTGCCCTTGAAGGTGCGGCGCATGAAGAACGCCCCGCCACGGCGCAGCAGGCCGCCAATCACTGGCATGTTGAGGTTGATGCCGGCGGCGATGTGCGGAGGGGTCAGGCCGTTGCGAAACAGCAGGTACGACAGCAGCAGGTAGTCGATGTGGCTGCGGTGGCAGGGCACGTAGATGACTTCGTGGCCCTGGGCGACGTTCTGCACGCCTTCGATGTGGTTGACCTTGATGCCGTCGTAGATTTTGTTCCAGAACCAGCTCAGCACGACTTCCAGGAAACGGATCGCGGTGTAGGTGTAGTCCGAGGCGATTTCGTTGCCGTAGCGCAGGGCTTGGGCCTTGGCTTTTTCCGGGGAGATTTTTTCCCGCTCGGCCTCGTCGAGAATCGCCTGCTTGACCAGCGGCTGGTTCAGCAGGCCCTTGACCAGGTTGCGCCGGTGGGAAATGTCGGGACCGATGACCGCCGCCTTCAAGTTGCGGAAATGCACCCGCAGGATCCGCTGGGCCATGCGCACGGTGCGTTCGTGGCCCTTGTCGTGTTCGATCAGCTCGCGCAAATGAATGGGCGCGGAGAACTGCACGCGGGTCTTGCGTCCCAGGATCATGATGCTCAACAGGCGGCGCAGGCGTCCGGTGACGGCCCAGCTGTCGGCAAACAAGAGTTTCCAGGGGCTCGATTCGCTGTCGGGCGATTGCCCCCAGAACACGCTGACCGGGATGATCTGGGCGTCTTCGGCCGCGTCGTGGCTCAGGACATCGACCAGTCGCGTCAGGGTAGGCGGCGCGCCACGTTTGTCTTGGCGCCCGAGCCAGTCCGGCGCTGGCGTCAGGTAGAAGAACGCTGCAGGTTCCAGCAGGTTACCCACCGAGACCGGCAGCACCGGCCGGGGCAGGCCGGCCTTGGTGCATTCGGTGTCGAGCACCGCCAGGTCAGTGAGCGAAGGGTCTTGCAGGACGTAGAACACCGGACGGCTGCGGTCGAGGTTGAGGGTAAAGGACGACTGGTTGATCGTCTCGGAGCGAACCCAGAGGTACAACAGTCGGCGCAGGGTGCCAAACACTAGACGGCGGAACGGGGAGCGGGTCATACGGCTTCTGCATGAGTGAATGGGGTTGAGCGGTCGGTAGTGTGCCGGATTCGTCGAAAATCGGCAAAAAAGCGCCGAAGTAAAGTCAGTTGAGACTTTTTGTGTCTGTCATATACTCGGCAGGTTACTGCCCGGGCGTCCCGATGGACGGCTAGTTGGCGGCGCAAGTTCGTACGGCTTTCCATCGAAAAGTCGACTCAGAAAAAAGACAAGAACGGGAGTGAACATCATGGCAGCACGCGAAACCGGAAACGTGAAATGGTTCAACGACGCCAAGGGCTATGGCTTCATTCAGCGCGAAGGCGGGGCGGACGTGTTCGTGCATTACCGCGCGATCCGTGGTGAAGGCCACCGCTCGCTGACCGAGGGCCAGCAGGTCGAATACGCAGTCGTCGAAGGGCAGAAGGGCTTGCAGGCTGAGGATGTGGTGGGGTTGTAACCCGCGCGTGCCGTCACATTAAATCCTGTGGGAGCGGGCTTGCTCGCGAATGCGGTGTATCAGACTCAAGGCTATTGCCTGACACACAGAATTCGCGAGCAAGCCCGCTCCCACATTGGGATTTGTTTAACAATGCGATCTGCTTCTAGGTTGCCAATCGCAACAGGCCCATCCAGCCGTTACGCAGTCTTCCAGGTAATCTCTTCTTCCCCATCGGCACTGATGCGAATCCAGCGATCCGCCGATTCCTCACCTTCTTCCTCCACCCATGAGCCAGGCGCGCAACGCACTTCGACATTCAGCGCGGCGAAGGCGGCGCGGGCGCAGGCGATGTCGTCGTCCCATGGGGTCTGGTCGCTTTCCAGGTACAGGCTGTTCCACTTGCCCACGGCCTTGGGCAGCCAGGTCACCGGGACGGTGCCGGCCTTGCACTTGTAGGTCTGGCCTTTCTGTACCCATTCGCTGCACGGGCCCAGCGCCTGGCCGAGCCAGGCGGCGATGGCCTTGTGGTCTACGTCGGCGTCCTTGAGGTAAATCTCGATATCGGGTTGGCGCATGGATGTCCTCGCTGCGGTCTTGAAAAATCCATTCGCGGATTTAACGCGCCCCCAAGCGGTTGCCGGGGGCCGGAAACAAAAGGTTATTGAAGAACGAAATAATCGTAGCGCATCGACACGGTGACTTCGAACGGCTCGGCCTGCTCGATCACATTGGCGCGGCGTTCGGCACTGGCGCGCCAGCCGTGGGGCGTCATGGCCAAGAGGTTGGCACGGTCCTGGCCACTGGCGAGCGTCAGCTTGAATTCGAGGGTTTCGCTGTGATCCAGGACCATGCCCGACGGTACCAGGGCCAGGTGCTTGTCGTCGGTGTACTCGCGCACTTCGTCGTACAGGCGTTCGCGCAGCTCCATCAGGTGCCCCGCGGTCGGGCCGACCTTCATCAAACCGCCGCCGGGGCTGAGCAGGCGCTTGGCCTCTTGCCAGTCCAGTGGGCTGAATACACTCGCCAGGAACTGGCAGCAACCGTCCGCCAGCGGGACGCGGGCCATGCTGGCGATCAACCAGGTCAGTTGCGGGTTACGTTTGCAGGCACGCTTGACCGCCTCGCGGGAAATGTCCAAGGCATAGCCGTCGGCATCGGGTAGCGCTTCAGCGATCTGCGCGGTGTAGTAACCCTCGCCGCAGCCGATGTCCAGCCAACGTCCCGGCGCGCGTTCGGCGGCCAGTTCGGCCAGGCGTCGGGCAACGGGGGCGTAATGCCCAGCGTTGAGAAAGTCGCGCCGGGCTTCGACCATCGCCTGGTTGTCGCCGGGGTCACGGCTGTTTTTGTGCTGCACCGGCAGCAGGTTCAGGTAACCCTGCCGCGCACGGTCGAAGCGGTGCCCGGCCGGGCACACCACGCCGTTGTCCACGGCGTTCAGCGGTTCACTGCAGATCGGGCAGGCGAGCATCAGGCGAGCAACTTGATCAGCGTCTTGTAGTAGATCTCGGTCAGCACATCGAGATCGGCCGCCAGCACCCGCTCGTCGACCTGGTGGATGGTCGCGTTGACCGGCCCCAATTCCACCACTTGGGTGCCCATGGTGGCGATGAAGCGGCCGTCGGAAGTGCCACCGCTGGTGGACGCTTTGGTCTCGCGACCGGTGACGTCCTTGATGCTCGACGACACCGCGTCCAACAACGCGCCCGGCTCGGTGAGGAACGGCAGGCCGGACAGCGCCCAGTCGATGTGCCAGTCCAACTGGTGCTTGTCGAGGATAGCGGCGACGCGCTGCTGCAGGCCTTCGACGGTGGACTCGGTGGAGAAGCGGAAGTTGAACACCGCCACCAGGTCACCGGGGATCACGTTGGTCGCGCCGGTGCCGGCGTTGAGGTTGGAAATCTGGAAACTGGTGGGCGGGAAAAAATCGTTGCCATGGTCCCAATGCTCGGCGGCCAGTTCGGCCAAGGCTGGCGCGGCCAGGTGGATCGGGTTCTTGGCAAGATGTGGATAAGCCACATGGCCTTGCTTGCCGCGCACCGTCAGCTTCGCACCGAGGGAACCACGACGGCCGTTCTTGACCACGTCGCCCACCAGCGTGGTGCTCGACGGTTCGCCGACGATGCACCAGTCCAGTCGTTCCTGGCGGGCCTTGAGGCGTTCGACCACGGCCTTGGTGCCATGATGGGCCGGGCCTTCTTCGTCGCTGGTGATCAGGAAGGTCAGCGAGCCCTTGTGGTCCGGGTAGTCGGCGACGAAACGTTCGGCCGCCACGATCATTGCCGCGAGGCTGCCTTTCATGTCCGCCGCGCCACGACCGCACAGCATGCCCTGCTCGTCGATGACCGCATCGAACGGGTCGAGCTGCCAGGCCTGCACCGGACCGGTCGGCACCACGTCGGTGTGCCCGGCGAAGCACAGCACCGGGCCGTCATGCTTGCCATGGCTGGCCCAGAAGTTATCCACATCCTCGATGCGCATCGGTTCGAGCTTGAAGCCGGCATTGCCCAGGCGCTGCATCATCAATTTCTGGCAATCGGCATCCACCGGCGTCACGGACGGACGGCGGATCAGGTCGCAGGCGAGTTGCAGGGTCGGCGAGAGGTCGGCGTGGGCCGTCATGGAAAACTCCGGAAACATGGAAAGGAGACACGGATCTCTGTGGGAGCGGGCTTGCCCGCGAAGGCGTCAGCGCAGTGACGCTAAAAGCTTCGCGAGCAAGCCCGCTCCCACAGGTCCTGAGTTCGGCCATTCGATTGTATTTGGCCAAGGCTCACAAAATGGCGGTTATCTTATAGCAAAACGACCATCATGGGCCCCACTATGCCGACAGTGTGTGACACAAAACCTGTGGGAGCGAGCTTGCTCCCACAGAGGTTTTGCTTAATTTGCCGCGACAAAGCCCTATAATGCGCGCCGGTTTTTGGGGTAATGGTCATGAGTTCAGAAGATCCACGGTTTGCCGGCATCGCCCGTTTGTATGGCATTGAAAGCCTGGAACGCCTGCGGGCGGCCCACGTGGCGATTGTCGGCGTGGGCGGCGTCGGTTCCTGGGCCGCGGAAGCCATCGCCCGTTGTGGCGTGGGCGAGATTTCGCTGTTCGACCTGGACGATGTCTGTGTCAGCAACGCCAACCGTCAGTTGCATGCCCTGGACAGCACCGTTGGCAAGCCCAAGGTCGACGTCATGGCCGAGCGGCTGCGCGGGATCAACCCCGACTGTACCGTTCACGCGGTGGCCGATTTCGTCACGCGCGACACCATGGCCGAATACATCACGCCGAACATCGACTGCGTGATTGACTGCATCGACAGCGTCAACGCCAAGGCTGCGCTGATTGCCTGGTGCAAGCGCCGCAAAATCCAGATCATCACCACCGGGGGCGCGGGCGGGCAGATTGATCCGACGTTGATCCAGGTCTGCGACTTGAACCGTACCTTCAACGATCCGCTGGCTTCGAAGGTGCGCTCCACCTTGCGTCGCGACTACGGTTTCTCCCGCACCGTGACCCGTCACTACAGCGTGCCCTGTGTATTTTCCACCGAGCAACTGCGCTACCCGAAACCGGACGGCAGCATCTGCTTGCAGAAGAGTTTTGTTGGCGACGGCGTGAAGCTCGACTGCGCGGGTGGGTTTGGCGCGGTGATGATGGTCACGGCGACATTCGGCATGGTCGCGGCGACCAAGGCTGTGGATAAGATCGTGGCGGGTGTGCGGCGGCCGGCGGACAGGGTCAAGCCCGGGTAGTAACGGCTTTTGGTGGCGAGGGAGCTTGCTCCCGCTGGGCTGCGAAGCGGCCCCCATTTGTCGGAGTCAATCATGCTGGCCCCAGGGCGGCTGCTTCGCAGCCGAGCGGGAGCAAGCTCCCTCGCCACCGTTATCGCGCCAGCTCACGCATCCGCTGCAACACCGCATTCAAGCCGTTGCTGCGCGAAGGCGACAATTGCCGCGACAGCCCCAACGCATTGAACCAGCCCGGCAAGTCCACCTGTTGCAGCTCTTCGACTGACAGCCCATTGACCCGCGCCAGCAGCAACGCCACCAACCCGCGGATCAACCGCGCATCGCTGCTGGCGCAAAACTGCCAATGCCCATCGTGCAATCGCCCCACCAACCACACCTGGCTTTCACAACCGTGGACGAGGTTGGCGTCGCATTTGTCTGCGTCGCTCAACGGCGGCAAACGTTCGCCCCATTGCATCAGCAGCCGTGCGCGTTGTTCCCAGCCTGAGGCGTCCTGGAAAATCTGCAACGCCGTGGCAGCATCGGCCGGCAGGTTCATCGGAGCATCTCCAAGGCCTGGTCCAGGGCGTCGAAGAAACGTTCGAGGTCGGCGGAATCGTTGTACAGCGCCAGCGACACTCGGATTGCTCCGGACAGTTGCAAATGCTTGAACAGCGGCATAGCGCAATGATGCCCGGCGCGCACGGCAACGCCTTGCTCGGTCAGCAAGTGGGCCAGGTCGGCGTTGTGCACGCCTTCGACCACGAAGCTGACCAGTGCCAGGCGCGGATTGCCCACCAGGCGGACGCCGTTGCGCGCCAGCAGGCCGTGGAGCAGATAGTCGTGCAGCGCCGCTTCGTGGTCGATGATCGCTTGCGGGTCGAGGCCGGACAGGTAGTCCAAGGTGGCGCCCAGGCCGATTACGCTGGCGATGGGGGGCGTGCCTGCTTCGAAACCGAGCGGTGCCGGGCGGAAGGTAGCGCTGTGATAATCCGCCAGTTGCACCATCTCGCCGCCAAATTGCCAATGCCGTAGTTGGCGAAGCGCTTCGGTGCGACCAAACAAAGCGCCCAATCCGTCGGGGCCGTAGAGTTTATGGCTGGAAAATACATAGAAGTCACAGCCCAGGGCCTGCACGTCGTGACGGCCGTGGACCACGCCCTGGGCGCCGTCGACAACGGTCAACGCGCCTTGGGCCTTGGCCATTGCCAGCAACGCCGGCAATGGTTGCCAGGCGCCGAGCACATTGGACAACTGGCTCACCGCCAGCAAGCGCGTGCGCGTGCCGATCAGCTCGGCGGCGGCGCCCAGGTCGATCACCCCGTCGGCATCCAGCGGCAACACCACCAGCGTCAACGCGCGGCGTTCGGCCAATTGTTGCCATGGCAGCAGGTTGGCGTGGTGTTCCAGGGCGCTGATGACGATTTCATCGCCCGGGTTGAATAGGTGTTCCAGGCCGTAGGCCAGGAGATTCAGCGCAGACGTCGCGCCATGAGTGAAGACGATCTGCCCGCTGTCCCCAGCGTTGAGCCACTGCGACACCTTGAGGCGACTGTCTTCGAATGCCTGGGTTGCGTGGGCGCCCGGTAGATGCTGCGCACGGTGCACGTTGGCCGCGCCATTGGCGTAGTAATGCGCCAGGGCGTCCAGCAGGGCTTGGGGCTTTTGGGTCGTGGCGGCATTGTCCAGGTAGGTCTGGCCTTGCCGATGCAGGGCGGCGATGGCCGGGAAATCGGCGCGCCAGGGGGATTGGATCAACATGCTTTCGGGCCCTGCTGGAATGACGCCGGACCCTGTGGGAGCGGGCTTGCTCGCGAAGCCTTTCGGCGGCCTTGAAGGCGCCTTCGCGAGCAAGCCCGCTCCCACAGGTGTTGGGTGAAGCGGCTTAGTTGTGCGCGTGCAGTGCTTCGTTCAGCTCGATGGCCGATTTATGCGTCTTGCATTCCACCGCGCCGGTCTCGGAGTTGCGGCGGAACAGCAGGTCCGGCTGGCCGGCCAGGTCGCGGGCCTTGACCACTTTGACCAGTTGGTTGTTCTCGTCCAGCAGCTTGACCTTGGTGCCGGCGGTTACGTACAGGCCCGACTCCACGGTGTTGCGGTCGCCCAACGGAATACCGATGCCGGCGTTGGCGCCGATCAGGCAGCCTTCGCCGACCTTGATCACGATGTTGCCGCCGCCCGACAGGGTGCCCATGGTCGAGCAGCCGCCGCCCAAGTCCGACCCCTTGCCGACGAACACGCCAGCCGAGACGCGGCCTTCGATCATGCCCGGGCCTTCGGTACCGGCGTTGAAGTTGACGAAACCTTCGTGCATGACCGTGGTGCCTTCACCCACGTAGGCGCCCAGGCGGATCCGCGCGGCATCGGCGATCCGCACGCCAGCCGGGACCACGTAGTCGGTCATTTTCGGGAATTTATCCACCGAGAACACCTCCAGCAACTCGCCGCGCAGACGGGCTTCGAGCTGGTGCTCGGCCAGTTCGCCCAGGTCGATCGCGCCTTGGCTGGTCCAGGCTACGTTCGGCAGTAGAGGGAAAATGCCGGCCAGATTCAGGCCGTGGGGCTTGACCAGGCGATGGGACAACAGGTGCAGCTTGAGGTAAGCCTCAGGGGTGGAGCTCAGTTGCGCATCTTCGGCCAGCAGCGTGGCGACCAGCGGCTTATGGCTTTCGGCCAGGCGGGTCAGCAGTGCGGCTTGCGCGGCATCGACGCCCTTGAGGACTTCAGCGAGTTGCGAGGCCTGGGCGGTGGTGAAGGTGATGGCTTGGTTGCCTTCGCTGTAGCCAAGGATCGGCGCAATGGCGGCAACGATCTCGGCCGATGGATTGAGCAGCGGCTGTGCGTAGAACACTTCCAGCCAGGCGCCTTGACGGTTTTGAGTGCCGACGCCGAAGGCCAGGCTGAACAGGGTAGTGGACATGAAATTACCTCTACAAAATGGACTGGGCAGGCTTACTTGATCTCTGCCGCATAAATATCTGGCTTGAAGCCAATCAGGGTTCTGTCACCGAGATCGAGCACCGGGCGCTTGATCATCGAGGGTTGGGCGAGCATCAGTTCGATGGCTTTCGTCTGGTCGAGATCGGCTTTGCGTTCGTCGTCGAGCTTGCGAAAGGTCGTACCGGCACGGTTCAACACCACTTGCCAGCCATGCTCGTTGCACCATTGGGTCAGGTGCTCACGGTCGATGCCGGCGCTCTTGTAGTCGTGAAAGTCATAGCGCACCGCGTGCTCATCGAGCCAGGTACGCGCTTTTTTCATCGTATCGCAGGCTTTGATGCCGAAAAGCTGTAGATGCTTGTTTTCCTTGGGCATGAATGCTCCCCCAAAACGTTCCCGGTATCGTCCTGAAAATCAGCGGACGATTATGCCACGTCGTTCCTTTCAGTGCCTTGACTGTCGCGACGCAAAGGACGAAGCGGAACCGATAGGAAAGTGGTGACCACACAGCACAGGTTAACCCAGCACTTTTGCGCACAAGAGAGCCGCCCATGGATTCCATCTCCCTGACACCGCCCCATCCACTGACGAATCAGACTGAAGAAACACTCCCGCCCCTTTCAACGACATCGACCACCGGGACCGCTGCATCCGTCCCGATCGGCCCTGTCACGGCTGAACAGGACCTGGCAAATCGGACGGGTGCAATCAAGGCCCAGCTCACCCGGGTATTCGAGCCGCATATTAACGGTGCCAATCGCGAGGCCTTCGAAGCACTGATCGACGATCGTTCGCGTACCTTGGCCAATGACGGGGAAACCGCGGAAAGCGTCGATGCCGTGCTGACCAAAGGCTCGCGGCTGGATCGCGCGTCCCATGACACTGTTGGATTCCTTCGTTCGGTTCCCTTCGGCGCGGCGTCCATCGCGCTGGACTTCGCCCCGGCGGTGACCGGCAATGGCTCGATTACCGCGCCGTTGGCGTTGTCAGCGATTGCCGGCCTGGTCAGCAGCGCCGCCGACACGGTCGGCAACGGCCTGATCAAGCGCGCCACCAGCGACACCCAGTGGCTGGTGGCCGAAAATGCCGATCTGGAGCCGGTCATGCAAGAAGCCGCCCAGGCGGTGAAGCCGAGCCTGACGACCCAGGCTATCGAAGGCAGCCTGACTTTCCAGACCTTCTCTGCGCGAAACGTGTTACGCACGGTCATCCAACCCGTCGTGACAAAGACCGTCGATGCGCAAACGGGCAGCAAGGTGGACTCTGTGATAGCTGCCGTCGGTTCTCCGCTTTCCGGCATGGCCGCCTATGACTTGCAACATTCCATCGATAAATCGAAACACCGGATTGGCCCGGAATACCTGTTGGGGCGTCAAGACTGGCATCAGCGTTTCAAGGACCTCAAGAACTATGGCGTAGGGAGTGCTGCGATGGGCATTGCGAAGCGGGTCGGCAGCCTGCCGCTGGACGCGATGCGCGATGGCAGCAAATCGCTGCAAGCCTTGGTTACGCCGACTGGCCTGGTCAGTGGTCTCGGAGCGTTGGCCGGCGGTATTACTGCGATCGGCATGGCCCAGACCGCCGCTGTCAACGCAGCCAGGAACGCCGGGATTTCGCCGGCGGGGGTTGCGGCGGCTGGCAAGGCGACGGTTACGGCTACGATGGCCCCCGTGCTCGCCGCCTGGGTGACAACGGCAGTGATGACCCAGCCGTTGGCGGACAAGACCTCTGCCGCGTTGGACAGGCTATCCGCCGGGCCCGCTCATCCGGATGAGCTGCAGGGAATGTTGTCCTTGGTGGAAGTGTCGACGGCCGAACAGATCGGGGAAGATAACGACAATGACGGTGACGGCGTCGATGTTGTCTCGGGCCGCTCGACCCTCAATGCCGCTGAGCGAGCTGTTTAGCTTCGGATAGTCGTCGGTCGCTCCTGCCGAGTGGCGGTTGGGAGCGACCAAGAGGCGACTTCGCATTGACGCCGCTGAGGTGCGACCAATGTGCAAAGGCAGCGGTTCACCTTGGCAGTTAATATGGCACTTCACCGGCCAGCTGTTGCCGTAGATGTGTATGGCTGTCATTGGAAGTCCGTTATGCAAAGCGCCTATACCGTCCTGATCCTGTTGATGCTGGTGGGCGTGTCGCGCCTGATCGGACGGTTGATCCCGCTGCCGTTGCCCCTGGTGCAGATCGGCGCCGGCGCCGTGCTGGCCTGGCCCTCGCTGGGGCTGCATGTAGCGCTTGATCCCGAGTTGTTCCTGTTTCTGTTCCTGCCGCCGCTGCTGTTCTCCGATGGTTGGCGCATGCCCAAACGCGAGTTGTGGCGCCTGCGCGGGCCGATCCTGACGTTGGCGGTGGGGCTGGTGTTGTTCACGGTGGTGGGCGCCGGGTACTTCATTCATTGGCTGCTGCCGAGTATCCCGCTGCCGGTCGCTTTCGCCCTGGCTGCGGTGCTGTCACCCACCGACGCTGTGGCAGTGTCGGCGATTGCCCGGGATCGCCTGCCCGGGCCGCTGATGCACATGCTCCAGGGCGAGGCGCTGATGAACGATGCGTCGGGCCTGGTGACCTTCAAGTTTGCCTTGGCGGCGGCTATCACCGGCGTGTTTTCCCTAACCAGCGCGAGCCTGACTTTCGTCCTGGTGGCGGTCGGCGGCCTGCTGGTCGGCGTGGCCCTGAGTTGGCTGGTAGGCCGCTTGCGGGCCTGGATGATTGCCCGGGGCTGGGACGATCCGGCCACCCACGTGGTTTTCATGTTGTTGCTGCCGTTTGCTGCCTATGTGCTGGCTGAACGCTTGGGCGCCTCGGGCATTCTCTCGGCGGTGGCGGCGGGGATGATGCAGAGCTGGCTCGACCTGCTGCCGCGCCAGACCGGCACGCGGTTACTCAATCGCAGCGTCTGGTCGCTGCTGGAGTTTGCCTTCAATGGCTTGATCTTCCTGCTGCTGGGCTTGCAGTTGCCCGACATCATCAAAGCGGTGACCAGCCATGAAGCCACCCTGTGGCCGACATTGTTCTACCGCTGTCTCGACGTACTGGCGATTTTCCTTGTGTTACTGGTGCTGCGGTTTGTCTGGGTGCAAAGCATCTGGCGCCTGTCGGGGCTGTTGCGCCACTGGCGTGGCAAGGGCGAATTGACGCTGGTGCCCACGGCGCGCTCTTGCTGGTTGCTCACGTTCGGTGGGGTACGCGGTGCGGTGACATTGGCGGGTGTGCTGTCAGTGCCGTTGCTGTTGGGGGCGGGCGAGGCGTTTCCCGAGCGAGACTTGCTTATCTTCATTGCTGCCGGCGTCATCTTGCTGTCGTTGATAGCGGCGTGTATCGCCTTGCCGATATTGCTGCGCGGAATCGAGAAAAGCCCCGATGACAAACGTCGCAACGAAGTACGCGATGCCTGGCGAAAAACCGCCGAAGCGGCGATCCGCGCGCTGGAAGTGGAAGAACCGGCCGAAGCCGTCAGCCCGCCGGATGCGGCCAAGGCCGCGCTGGCGACCGAGGTCAAGGCGCGGCTGATGTCTGAGTATCGGCATCAGTTGGAGATATTCAACGACTCCGCCGAGGCCCAGGCGCTGGCATTCGAGATGGATCTGCTGGAGCGCCGGCTGCGTTTGAAGGCTTTTCGGGCGCAGCGGCTGGAGTTGTATCGTCTGAGTCGTCATCACCAGATTGGCGATGATGTACTGCGTGAGGTGCTGGGGGAGTTGGATCTGGCGGAGGCGAATTTGGGGTTGGGTAAATAATATCGGCCTCATCGCCCGAAGAGTCTGGGGTCGATCACAAACTCTATGAACATCCCTTGCGATGGGTAAAGTCAAATACGAATGGTGGGCTATCCTGTGCTGCTATTTTTGGATTGCTTCAGCCGACGGATCTAAAATCTTGAGCAGCATCTGATCGTGTTCCGCACGCGGTGCCTTATAGAACATGCACCGATCTAGAAGAATCCTTTTCATGCTCCGGGCCGAGGCAAGGTGCTTGGGCTCGACAGAGATCTCTGCGGTCCTGCCGCTCCGGATGTCGGTCACTTCTGCCCTAGCTCTCCCTGCTCAAGGAGTTCAATTTTCGCGAACAATCTTGGCGTGGTTTTGCGTGCCGGAGAGGGCGTCTCCCTAAAGATTTGCGGCCAGCAACAAGCTGTAACGCCCAGGAACCGATTTCTCAAGTCCGATGTGCTTTACGAACACTCTGATATGTCTTTCTCTTCGACTGAGGTCATTTCTTGTCCTTGCTGGTTTGAAAAAGCCCGGCGGACCGGGCTAGCATCAGGCAGCTTTTACTGGCTTTATCAGGCTTTCTGCGGGGATGCCGAACATATCGTGAAGCTTCCAGATCATGGGCAGAGTTAACGAGCGTTTACGGTTGAGCACCTCGTATACGCGGTTCGTTTTTCCGATAGCGGGAGCCAGATCGGCCGCGGTGAGTCCGGATTGATCCATGCGAAACTTGATGGCTTCAATTGGGTCAGGCAAATCAACCGGGAAGTTCTTGGTTTCGTAGGCCTCGATCAGAGTGATCATGACTTCGAAAGCATCGCCTTCCGGGGTGCCAGGTTCAGGCTCATTCTCAAACAGGGGAGAGATCTCTTTGAGAGCTACCCGGTATTCTTCATCGGTGCGGATTGGGCGAATTTTCATGATGATTACTCCATTTCCACGATGTTTGCGTCGATCTCATCGTACCGACGATGAGTGCCGACAAACTTGATGTACACAGCGCCGAAGCGGTAGGCAATGGCGACCACCAGGCGGTAGTCGTTATCCTTGATGTTGAACACCACGCGGCGACTCTTGAGAATGCTTGCGTTACCGTATTGCGCCTTGATGTCGTTTGGGTTGGTCCAAGTGGCTTTTTTGGCATCGTCAAGCCAAGCCTTAAGCTGCTGTTCGGAATCTGGGTATTTCTCCCAGAAGGCTTTCAGATGACTGATGGCGATAATTCTCATGGGTGAGAATGTAGTCCCATGGTGGGACTTTTGCAAGCATTCACAAGCAACAGCTTGCAGTCCTGCCGGGCACTCTGTTCCGATATCTTGGGTTCATCTTCCATAGGGGTGACCCCATGAGATTGTTCGTAGGCGCGGTAGCTATTGCTTTGCTGGCGGGGTGTTCTACGTCGCCAGTTTCTCCAGGCGAAGCGAGGCCGGTTCCGAAAAACCGAATCGTTGCCTTCTCCGCAAATCCGAAAGAGGCATACGGAACCGTAGTCGTGACCCGAGACACGGGGTTCCTGGGTGGCGGCTGCTATGTCGCTATCCATATCGACGGAAAGTTTGCTGCACGAATCGATACCGGTGAGGTGGCGAAATTCTTTCTGTCCATCGGCGGTCACCCGTCGGGCTCGGCATAGATAGGCAAGGCGGCGGCATGTGCAGCTGGACAGATATGTTGAAAGAGCAATCGGCAAGCCTGAAAGGCCAGGTGAAGCGATTCCGAATTAGCGGAGACTCGCAGACTGGATTGGATATCAGGCCCAGCTCGCTTTGATTTTTTCGATCACCACAACCGCCTCCGGGCGGTTTTCTATTTCTTGGAGAAAACCATGGCCGCCATGGCAATTGAATATCAGCCCATGACCCAATTTGCTGTTCGGGCAGCTTCGGCAGTTCGGTCGGTCATTTTGACTTTCTATTCGGACTGTCGCAGAAGCGGTCAAGGCGCTTTGCGTGCAGATCCCCGGATTCGAACGATTTCATCTCCAATGATAAGTCTAGAGGGATGGAGTTTGCGGTTTCATTAGGCCACTACACATCCTTAACCTCATAAAAAGCAAAGCCGCCCGAAGGCGGCTTCAATCGACACGCAGTTGAGCTTGCTTCGCCCTTTCTGCGCCGCTGGGTCAACCCCGAGAGGGACCCAGACTCCTGCCAGCTCTCGCTGGTGACGGGATCGACTATGGCTACCGGCGTTAGTGAACTCAAGCCAGCTTGAACGCTTGAAACAGCGTTGCATGGGATGGGTCGGTGTACTAAGCCAATGAAATCAATGGCTTCGCTTATCTCAGTACGTTTTATTTCTTTTCTTGTCTGAGCAGGCGATCGCGGTCTGTCAGACGCACCGAAGTTTCCGACAAGTTTTTAAGGTTGTCCGTCGGAAGCGAGGGCTCTAGCCTTTGGATGTCGCTGCCAATTCAGCGACCGGACGTGAGAATCCGAACACCCACTATGCGCATAAGCGCCCGCCATATAAAGTGCAGGCGCGTTTCGTCCATGCTTCGTGTTATGGCGGCTGTGCGCGGGCATGCTTCGACATGGCCGGGTTTTGTGGGTTTGACTCGGATTCTCACCCCGCGTACAGCTGCCACTCTCCAGTCCGTGAGAAGACTTTGTGGCAGCTCCCAAACCCAAGGAGCATCACATGATCAAAGAAACTCCGAATCCTCCAAAGCCAGCATCAACTTTCCCCTACGGCGACTACGCCCCCGAAAAGCTGCAAGAAGCCGCTGATCGTGCGTTGGATCATTACCTCAAGCCTGGCGACAGCGAGTCAGAACCCAAGCCCTCGACGCAGCTGTTCATCGTGTCGGACAGCGTTGATACCGAAGCCCTGTTGGCCAACCTCAGCGAAACCCTCGCTTCGGCCAATGCGATGCTCAGTGACCTGGCGTTTGATCTGGACGGCTCGCGGCGGCATGTGGCGTTGGGAGTGGCGCAGATGATTGAGTTGGGGGCGTTGTTGGCGACCAAGGCCTTGGATCGGGTAGAGCTTCGGACTTGATGCAATAAGTGCCGGCCTCATCGCGAGCAAGCTCCCACAGTGGTTCTGTGTCGCTCACACATAGGGTGGTCGACGCCAAACCCCTGTGGCGAGGGAGCTTGCTCCCGCTGGGGCGCGAAGCGGCCCTAAAACCTGACAGCCCGGTGTGTCAGGCAAATTGAGTTGACTGCTTTGGGGCCGCTGCGCAGCCCAGCGGGAGCAAGCTCCCTCGCCACGACAGCTTATGCGTGAGCCCCTTCATGCTCAGGAACCAGCCGCACTTCCACTCTCTGACCCAGCGCACGGGCTGCGCTGGCAAGCGTTGCCAGCGTCATTCCCGCATCGTTCTGGTCGAGCGCACGATCAACAGCAGTGCGACTGGTGTGCATCCGTTGTGCCAAGGCCTTTTTGGTCACTTTCTGAAGCTTCATGGCTTCGGCAATCTGCCAGGCAATAACACGTTTGAGCGCAGCGGCGGAAACTTCTTCGGCGATGCCTTGCTCGGCGAGGAAGTCGTCAAAATTAGATCCAATGTGCTTGTTCATGCCGTACCTCATCATAATGGCGCGGTATCCATTATGAATGAGGTGTACCGAAATAGGTGCATTGCGCAACCTAGGCATCACTGAGTATTTGTACAGGGGGAGGTGGTGGCCGGTACGGATGTTGCTGTTGGGGCCGCTGCGCAGCCCAGCGGGAGCAAGCTCCCTCGCCACAACAGCGGTCCACTTCAGTCCGTTACAGCTATCAACCCCGACGCTGGATGAACGCGCGAATCCGTTCCGCTGCTTCCACACATTCAGCCAATGGTGCAACCAGCGCCATGCGCACACGCCCGGCCCCCGGGTTGACGCCGTCCACATCGCGGGACAGGTAGGAGCCCGGCACGACCGTCACGTGTTCCTGTTCGAACAGGTCTCGGCAGAACGCCGCATCATCGCCCGCCACATTCGGCCACAGATAGAAGCTGCCATCGGGCCTTTGCACGTCCAGCACCGGGCTGAGGATTTCCAGCACGGCGTCGAATTTTTCCCGGTACAGCGCGCGGTTGGCCCGTACATGCACTTCGTCGTTCCAGGCCGCGATGCTCGCCAGTTGGGTCTGAACCGGCATCGCGCAGCCGTGGTAGGTGCGATACAGCAAAAAGCCCTTGAGGATGTCTGCATCGCCGGCCACGAAACCGGAGCGCAGGCCTGGCAGGTTGGAGCGTTTGGACAGGCTGTGGAACACCACGCAGCGCTTGAAATCCTTGCGACCAAGTTCGACGCAGGCGGTGAGCAGGCCTGGCGGCGGAGTCTGTTCGTCGAAGTACAGTTCGCTGTAGCACTCGTCTGAGGCAATGACGAAGTCATGCTCGTCGGCCAGGGCGATGAGTTTTTTCAGCACATCCACCGGAATCAAGGCGCCGGTCGGATTGCCTGGAGAGCACAGGAACAGGATCTGGCAGCGTTTCCAGATGTCTGGCGATACCGCATCGAAATCCGGATTGAAGCCGTTTTCGTCCAGGCATGGCAGGTAGTGCGGCTTGGCCCCGGCCAGGAACGCCGCGCCTTCGTAGATTTGATAGAACGGGTTCGGGCTGACCACCAGCGCATCGTCGCCACGGTTGACCACGGTCTGGGTGAAGGCGAAGAGGGCTTCACGGGTGCCATTGACCGGCAGCACGTGGCGCGCCGGGTCGAGCCAGCCGTTCGGCACGTTGAAGCGACGCTCGCACCAGCCGGTGATGGCTTCGCGCAACTCCGGGATACCGAGGGTGGTCGGGTACACAGCCATTTTTTCCAGGTTACTGGCCAGGGCTTCGGCCACGAAACTGGGCGAGCGGTGCTTGGGCTCGCCGATGGACAGGGCGATGGCGCGCTTGTCCGGGTTGGGCGTGACGGTGCCGAGCAGGGCGCGGAGCTTTTCGAACGGGTAGGGCTGCAACTGGTTCAGAGCGTTGTTCATCGGGGGCCTCGTTCAATGTGGGAGCGGCGGTGCGGCGATCCCACAGGGAGTGTTGTTCGTTTAGATGCTGATGCGTGTCATGTGAGCATCCGGTTCCTGGTTGACGCTCAAATGCCGCACGATCGCTTCCTGCAGGCGGCTGCACAGCTGCGGATCGGACAACGGCTGGTTATGGGCGTCGGTGATGAAGAACACGTCCTCCACCCGCTCGCCAAGGGTGGCGATCTTGGCGTTTTGCAGTGACAGGTCGAACTCCAGGAATATATGGCCGATCCGCGCCAACAGGCCCGGGCGATCCGGGGCGCTGAGCTCCAGCACCGTGACCTGGCGCTGGGCGTCGTTGTGGATCGTCACCAGGGGCGCAAACGCGAAGTGCTTGAGTTGGCGCGGCACCCGTCGCTGGATGATGGTCGGGTAGTCCGCCGGGTTGCGCAGCGCTTCGGTGAGGCCATCGCGGATCTGCTTGACCCGCGCCGGGTTGTCGCCAATCGAGTCGCCGTCGGTGTCGAGCACGATGTAGGTGTCGAGGGTGAACTGGCTGCTGGACGTGATGACCCGGGCGTCGTGGATGTTGAGGTTGAGCTGGTCCATCGCCGCCACGGTCACGGCGAAGAAGTCGTGCTGGTCCGGCGCGTAGATGAAGATCTGCGTGCCGCCTTCGAACTCGCGCTGGGTGGTTTCCTTGATCAACACCAGTGGCCCGCCATCGGCCGGTTGCTGCAGGATCGCGTCGCTGTGCCAGGCCACGTCGCCGGCGGTGTGGCGCAGGAAATAGTCATCGCCCAGTTGCGACCAGAGCTGCTCGACGTCGTCTGGATCGGTGCCGCCGCGTACCAGGATGTCCAGGGCTGCGCTTTGGGTACGACGGATCTGTTCTTCGCGGTCCACTGGGTTTTCCAGGCCGCGGCGCAGGGCACGCTTGGTCTCGGTGTAGAGCTGGCGCAACAGGCTGGCGCGCCAGGAGTTCCAAAGGCTCGGGTTGGTGGCGTTGATGTCGGCCACAGTCAGCACGTAGAGGTAATCCAGGCGGGTTTCATCGCCGACTGTTTGGGCGAAATCGTGGATCACCTGCGGGTCGGACAGGTCCTTGCGCTGGGCAGTGGTGGACATCACCAAGTGGTTCTGCACCAGCCACACGATTAACCGACTGTCCCATACCGGCAGTTGATGGCGCTGGCAGAACGCCTCGGCATCCACTGCACCGATTTCGGAGTGATCGCCCTGACGGCCCTTGCCAATGTCGTGGTACAGCCCCGCCATATAGATCAGCTCAGGTTTGGGCAGCTTGCCCATGAGCTTGCTGGCCAGCGGGAATTTCTCCGACACCTGGGTGTATTGCAACTTACGCAGGTGCTTGATCAGGTTCAGGGTATGGGCATCGACCGTATAGATGTGGAACAGGTCGTGCTGCATCTGGCCGACGATGAACCCGAACTCCGGCAGATAGCGCCCAAGAATGCCGTAGCGGTTCATCCGCCGCAGGTTGCGGTGCACGCCAATCCTGCACTTGAACAGCTCGATGAACAGGCTGGTGTTGCGGATGTCGTGGCGGAAGTCTTCATCGATCAGATGCCGGTTTTCCCGCAGCAGACGAATGGTGTCGGCGCGCACCCCCTTGATTTCCGGCTGCTGGGCCATGAGCACGAAGATCTCGAGCATGGCGAAGGGCGTGCGACGGAAGACATTGGCGTTGCGCGCCTCGATGTACCCGTCATGCAATTGGAAGCGTGAATTGATCGGCTGCGGCGGTTCTTCGTCTTCCGGGGCGAGGATGACTTCCTCGAAGTGCTGGATGATCAGCTCGCTGAGCTGGGCAATGCTCATCACCACCCGATAGTACTGCTGCATGAAGTTTTCGATGGACTGCTTGGCGTCCTGACCCTCGAAGCCTAGCAGGCCGGCGATGGAGCGCTGGTGATCGAACAACAGGCGGTCTTCGGAGCGTCCGGCGAGCATGTGCAGGGCGTAGCGAACCTTCCACAAAAATTCCTGGGACGAAGCCAGCAAGGCGTTTTCGCTTTCCACCAGGAAACCCTCGCCGGCCAGGGCGCGCAGGTTCAGCGTGCCGTACTGGCGACGGGCGACCCAGAGGATCGTCTGGATGTCCCGCAAGCCGCCCGGCGAGCCCTTGACGTTGGGTTCCAGGTTGTATTCGGTGTCGTTGTACTTGTGGTGACGGGCCTTCTGCTCGGCGTGCTTGGCCAGGAAAAAATCCTTGCTCGGCCACATGTGCGCTGTGCTGGTGACGTCGAGCATGCGCTGGCGCAGCCGCTCGGGGCCGGCGATGGTGCGGCTCTCCATCAGGTTGGTGATCACCGTCAGGTCGGCGCGGGCCTCGTCGGCGCATTCCTGCACCGAGCGTACGCTCTGGCCGACTTCCAGGCCGATGTCCCACAGCAGCGTCAGGAAACGCTCGATGGAATCGCGAAAGACCTCATGGTCGGCGCTGTCCAGCAGGATCAACAGATCAATGTCGGAATAGGGGTGCAATTCACCGCGTCCGTAGCCGCCCACCGCCACCAGGGCGATGTCGGCGTCCTCGCTCCAGTTGAACTGCTCCCAGGCCTTTTGCAGGATGTTGTCGACGAACCAGGCACGGTCCTCGATCAGCCGACGGATATCCCGCCCATCGCGAAAGCGCTGGTCGAGCACTTCGCGGGCCTGGCGGATCGCTTTCTTGAACGCCGAGATGGGGCTTGCCTTCAGGGCCAGTTCAGCCTGGAACTGGCCGCGGTCGAAGAGTTCGGGATCCACCTGCGGCATCGAATGGCTTTCCTTTCTATCTATAGGCTGTGTATTGGGTCAGGCGGAAACGCGAGCGATGGTGTCATCGCTGCGCAGGGTGAAGATCTCGTACCCCGTCTCGGTCACCAGCAAGGTGTGCTCCCACTGGGCCGACAGCTTGCGATCCTTGGTGATGGCGGTCCAACCGTCGCCCAGCACCTTGGTGTCGGCGCGGCCCTGGTTGATCATCGGCTCGATGGTGAAGGTCATGCCCGCCTGCAACTCCATGCCGGTGCCGGCACGGCCGTAGTGCAGTATCTGCGGTTCTTCGTGGAACACCTTGCCAATGCCGTGGCCGCAGAACTCGCGCACCACCGAGAAGCCGTTCTTCTGCGCGTGCTTCTGGATCACTTCGCCGATGTCACCCAGGCGGCAGCCCGGCTTCACCAGTTCGATGGCCATGTACATGCATTCCTGGGTGACTTTCGACAGGCGCTGGGCCCACTCCGGCACGTTGCCGACATGGAACATGCGGCTGGTGTCGCCGTGGTAGCCGTCCTTGATGACGGTGACGTCGATGTTCAGGGTGTCGCCATCCTTCAACGGTTTTTCGTTGGGGATGCCGTGGCAGACCACATGGTTGATCGAGGTGCAGATCGACTTCGGGAAGCCTTTGTAGTTGAGCGGAGCCGGGATGGCCTTCTGCTCGTTGACGATGTAGTCATGGCAGATACGGTCCAGCTCTTCGGTGGTCACACCCGGCTTGACGTAGTCGGCGATCATCTCCAGCACATCGGCGGCGAGTTTGCCGGCGACACGCATTTTGGCGATGTCCTCGGGAGTCTTGAGGGTAACGGTCATACAGGCTCTCTCTGCGCCTGACGGCGCTGTTCAAAACGTAATGGGCGGCGGAGACTGATCCGGGCGGCCCTGAAAGAGGCGATTCTAACAGACGATCAGCGCAAATCCGCGCCCGTCTGCATCGCTTCTCTCTATAAGGCGGTGCGTCCATGGCCCATGAAAGGGCTGTGGAAGGGGGGCTTCACCGGGATTTCAGAATCCGTGTTCCGTTTTTGCCCTTGCTGTGGTATAAAATGCGCCGCTTTCCGGGGATGACCCCGCAAGCTTAAATCCACACACGTGTCGACACGATGACCTGGGTGCCTTCGGCTTTATTTGCCGCTGGTTGGTCATTGGGATACGTGGAGGCCAAACCCGACTTATCAAGGAACTATCATGTCCCAAGTCAACATGCGCGATATGCTGAAGGCCGGTGTGCACTTCGGTCACCAGACCCGTTACTGGAACCCGAAAATGGGCAAGTACATTTTCGGCGCGCGTAACAAGATTCACATCATCAACCTTGAAAAAACCCTGCCGATGTTCAACGAAGCACTGACCTTCGTAGAGCGCCTGGCCCAGGGCAAAAACAAGATTCTGTTCGTCGGCACCAAGCGTTCCGCTGGCAAGATCGTTGCTGAAGAAGCAGCACGTTGCGGTTCGCCGTACGTCGATCACCGCTGGTTGGGCGGCATGCTGACCAACTTCAAGACCATTCGCGCTTCCATCAAGCGTCTGCGTGACCTTGAAGTCCAGGCCGAAGACGGTACTTTCGCCAAGCTGACCAAGAAAGAAGCGCTGATGCGCACTCGTGACCTTGAGAAGCTGGACCGCTCCCTGGGCGGTATCAAGGACATGGGCGGTCTGCCTGACGCACTGTTCGTGATCGACGTTGACCACGAGCGCATCGCGATCACCGAAGCCAACAAGCTGGGTATCCCGGTCATCGGCGTTGTCGACACCAACAGCAGCCCTGAAGGCGTTGACTACATCATCCCAGGCAACGATGACGCCATTCGCGCCATCCAGCTGTACATGGGTTCGATGGCTGATGCTGTGATCCGTGGTCGCAACAATGTTAATGGCGGCACCGAAGTCTTCGCTGAAGAAGCTCCGGCAGCAGCCGCTGAGTAACTGACGCCCTGGCGTTGACTCAGTAAGCAAAAAGGGGGCTTGGCCCCCTTTTTGCCACCTCGAAAACCATTTGCCGCCGACACGGTTGCCTGTTCTTCATCGACCGGTTGTAACGTGAAACGGCCTATAAGCAGTGGCTTTCAGGAAGAATTGATCGCCCGTTCGATCGGGTGGAATGGTTGAAAACCTATCCAAGAGGATTTTGAAATGGCAGAGATTACTGCAGCGTTGGTCAAAGAACTGCGCGAGCGTACCGGCGAAGGCATGATGGATTGCAAGAAAGCCTTGACCAAGGCTGGCGGCGACATCGAGAAAGCCATTGATGACATGCGTGCCTCGGGCGCCATCAAGGCTGCCAAGAAAGCCGGCAACATTGCCGCTGAAGGCGCGATCGGCATCAAGGAAGACGGCAAGGCTGCCGTTATCATTGAAGTCAACTCGCAGACTGACTTCCTGGCCCTGCAAGACGACTTCAAGGCGTTCGTTGCTGCCAGCGTTGAAAAAGCATTCGCCGACAAACTGACCGATGCAGCTCCGCTGATCGCCGCTCAGGAATCGGCTCGTGAAGCCCTGGTTGCCAAAGTAGGCGAGAACGTCAATATTCGTCGCCTGGTTCGCATCGAAGGTGACGTTGTCGGTTCTTACCTGCACGGCAACAAGATCGGTGTCGTCGTAGCCCTCAAAGGCGGCAACGTCGAGCTGGCCAAGGACATCGCCATGCACGTCGCAGCCAGCAACCCTGAGTTCCTGCTGCCGTCGGAAGTTTCCGCTGATGCCATCGAACGCGAGAAAGCCGTGTTCATGCAACTCAACGAAGACAAGATCAAAGGCAAGCCAGCCGAAATCGTTGAAAAAATGGTTGCCGGTCGCATCACCAAGTTCCTGGCTGAAGCCAGCCTGGTAGAGCAGGCGTTCGTCAAGAACCCTGAAGTCAAGGTCGGTGAGCTGGCCAAGAAAGCAGGCGCCGAAATCGTTTCCTTCACCTACTTCAAAGTCGGCGAAGGCATCGAGAAGCCAGTAGACAACTTCGCTGAAGAAGTGGCTGCTCAGCTGGCTGCCAGCAAGCAATAAGACGGTTTTCACAACTGTCGCCCAGAAGAGGCTGCCCGCTTAACGCGCGCAGCCTCTTTTTGGATGGGGATGCCGATTTCTATTGGTTTCCTGTCGGAACTGGCTTACAAAGCCGTGTTCCGATGGCGCTGTGTCAGCGTCAAGCTAGAGTGAACGCAGGCTGTAAAACAGCCTTGAAGAATTTTCGAAAATACGCCGCAGGAGAGATTCGCAATGGCTCAGCAGGGCAGTGGTTATCAGGCTCGCTATAAACGCATTCTACTCAAGCTTAGCGGCGAGGCCCTGATGGGCTCGGAAGAGTTCGGGATCGATCCAAAAGTGCTGGATCGCATGGCGCTGGAAGTCGGCCAACTGGTCGGGATCGGCGTGCAGGTCGGCCTGGTCATCGGCGGCGGCAACCTGTTCCGCGGCGCAGCGCTGAGCGCGGCCGGCATGGATCGGGTTACAGGCGACCACATGGGCATGCTGGCCACTGTGATGAATGCCCTGGCTATGCGCGATGCGCTGGAGCGTGCCAATATCTCGGCCATCGTCATGTCGGCCATTTCCATGGTTGGCGTGACCGATCACTACGATCGCCGCAAAGCCATGCGCCACCTCAACGCCAAGGAAGTGGTGATTTTTGCCGCCGGCACCGGTAATCCGTTCTTCACCACGGATTCTGCCGCCTGCCTGCGAGCGATCGAGATCGATGCCGATGTCGTGCTCAAGGCAACCAAGGTCGATGGCGTCTATACAGCCGACCCGTTCAAGGACCCACATGCCGAGAAGTTCGATCATCTGACCTACGATGAAGTACTGGATCGCAAGCTGGGTGTCATGGACCTGACGGCTATCTGCCTGTGCCGCGACCACAAGATGCCGCTGCGCGTCTTTAACATGAACAAGCCCGGTGCCCTGCTGAATATCGTCCATGGCGGCGCCGAAGGAACACTGATCGAGGAAGCGCAACAATGATCAACGAAATCAAGAAAGACGCTGAACAGCGCATGCAGAAATCCCTGGAGTCCCTGGCGCACAACTTCGGTCGCATTCGTACCGGCCAGGCTCACCCAAGCATCCTTGAAGGCGTGATGGTGCCGTACTACGGCTCCGACACCCCGATCAAGCAGGTGGCCAACATCACCGTCAAGGATGCCCGTACCCTGCAGGTCGTGGCCTTTGAGCGCAACATGCTGGGCGCGGTGGACAAGGCGATCGGCAGTGCCGGCCTGAACCTGAACCCGACCAACCTGGGTGAATTGCTGCTGATCTCCATGCCGGCCCTGACTGAAGAAACCCGTCGCGGTTTCACCAAGCAGGCCCGCGATGTCGCTGAAGACGCCCGCGTTGCCGTGCGCAACATCCGTCGTGACGCCAACAGCCAGCTCAAGGACCTGGTCAAGGAAAAGGAAATCAGCGAAGACGAAGAGCGTCGCGCGACAGGCGAAATCGACGATTTGACCAAGAAGTACGTGGCTAAGATCGACGCGGATCTGGCGCAGAAAGAAAAAGACCTGATGGCCGTATAAGGGTCTCGTTTTAATGGATAAGACCAAGCAGGCCGTGCCGTTCGCGGTGCCGCGCCACGTGGCGATCATCATGGACGGCAATAACCGCTGGGCCAAGAAACGCTTTATGCCCGGCGTCGCCGGGCACAAGGCGGGCGTCGATGCGGTTCGTGCTGTCATCGAGGTATGCGCCGAGGCCGGGGTCGAGGTGCTGACCCTGTTCGCCTTTTCCAGCGAAAACTGGCAGCGTCCGGCCGATGAGGTCAGTGCCTTGATGGACCTGTTCCTCAAGGCGCTGCGGCGTGAGGCCAAGCGCCTGGATGAAAACAAGATCAGCCTGCGTATCATCGGTGATCGCTCGCGTTTCCATCCGGAACTGCAGGCTGCGATGCGTGAAGCCGAAACCGCTACGGCTGGCGCCGATCGGTTTGTACTGCAGATCGCCGCTAACTACGGTGGCCAGTGGGATATCGCCCAGGCTGCCCAGCGGCTGGCGCGGGAAGTCCAGGCCGGGCACCTTCGGCCGGAAGACATTACGCCTGAACTGTTGCAGACCTGCCTGGCCACCGGCGACCTGCCGTTGCCGGACCTGTGCATCCGCACCGGTGGTGATCATCGCATCAGCAATTTCCTGCTCTGGCAGCTGGCTTACGCCGAGCTGTACTTCTCCGACCTGTTCTGGCCGGACTTCAAACACGAAGCCATGCGTACCGCACTGGCCGATTTCGCTTCCCGTCAGCGTCGCTTCGGTAAAACGAGCGAGCAGATCGAAGCTGGAGCCCGGGTTTAATGCTCAAACAACGAATCATCACCGCCCTGATCCTGTTACCCATCGCCTTGGGCGGGTTCTTCTTGCTCGAGGGCGCCAGTTTCGCGCTGTTCATCGGTCTGGTCGTGACCTTGGGGGCGTGGGAGTGGGCGCGGCTGGCGGGTTTTCCTGCGCAGTCGGCGCGCGTGGCCTACGCAGCGGTCGTGGCGGCCATGCTGTTCATCATGTACGTGCTGCCCGGCCTCGCGCCTTGGGTGCTGGGTGCCGCGGTGCTCTGGTGGGCTACGGCGACTTTCCTCGTGCTGACCTATCCGCGCACCGCCCATCATTGGGCCAATACCGCGACCAAGCTGGTGATTGGCCTGTTGATTCTCCTGCCGGCCTGGCAGGGGCTCATCTGGATCAAGCAGGGCCCGCTGGGCAACTGGCAGATCATGGCCGTGATGGTGCTGGTCTGGGGCGCCGACGTCGGGGCTTATTTTTCCGGACGCGCCTTTGGCAAGCGCAAGCTGGCGCCGAAAGTCAGCCCGGGCAAAAGCTGGGAAGGGGTCTACGGTGGCCTGGTGTTGAGCCTGGTGATCACGACGGTGGTCGGCTTCGTGCGGGACTGGACGGTCGCGCAGTTGCTGATGGGCCTGATTGGCGCCGCCCTCATCGTATTTGTCTCCGTGGTTGGCGATCTGACCGAAAGCATGTTCAAACGTCAATCCGGGATCAAGGACAGCAGTAACCTGTTGCCGGGTCACGGCGGGGTGCTGGACCGTATCGACAGCCTTACCGCTGCGATCCCGATCTTCGCCGTGCTGCTGTGGATGGCGGCATCGTGAGTCGCGCCCAACAGATTACCGTGCTGGGTGCGACCGGTTCGGTCGGTCTCAGCACGCTCGACGTCATTGGCCGCCATCCGGAGCGCTATCAAGTATTCGCGCTCAGTGGCTTCACACGCCTGAGTGAGTTGCTGGCGTTGTGCATACGCCATACGCCGCAGTTCGCCGTGGTGCCCGAAGCCAGTGTGGCGCGGGCGTTGCAGGATGACCTGCGGGCGGCGGGCCTGGACACGCGCGTGCTGGTGGGTGAAGAAGGCCTGTGCCAAGTGGCCTCGGCTCCTGAAGTCGATGCGGTCATGGCGGCGATCGTAGGGGCAGCGGGTTTGCGGCCGACACTGGCGGCAGTGGAGGCTGGCAAGAAGATCCTGCTGGCCAATAAAGAGGCGCTGGTGATGTCCGGCGCCCTGTTCATGCAGGCGGTGCGCAAGAGCGGCTCGGTGCTGCTGCCCATCGACAGCGAGCACAACGCGATTTTTCAATGCATGCCGCAGGATTTTGCCCGTGGTCTGGGCGCCGTCGGCGTACGGCGGATCCTGCTGACCGCTTCTGGTGGCCCGTTCCGGCAGACACCGCTGGAAGAATTGATGCACGTGACGCCCGAACAGGCGTGCGCGCACCCCAACTGGTCCATGGGGCGCAAGATTTCCGTGGACTCGGCCAGCATGATGAACAAGGGTCTGGAGTTGATCGAGGCTTGCTGGCTGTTCGATGCCAAGCCTTCCCAGGTTGAGGTGGTGATTCACCCCCAGAGCGTGATTCACTCACTGGTGGACTATATCGATGGCTCGGTGTTGGCTCAGTTGGGCAATCCCGACATGCGCACCCCGATCGCCAACGCACTGGCCTGGCCGGAGCGGATCGACTCGGGCGTTGCGCCGCTGGACCTCTTCGCCATCGCTCGCCTGGATTTCCAGGCGCCTGATGAACAGCGCTTCCCGTGCCTGCGTCTGGCGCGACAGGCGGCCGAGGCGGGCGACAGCGCGCCAGCCATGCTCAACGCGGCCAATGAAGTGGCCGTTGCAGCGTTTCTCGATGGGCGTGTCCGTTACCTTGAGATCGCGAGTATCATCGAGGAAGTCTTGAATCTCGAAGCCGTGGTTTCGGTCGATGACCTCGATGCGGTATTTACGGCGGACGCCAAGGCCCGTGAGTTGGCGGGTCAATGGCTGCGACGCCACGGGCGTTGAAGCTGCGATACGTTAGCCAGGGTCGCCCTGGACAGGATTGCGGAGAAAACTGATGAGCGCGCTCTATATGATTGTCGGCACCCTGGTGGCATTGGGGGTGCTGGTCACATTTCACGAATTCGGTCATTTCTGGGTCGCACGCCGTTGTGGCGTCAAGGTCCTGCGTTTCTCCGTAGGCTTTGGCATGCCCTTGCTGCGCTGGCACGACAAAAAGGGCACCGAGTTCGTCGTGGCGGCGATCCCGTTGGGTGGCTACGTGAAGATGCTCGATGAGCGCGAGGGGGAAGTGCCGGTCGATCAGCTCGATCAATCCTTCAACCGCAAGAGCGTCCGTCAGCGCATTGCCATCGTGGCGGCGGGGCCGATCGCCAACTTCTTGCTGGCCATGGTTTTTTTCTGGGCCTTGGCCATGCTGGGCAGCGAGCAGGTGCGACCGGTCATCGGCGGCGTGGAAGCTGGCAGCGTCGCCGCCCGGGCCGGGCTGGGGGCGGGGCAGGAAATCGTTGCGATCGACGGCGAGCCGACTTCAGGTTGGGCGGCAGTCAATCTGCAACTGGTGCGTCGCCTGGGCGAGAGTGGTTCGTTGCAGCTGATGGTCCGCGAGCAAGGTTCCACCATCGATTCGCCGCGGGAACTGATGCTGGATAACTGGCTCAAGGGCGCCGACGAGCCGGACCCGATCCGTTCCCTGGGGATTCGCCCATGGCGCCCGGCACTGCCGCCGATACTCGCCGAGCTCGATCCGAAAGGCCCGGCCCAGGCTGCCGGCCTGAAGACCGGCGACCGGTTGCTCGCACTCGACGGCCAGCCGATCGGCGACTGGCAACAGGTGGTCGATTCGGTACGTGTACGTCCTGATACCAAAATTGTGCTGCGCGTCGAGCGTGACAGTGCTCCAATCGAGGTCCCGGTCACCCTGGCGGCCCGTGGCGAGAGCAAGGCGCCGACAGGTTACCTGGGCGCAGGCGTCAAGGCTGTCGACTGGCCGCCGGAAATGATCCGCGAGGTCAGTTTCGGCCCTGTGGCGGCGATTGGCGAGGGTGCGCGGCGCACTTGGACCATGAGTGTACTGACCCTCGACTCACTGAAGAAAATGTTGTTCGGCGAGCTCTCGGTAAAAAACTTGAGTGGACCGATAACCATTGCTAAAGTGGCGGGCGCTTCTGCCCAGTCGGGCGTCGCTGATTTCCTGAATTTCCTTGCTTATCTGAGCATTAGCCTGGGAGTTCTGAATTTGCTGCCCATTCCTGTACTGGATGGGGGGCATCTGCTGTTTTATCTGATCGAGTGGGCGCGTGGTCGTCCCTTGTCGGATCGGGTGCAAGGTTGGGGGATACAGATCGGTATCAGCTTGGTGGTCGGGGTCATGTTGCTTGCCCTCGTCAACGATCTGGGTCGACTGTAACGCTTCGCTGAATTGCGAATCTGCCGCATTTTGCGGCAGTTTGTTTATTGCCAGTTGGAATAAGAAAGGACTTCATGAAACGTCTGCTGCTAACTGCGGTTCTCACCGTATTGATGATCGCCGAAGTTCACGCCGAGTCCTTCACTATCTCTGATATTCGTGTCAATGGCCTCCAGCGGGTATCCGCAGGTAGCGTCTTTGGCGCCTTGCCGCTGAACGTCGGCGAGCAGGCGGATGATCGGCGCCTGGTGGAATCCACTCGTGCGCTGTTCAAAACCGGCTTCTTTCAAGATATCCAGCTGGGCCGTGACGGCAATGTCCTGGTCATCACGGTAGTCGAGCGCCCGTCGGTCGCCAGTATCGAAATCGAAGGCAACAAGGCGATCTCCACTGAAGACCTGATGAAAGGCCTCAAGCAATCGGGCCTGGCCGAGGGCGAGATCTTCCAGCGTGCAACCCTCGAAGGTGTGCGTAACGAACTGCAACGCCAGTACGTGGCCCAGGGCCGCTACTCGGCCACTGTGGACACCGAGGTGGTCCCGCAGCCGCGCAACCGTGTCGGCCTGAAGGTCAACATCAACGAAGGCACCGTGGCGGCGATCCAGCACATCAACGTGGTGGGCAACACGGTTTTCCCCGACGAAGACCTGATCGACCTGTTCGAACTCAAGACCACCAACTGGCTGTCATTCTTCAAGAACGACGACAAGTACGCCCGTGAAAAGCTGTCCGGTGACCTGGAGCGCCTGCGTTCCTACTACCTGGACCGTGGCTATATCAACATGGACATCGCTTCGACCCAGGTGTCCATCACCCCGGACAAGAAGCACGTCTACATCACCGTCAACGTCAACGAAGGCGAGAAGTACACCGTTCGCGACGTGAAGCTCAGCGGTGACCTGAAGGTCCCTGAAGACCAGGTCAAGTCGCTGTTGCTGGTGCAGAAGGGTCAGGTGTTCTCGCGCAAGCTGATGACCACCACCTCCGAGCTGATCACACGTCGCCTGGGTAACGAGGGCTACACCTTCGCCAACGTCAACGGCGTGCCACAGCCGCACGATGACGACCACACCGTCGACATCACCTTCGCCGTGGACCCGGGCAAGCGTGCCTACGTCAACCGTATCAACTTCCGTGGCAACACCAAGTCCGAGGACGAAGTGCTGCGCCGTGAAATGCGCCAGATGGAAGGCGGCTGGGCTTCGACCTACCTGATCGACCAATCCAAGACCCGTCTGGAGCGCCTGGGCTTCTTCAAGGAAGTCAACGTCGAGACACCGGCGGTGCCGGGCGTCGATGACCAGGTCGATGTGAACTACAGCGTCGAAGAGCAGGCTTCCGGCTCGATCACCGCCAGCGTCGGTTTCGCCCAGAGCGCCGGCCTGATCCTCGGTGGCTCGATCACCCAGAACAACTTCCTGGGTACCGGTAACAAGGTCAGCATCGGCTTGACCCGCAGTGAATACCAGACTCGCTATAACTTCGGCTTCGTGGACCCCTACTGGACCGCTGACGGTGTGAGCCTGGGCTATAACGCCTTCTATCGCACCACCGACTATGACGAGCTCGATTCCGATATTTCCAGCTATGCGGTGGACAGCTACGGTGTCGGCGCCAACGTCGGCTATCCGATCAGCGAGACCTCGCGCCTGACCTTCGGCCTTACCGCCCAGCAGGACAAGATCAACACCGGCCGCTACACCGTTGACGAGATCTTCGACTTCGTAAACAAGGAAGGCGACAGCTACCTGAACTTCAAGGCATCCGCTGGTTGGTCCGAGTCGACCCTGAACAAGGGTGTCCTGGCAACGCGTGGTCATTCCCAGAGCCTGGTATTCGAAACCACTACGCCTGGCAGCGACCTGTCGTTCTTCAAGCTTGATTATCGCGGCCAGTTGTTCCAGCCGCTGACCGACACCTATACCCTGCGCATGCACACCGAGCTGGGTTATGGTGACGGCTACGGCTCGACTGACGGCCTGCCGTTCTACGAGAACTATTACGCGGGTGGTTTCAACTCGGTGCGTGGCTTCAAGGACAGCACCTTGGGTCCACGCAGTACGCCGAGCCGCGGTGCGGCGGCCACTGGTAACGCAGGTACAGTGGCGGACCCGGACCAGGATCCGCTGCCATTTGGTGGTAACGTCCTGATCCAGGGCGGCCTGGAAGTTCTGTTCCCGATGCCGTTCGTCAAGGATCAACGCTCCCTGCGCACATCGGTATTCTGGGACGTGGGTAACGTCTTCGACTCCAGTTGCGATGACACCACCAACGTCAACGGCTCCAAGTCCAACGCCAAATGCAACGACATCAGCCTCAGCAACATGGCCAGTTCCGTGGGTGTGGGCGTGACCTGGGTCACCGCGCTGGGTCCTTTGAGCTTCGCGCTGGCGATGCCGATCAAGAAACCGGATGACGCTGAAACCCAAGTGTTCCAATTCTCCCTCGGCCAGACGTTCTAACTGTCTGCCCCAAGATAACGACAATGGATTTTGTAGGAGTACATCGTGCGTAAGTTGACTCAATTGGTTCTCCTGGCGACCGTACTGGTCGCAGGTCCGGCTTTTGCCGACATGAAGATCGCCGTGCTGAACTACCAGATGGCCTTGCTGGAGTCCGACGCGGCGAAGAAGTACGCCGTGGATGCCGAGAAAAAATTCGGCCCGCAACTGACCAAGCTCAAGGGCCTGGAGAGCAGCGCCAAGGGTATCCAGGACCGTCTGGTCGCCGGTGGGGACAAGATGGCCCAGGGCGAGCGCGAGCGTCTGGAGCTTGAATTCAAGCAAAAGGCCCGTGACTTCCAGTTCCAGTCCAAGGAGCTGAACGAAGCCAAAGCCGTTGCCGACCGTGAAATGCTCAAGCAGCTCAAGCCGAAACTCGACAGCGCCGTGGAAGAAGTCATCAAGAAAGGTGGTTTTGACCTGGTGTTCGAGCGTGGCGCAGTCATCGATGTCAAGCCGCAGTACGACATCACGCGCCAGGTGATCGAGCGCATGAATCAGCTGAAGTAATCCATGACAGCGACCATCAAGCTCGGCCAATTGGCCGAGTTCCTCGGCGCCACCCTGCGTGGCGACCCGGAGAAGGCAATCACTGGGCTAGCCACTTTGCAAGAGGCTGGCCCAGCTCAGTTGAGCTTTCTGGCAAATCCCCAATACCGCAAATACCTGGCCGATAGCCGGGCTGCCGCGCTGTTGCTCAAGGCTGCCGATGCCGAAGGGTTTGTCGGCGACGCCTTGATCGTGCCCGATCCGTACCTGGCGTACGCACGGATCTCCCACCTGTTCGACCCCAAGCCCAAGGCGGTTGCCGGTATTCATCCCAGCGCCGTGATTGCGGCGGATGCGGTGGTCGACCCCACGGCGAGCGTCGGTCCGTTCGTGGTCATCGAAAGCGCGGCCCGTATCGGTGCCGGTGTCACGCTGGGCGCTCATTGCGTCATTGGCGCGCGTTGCGAGATCGGTGAAGGTGGCTGGTTGGCGCCGCGTGTCACGCTCTATCACGATGTACGCATCGGCAAGCGCGTAGTGATTCAATCCGGCGCGGTACTGGGCGGTGAAGGGTTTGGTTTTGCCAACGAGAAAGGCATCTGGCAAAAGATTGCCCAGATCGGCGGCGTCACCTTGGGCGATGACGTGGAGGTTGGCGTCAATACTGCCATCGACCGTGGCGCCCTGGCCGACACGGTCATTGGCAATGGCGTCAAGCTCGACAATCAGATCCAGATCGCCCACAACGTCCAGGTCGGTGACCACACCGCCATGGCCGCTTGCGTGGGGATTTCCGGCAGCACCAAGATCGGCAAGCATTGCATGCTCGCCGGTGGCGTGGGGCTGGTGGGGCATATCGATATCTGTGACAACGTATTCCTGACCGGGATGACCATGGTGACTCACTCGATTACCGAGCCGGGTGCTTATTCGTCCGGTACGGCGATGCAGCCGGCAGCCGAATGGCGCAAGAGCGCGGCGCGTATCCGTCAGCTCGACGACATTGCGCGGCGCCTCAAGCAGGTGGAAAAGCGTGTAGGGGACGTGACCCCTGGCGGTAATGCTTCATCAGATGGCTGATACCATTTCCATATCAAGTGTGCACAGCCGTTAGGGCATCTTGATTTGCTAGCGGAGTGCGCGTCACTCGTGCGCTCCCAATCTTTACATAGGCTTCCCCCCGAAATGATGGACATCAACGAGATTCGCGAATACCTGCCTCACCGTTACCCGTTCCTGCTGGTGGACCGGGTGGTGGACCTTGACGTTGAAGGCAAGCGCATTCGCGCCTACAAGAATGTCAGCATCAACGAACCGTTCTTCAATGGTCACTTCCCTGCGCATCCGATCATGCCGGGCGTATTGATCATCGAAGCGATGGCTCAGGCTGCCGGGATCCTTGGTTTCAAAATGCTGGACGTGAAGCCTGCCGACGGCACGCTCTATTACTTTGTTGGCTCCGACAAGCTGCGCTTCCGCCAGCCGGTCACTCCGGGCGATCAATTGATCCTCGAAGCCAAGTTCATCAGTTGCAAGCGCCAGATCTGGAAGTTCGAATGCCAGGCTTCGGTCGACGGCAAGCCGGTCTGCTCCGCTGAAATCATCTGTGCGGAACGCAAACTATGAGTTTGATCGACCCTCGCGCAATCATCGATCCGACGGCCGTCCTGGCCGCCGATGTCGAGGTCGGCCCGTGGTCGATCATCGGCGCAGGTGTGGAAATCGGCGAGGGTACGGTGATCGGTCCCCACGTAGTGCTCAAGGGACCGACCCGGATCGGCCGTCACAATCGCATCTACCAGTTTTCCTCGGTAGGCGAGGACACGCCCGATCTCAAATACAAAGGTGAAGAAACCCGCCTGGTCATTGGCGATCACAACGTGATTCGCGAAGGCGTGACGATTCACCGTGGCACCGTTCAGGATCGCAGCGAAACGACCCTGGGCGACCACAACCTGATCATGGCTTATGCGCACATCGGCCACGACAGTGTTATCGGTAACCACTGCATCCTGGTCAACAACACCGCGTTGGCGGGCCATGTGCATGTGGATGACTGGGCGATCCTGTCCGGTTTTACCCTGGTGCACCAGTATTGCCATATCGGCGCCCACAGCTTCTCTGGCATGGGGACCGCCATTGGCAAGGATGTGCCGGCCTACGTCACGGTGTTCGGCAACCCCGCCGAAGCCCGCAGCATGAACTTCGAAGGCATGCGCCGTCGCGGTTTCAGCGAAGAGGCCATCACGGCGTTGCGTCGCGCCTACAAGGTCGTGTATCGCCAGGGCCTGACGGTCGAGCAGGCGCTTGCCGAATTGGCCGAGGCGTCGGCGCAGCATCCGGAAGTCGCCATCTTCCGCGACTCTATCCAGTCTTCGACTCGCGGCATCACTCGCTAACCATGGCTAATTTGCGTATTGCACTGGTGGCGGGAGAGGCTTCCGGTGACATTCTGGGCGCAGGTCTCATGCGGGCGCTCAAGGCCAGGCATCCTGCGGTCGAGTTCATCGGAGTCGGTGGGCCATTGATGCAAGCCGAGGGGCTGACTTCCTATTTCCCCATGGAGCGCCTTTCGGTGATGGGGCTGGTGGAAGTGCTCGGTCGCCTGCGCGAGCTGCTGGCTCGACGCAAGAAGCTGATCGAGACGCTGATCCACGAGAAGCCGGATGTGTTCATCGGCATCGATGCGCCGGATTTCACCCTCAATATCGAACTCAAGTTGCGCCAGGCCGGGATCAAGACCGTGCATTACGTCAGCCCGTCGGTGTGGGCCTGGCGGCAGAAGCGGGTGCTGAAGATCCGCGAAGGCTGCGACCTGATGCTGACGCTGCTGCCGTTCGAAGCCCGCTTCTACGAGGAGAAGGGCGTGCCGGTGCGGTTTGTCGGCCACACCCTGGCCGATACCATTCCCCTGGAAGCTGACCGCGCCGCGGCGCGCCAGGCGCTGGGCCTACCCGAAGGCCCGCTGGTGGCGCTGATGCCCGGTAGCCGAGGCGGCGAAGTGAGTCGCCTGGGCGGCTTGTTTTTCGACGCGGCGCAGCGCCTTCTGACGATGCGTCCCGGCGTGCGTTTTGTCCTGCCGTGCGCCAGCCCGCAGCGTCGGGCGCAACTTGAGGCGCTACTGGTTGGTCGCGATCTGCCGGTCACGTTGCTCGATGGCCGTTCCCATGACGCGTTGGCGGCCTGTGATGCCGTGTTGATTGCCTCCGGCACTGCTACCCTTGAAGCGCTGCTGTATAAACGCCCGATGGTGGTTGCCTATCGCCTGGCGCCGCTGACGTTCTGGATTCTCAAGCGCATGGTCAAGAGCCCCTACGTGTCCTTGCCGAACCTGTTGGCCCAACGCATGCTGGTGCCTGAATTGCTGCAGGACGATGCGACGGCCGAGGCGCTGGCCAGCACGCTTGCACCCTTGATCGACGGCGGTCAGGAGCAGACCCGGGGCTTCGACGAAATCCACCGTACCTTGCGTCGCGATGCCTCAAACCAGGCTGCGGATGCGGTACTGACCCTGATTGGCGCAAAACCATGAGTAACGTAAAGCTGCAGATGGGTTTGGACTTCAACCTGGTCGCCGAAGTGCAAGAGCTGGTGGCCGGTGTCGATGAAGTGGGGCGCGGCCCGTTGTGCGGCGCGGTGGTGACGGCAGCGGTGATTCTCGACCCGAACCGGCCAATCCTGGGTCTGAACGATTCGAAGAAGCTCACTGAAGCCCGCCGTGAAAAACTCTACGACGAAATCTGCGAGAAAGCCCTGAGCTGGTGCATCGCCCGGGCCGAAGTCGAAGAAATCGACGAGCTGAACATCCTCCACGCCACCATGCTCGCCATGCAGCGGGCTGTCCAGGGACTGCACATCACGCCGAAACTGGCGATGATCGATGGCAATCGTTGTCCGAAGCTGTCGATGCGTGCCGAGGCGGTCATCCAGGGGGACGGCAAGGTGCCGGCCATCGCAGCGGCATCGATCCTGGCCAAGGTCAGCCGTGACCGGGAAATGACGGCCTTTGAGTTGATCTACCCGGGCTACGGCATCGGCAGCCACAAAGGCTACCCGACCCCCGTTCATCTGGAAGCCCTGGCACGCCTGGGCCCAACGCCGATCCACCGCCGCTCGTTCGCCCCGGTGCGGCTGGCCTACGAAGCTCGTGATGGTTTGATCGTAAGCTGAAGGTTCACCTGATTCACCGTGGCGAGGGAGCTTGCTCCCGCTGGGCTGCGCAGCAGCCCTTTCTTATGGGCGCTTCGCACCCAAGCGGGAGCAAGCTCCCTCGCCACGGATGCAATCATCCAAATGAACGGCATGGGTTGCAGGCTGATGTTTTACCCAAGGCCCGGTACAATCCGGGCCTTGTTGTTTTCATGACTTAACGCAGGATCACTATGCCGGCTTCATTCGTTCATCTACGCCTGCACACTGAATATTCCCTGGTCGACGGTCTGGTGCGGATCAAGCCCCTGGTCAAGACCCTGGTGGGCATGAACATGCCGGCCGTGGCGGTCACCGACCAGAACAACATGTGTTCGCTGGTCAAGTTCTACAAGGCTGCCATGGGCGCGGGGATCAAGCCGATCTGCGGCGCCGACCTGTGGCTGTCGAACAAGGACCCGGACGCGCCGTTGAGTCGTATCAGCCTGTTGGCGATGAACGCCGTGGGTTATCGCAACCTCACCGAGCTGATTTCCCGTGGTTTTATCGAGGGCCAGCGCAACGGCTCGATCATCATCGAGCGCGAATGGGTGGCCGAGGCCAGCGAAGGCCTGATCATGCTGTCGGCGGCCAAGGAGGGCGAAATCGGCCAGGCCTTGCTCAGTGACAATGCCGAGGAAGCCGAGGTGCTGGCCCGTGACTGGATGGCGGTATTTCCGGACCGCTTCTATATCGAGGTCCAGCGCACCAATCGCCCCAACGACGAAGAACACCTGCATGCCGCCGTGGCCCTGGCCGACAAGATCGGCGCGCCGCTGGTGGCGACCAACGATGTGCGTTTCATCAAGCAGGAGGACTTCGAGGCCCACGAGACCCGCGTCTGCATTGGCGAGGGCCGCGCTCTCGACGATCCGCGTCGTTCGAAGAATTACAGCGACCAGCAGTACCTCAAGAGCGCTGAGGAAATGGCCGAGTTGTTCAGCGACCTGCCCGAGGCGCTGGAAAACACCGTCGAGATCGCCAAGCGCTGCAACATCGAAGTGAAGCTGGGCAAGCACTTCCTGCCCAACTTCCCGATCCCCGATGGCATGACCATCGACGAATATTTCCGCAAGGTGTCCTTCGATGGCCTGGAGGAGCGCCTCAGCGTCCTGCTGCCCAAGGACACGACCGAAGATTACGAAGCCAAGCGCCAGGTCTATGTCGATCGGCTGAATTTCGAGCTGGATATCATCATCCAGATGGGCTTCCCCGGTTACTTCCTGATCGTGATGGACTTCATCCAGTGGGCCAAGAGCAACGGCGTGCCGGTGGGCCCGGGACGTGGATCGGGCGCCGGGTCGCTGGTGGCTTACGTGCAGAAGATCACCGACCTCGACCCGCTGGAATATGACCTGCTGTTCGAACGTTTCCTCAACCCGGAACGGGTATCCATGCCCGACTTCGACGTCGACTTCTGCATGGACGGTCGCGACCGGGTGATCGACTACGTGGCCGAGAAGTACGGTCGCAACGCGGTGAGCCAGATCATCACCTTCGGTTCCATGGCCGCCAAGGCTGTGGTGCGCGACGTGGCCCGGGTGCAGGGCAAGTCGTACGGCCTGGCGGATCGTCTGTCGAAGATGATCCCGTTCGAAGTCGGCATGACCCTGGAAAAGGCCTACGAACAGGAAGAAATCCTGCGAGACTTCATCAAGGTCGATGAAGAAGCCGCCGAGATCTGGGAGATGGCCCGCAAGCTCGAAGGCGTGGTGCGTAACGTCGGCAAGCACGCCGGTGGCGTGGTGATCGCACCGACCAAGTTGACGGACTTCTCGCCAATCTATTGCGATGAGGCAGGCGACGGTCTGGTGACCCAGTTCGACAAGGATGACGTCGAGGCAGCGGGCCTGGTGAAGTTCGACTTCCTCGGCTTGCGGACCCTGACGATCATCGACTGGGCGCTGAAAACCATCAACCGCGATCGGGCCAAGGTTGGCGAAGAACCCCTGGACATCGCCTTCATCCCGCTGGACGACAAGCCGACCTACAGCCTGTTGCAGAAAGCCGAAACCACGGCAGTGTTCCAGCTTGAATCCCGGGGCATGAAGGAGCTGATCAAGAAGCTCAAGCCCGACTGCCTCGAAGACCTCATCGCACTGGTGGCCCTGTTCCGTCCGGGCCCGTTGCAGTCAGGCATGGTGGATGACTTCATCAACCGTAAGCACGGTCGTGCCGAGCTGGCGTACCCGCACTCGGATTATCAGTACGAAGGCTTGAAACCGGTGCTGGCACCGACCTATGGCATCATCCTGTATCAGGAACAGGTGATGCAGATTGCCCAGGTCATGGCCGGTTATACCCTTGGCGGCGCGGACATGCTGCGGCGGGCGATGGGTAAGAAAAAGCCCGAGGAAATGGCCAAGCAGCGCGGCGGTTTCATTGAAGGTTGCGCGACCAACGGCATTGACCCTGACCTTGCCGGTAACATTTTCGACCTGGTGGAAAAATTCGCCGGCTACGGCTTCAACAAATCCCACTCCGCCGCCTATGGCCTGGTCTCGTATCAGACCGCGTGGCTGAAGGCGCATTACCCGGCGCCGTTCATGGCCGCCGTGCTCTCGGCGGACATGCACAACACCGACAAGGTCGTGACCTTGATCGAAGAAGTGCGGACCATGAAGCTGCGCCTCGACGCACCAGACGTGAACGCTTCGGAGTTCAAGTTCACGGTGAACGACGAGGGCCGGATCATTTATGGCCTGGGCGCGATCAAGGGCGTGGGCGAAGGGCCGGTGGAGGCCATCACCGAAGCGCGCCAGGACGGGCCGTTCAAGGACCTGTTCGATTTCTGCGCGCGGGTCGACCTCAAACGCATCAACAAACGCACCCTCGACGGTCTGATCCGCAGCGGCGCGCTGGATCGCCTGGGCCCTTATTTCCAGGATGAGCCCAAGGCCTATCAGGCCAATATCGACCGCAACCGCGCGGTGTTGCTGGCGGCGATGGAAGAAGCGATCAAGGCCGCCGAACAGACGGCTCGCACCCACGACAGTGGCCACGCCGACCTGTTCGGCGGGCTGTTCGTCGAAGAGGATGCCGATGTCTACGCCAACCATCGCAAGGCCAAGGAACTGACCCTCAAGGAACGCCTCAAGGGCGAGAAGGACACCTTGGGGCTGTACCTCACCGGGCACCCGATCGACGAATACGAAGGCGAAATCCGCCGGTTCGCCCGCCAGCGAATCATCGACCTCAAGCCGGCTCGTGACACCCAGACCGTCGCCGGCATGATCATCGCCTTGCGGGTAATGAAGAACAAAAAGGGCGACAAGATGGGGTTCATCACCCTCGACGACCGCTCCGGGCGCATCGAGGCGTCATTGTTCGCCGAGGCGTTCCACTCGGCGCAGTCGTTGTTGCAGACAGACGCGATGGTGGTGGTGGAAGGCGAGGTCAGCAACGATGATTTTTCCGGTGGCCTGCGGCTGCGGGTCAAGCGGGTGATGAGCATGGAGGATGCCCGTACCAACCTCGCCGAAAGCCTGCGCCTGAAGCTGCAAACCCAGGATCTCAAGGGCGATCAGCTACGCTGGTTGGGCGAATTGTTCAAGCGTCATCGCGGCGCTTGCCCGATCACCATGGAGTACCTGCGCCCCGACGCCAAGGCTGTGCTGCAGTTTGGCGAAGGCTGGCGGATCGATCCGGCGGATGCGTTGATTCAAGCCTTGCGTGACCAGTTCGGCAAAGACAACGTCTTCCTCCAATACCGTTGACGGCCAGGGGCCACTGTTGAAACCGGATTGCCCCTGATCTCGACCTGAATTTTTAATCTCGACCTGAACGCGCCTCTCCCTTAAGGTAGGCGCGAATAGACAACCGGCCGGCCCAAGCTCTCTTGGACGTCGACCCAAGACGGACGCCTATGAACCCGAATTTTCTAGATTTCGAACAGCCGATCGCCGACCTGCAAGCCAAGATCGAAGAGTTGCGCTTGGTCGGTAATGACAATTCGCTGAATATCGGCGATGAAATCTCTCGTCTGCAGGACAAAAGCCGCACGCTGACCGAAGACATCTTCGGCAAGCTGACCAGCTGGCAGATCGCGCGTTTGGCGCGTCACCCACGTCGTCCCTACACGCTGGACTACATCGAACACATTTTCACCGAGTTCGATGAGCTGCACGGCGACCGTCACTTCTCCGATGACGCCGCGATCGTCGGCGGCGTCGCCCGTCTGGACGACCAGCCAGTCATGGTGATCGGCCACCAGAAAGGCCGCGAAGTGCGCGAGAAGGTGCGCCGCAATTTCGGCATGCCGCGTCCCGAAGGCTATCGCAAGGCGTGCCGCCTGATGGAAATGGCCGAACGCTTCAAGATGCCGATCCTGACCTTCATCGACACACCGGGTGCCTATCCGGGCATCGATGCCGAAGAGCGTAACCAGAGCGAGGCAATTGCCTGGAACCTGCGCGTCATGGCTCGCCTGAAAACCCCGATCATCGCTACCGTGATTGGTGAAGGCGGTTCTGGCGGCGCACTGGCCATTGGTGTCTGCGATCAGTTGAACATGCTGCAATATTCCACTTATGCAGTGATCTCGCCGGAAGGCTGTGCATCGATCCTGTGGAAAACCGCCGAGAAAGCACCGGATGCCGCTGAAGCCATGGGCATCACCGCCGAGCGCCTCAAGGGCCTGGGCATCGTCGACAAAGTAATCAACGAACCCGTGGGCGGCGCTCACCGTGATCCGGCTGCGGCGGCGGCGCTGATTCGTGCCGAGCTGGGTTCGCAACTGGCGATGCTGAAGAAGTTCGACAACGACGCGCTGCTGACCCGTCGCTACGAGCGTTTGATGAGCTACGGTCTCTGATCTGACCAAGTCTCCAGCAGTTGTGGGGAGCCAATGTGGGAGCGGGCTTGCTCGCGAAAGCGGTTTAACATTCAACCCCCGTGTTGACTGATTCACTGCCTTCGCGAGCAAGCCCGCTCCCACATTTGATTTGTGCCAAGGCTGAAACCCATGAACGCAAGCAACGATCTGCCAAGCCGCCTGCTTACCCAACTCATTCCCTGGCGCAACGCCGCCACCTGGCACATCGCTTTCTCCGGCGGCCTCGATTCCACCGTCCTGCTGCACCTGCTCGCGTCCCTCTCAAAAAACCATTCCCTGCCAACACTCAGTGCAATCCATGTGCACCATGGCCTCCAGGCTGTGGCCGATACGTGGCCGGCCCATTGCCGTTCGGTCTGCGACGCCCTTGGGGTGCCGTTGCAAGTGATTCATGTCGAGGTCCAGTCTGGCGCCAGTGTCGAGCGGGCTGCCAGGGAGGCGCGTTACGGGGCTTTCCTGGCCGCGATCCACGGCAATGAAGTGCTGCTCACTGCCCAGCACCGCGACGACCAGGCTGAAACCCTGTTGTTTCGTTTGCTGCGCGGGGCAGGGGTGCGAGGGTTGGCGGCGATGCCGAGGCAGCGTCCCCTGGGCCAAGGCCATTTGCTTCGTCCATTGCTCGACGTGTCACGTGCGGAGCTGGAAACCTACGCCGCGCAGCAGGGCTTGAGCTGGATCGAGGACCCTTCCAACGACGATCACAGGTACGCACGCAACTACCTGCGCCAGCAGGTCTTGCCCATAGTGGTCGGGCACTGGCCCAAGGCCTCGGCAACCCTGGCACGCAGCGCCGCCCATATGGTTGAAGCCCAAGGCCTGCTCGATGACCTGGCAGTAATAGACCTGGCTCACGCCGCTACCACGGGCCCGTTCGACTGGCTTGGCTTGCCCTCGCTGGAGCTGGCGCCGTTGCAGGCTTTGTCGCCGGCTCGCCAGCGCAATGCCTTGAGCCATTGGCTGGCGTCGAGGACAACACTGCCCGACAGCGACCATTGGTCCGGCTGGGACTCGCTGCGCGACGCGGCGAGTGAAGCCCACCCGATCTGGCGCCTGGCCGCTGGTGAACTGCACCGGGCCGGCGGGCGCGCCTGGTGGTTATCCGACCACTGGCTGCGTTCGGTTTCGGGCCCCGTCGCGTGGGCCGATCCCTCGGTACCGTTGCGCTTGCCGGACAATGGTCGGGTAATGCTAAGCGGCAAGGCGCCTGCGGGAGCTCTTTGCGTGCGCTATCGTCAAGGCGGTGAAGTGATGGCGTTGCCGGGGCGCGGACATCGTGATCTCAAGCGTTTGTTCAACGAAAGCGGGGTGCCGGCGTTCGTTCGCGGGCGATTGCCGCTGCTGTATCAAGGTGAACGTTTGCTGGCGGCGGCCAACGTGGGCGGGCTCGATGCACCGGCTGATGGCAGTTGGAAATTGATCTGGCAGCCAGGAAGCCAAGATCGGGGTTTGAGCTGAAAGGGGCTTTCCGGTAGACTACGCTCCCTTCTTGATACAACTTCTGTGGATTCGCCTGAATTGCAGGAGTTGCCGATTACCAAGCAGTCTTTGCTGGGCGATTCCAAAAAATGTGTAGCGAGCAACGTACCGGTGACTTCACTTCCGGTCTGTCCCAACGCGGCGGTTTTTTTGAAAGGTGCACTGTGATTAATGCAGGTGATCGGGGGCTTCGGCCTTCCTTCGCTTTCCCCGGCGGCTCGGACCGCTTTAACGCAGACTTCTAGGGTTTTTCATGACGCGCTACATATTCGTCACGGGCGGTGTTGTTTCTTCATTGGGGAAAGGCATTGCCTCGGCTTCATTGGCGGCCATCCTGGAGGCGCGGGGACTTAAGGTCACCATGCTCAAGCTGGACCCGTACATCAACGTTGACCCGGGCACCATGAGCCCGTTCCAGCACGGTGAAGTGTTCGTCACCCACGACGGCGCCGAGACTGACCTGGACCTGGGCCACTACGAGCGGTTCATCCGCACGACCATGACCCAGAACAACAACTTCACCACCGGCCGTGTCTACGAGCACGTGCTGCGCAAGGAACGTCGCGGTGATTATCTGGGCGCGACCATCCAGGTCATCCCCCATATCACCGACGAGATCAAGCGCCGCATCATCAAGGGTGCGGGCGATGCCGACGTGGCGATGGTCGAGATCGGCGGTACCGTGGGCGATATCGAGTCCCAGCCGTTCCTCGAAGCCATCCGCCAGTTGCGTTTCGAGATCGGCGCCAAGCGCGCGATGCTGATGCACCTGACCCTGGTGCCGTACATCGCCACCGCCGGCGAAACCAAGACCAAGCCTACCCAGCACTCGGTCAAGGAATTGCGTTCCATCGGCCTGCAGCCTGACGTGCTGATCTGCCGCTCCGATCACCCGATCGACATCTCTTCGCGCCGCAAGATCGCCCAGTTCACCAACGTTGAAGAGCGCGCGGTGATCGGCCTGGAAGACGCCGACACCATCTACAAGATCCCGGGCATCCTGCATTCCCAAGGTCTGGACGATTTCGTCGTCGAGCGCTTCGGCCTGCAGTGTGCCGGCGCCGACCTGTCCGAATGGGACGCCGTGGTCGATGCCAAGCTGAACCCGGAACACGAAGTCACCATCGCCATGGTCGGCAAGTACATGGAACTGCTGGATGCCTACAAGTCGCTGATCGAGGCGATGAGTCACGCCGGCATCAGCAACCGCACCAAGGTCAACCTGCGCTACATCGATTCCGAAGACATCGAGAACCAGGGCACCGGTCTGCTCGAAGGCGCCGATGCGATCCTCGTGCCGGGTGGTTTCGGCCTGCGGGGCGTGGAAGGCAAGATCACTGCGGTGCAATACGCTCGCGAAAACAAGGTGCCTTACCTGGGTATCTGCCTGGGCATGCAAGTGGCGGTCATCGAGTTCGCCCGTAACGTGCTGGGCTGGAAAGACGCGAACTCCACCGAGTTCGACCGCGCCAGCGGCCACCCGGTCGTGGGCCTGATCACCGAGTGGGAAGATGCCACCGGCGCCGTGGAAGTGCGGACCGAAAGCTCCGACCTGGGCGGCACCATGCGCCTCGGTGCCCAGGAATGCCTGCTCGAAGCCGGCTCCAAGGTGCACGACTGCTACGCCAAGGATGTGATTGTCGAGCGTCACCGCCATCGCTACGAAGTGAACAACAACCTGCTGCCGCAACTGATCGAGGCCGGCCTGAAAATCTCCGGTCGCTCCGGTGACGGCGCGCTGGTGGAAGTGGTCGAGTCCCCGGACCACCCATGGTTCGTCGCCTGCCAGTTCCACCCCGAGTTCACCTCGACGCCACGGGACGGTCATCCGTTGTTCAGCGGTTTCGTGAAGGCCGCTTTGGCTCAACACCAGAAAAAGGCATAAGACGATGGCCCAGAAGATCATTCGCGTCGGCGACATCGAGATTGCCAACGACAAGCCCATGGTGCTGTTTGGCGGCATGAACGTGCTGGAAAGCCGCGACATGGCGATGCAGGTCTGCGAAGAGTACGTGAAGGTTACCCAGAAACTGGGTATCCCTTATGTCTTCAAGGCCAGCTTCGACAAGGCCAACCGCTCGTCCGTGACCTCCTACCGTGGCCCGGGCCTGGAAGAAGGCATGCGGATCTTCCAGGACATCAAGCAAGCCTTTGGCGTGCCGATCATCACCGACGTCCACGAGCCTGCCCAGGCCGCGGTCGTCGCCGAGGTCTGCGACATCATCCAGCTGCCGGCCTTCCTGTCGCGCCAGACCGACCTGGTGGTGGCGATGGCCAAGACCGGCGCGGTGATCAACATCAAGAAAGCCCAGTTCCTTGCCCCCCAGGAAATGAAACACATCCTGAGCAAGTGCGAAGAGGCCGGCAATGACCAGTTGATCCTCTGCGAACGTGGTTCGAGCTTCGGCTACAACAACCTCGTCGTGGACATGCTCGGCTTCGGCATCATGAAGCAGTTCCAATACCCGGTGTTCTTCGACGTGACGCATGCGCTGCAAATGCCGGGTGGTCGTTCCGACTCCGCCGGCGGTCGTCGCGCCCAGGTGACCGACCTGGCCAAGGCCGGCATCAGCCAGTCCCTGGCCGGCCTGTTCCTCGAGGCTCACCCGGACCCGGACAACGCCAAGTGCGACGGTCCTTGCGCCCTGCGCTTGAACAAGCTGGAACCTTTCCTGTCTCAGCTCAAGGCGTTGGACGAGCTGGTCAAGGGTTTTCCGACGATAGAAACCGCCTAAGGCGGTTTTCTCCGGTAAAGTACCGCTCGATTAACGCTCTGGCCTGCGGGCCGGGCGTTGTCGTCGGCAAGCCTGCCCGCCGCTTTCTACCCGCCGACGGTAAAAGATTTCCTCTCGCTGCGTCGTTTTCGTCAACTTTGGAGTGTTTACAACAATGGCAAAAATCGTCGACATCAAAGGTCGTGAAGTTCTCGACTCCCGTGGCAACCCCACTGTTGAAGCGGACGTGCTTCTCGACAACGGCATCATCGGCAGCGCCTGCGCGCCGTCCGGTGCTTCCACTGGCTCGCGCGAAGCGCTGGAGCTGCGTGATGGCGACAAGAGCCGTTACCTGGGCAAGGGCGTGCTCAAGGCCGTCGCCAACATCAACGGCCCGATCCGCGACCTGTTGCTGGGCAAGGATCCTGCCGACCAGAAGGCCCTCGATCACGCGATGATCAAGCTCGACGGTACCGAGAACAAAGCCACCCTGGGCGCCAACGCCATCCTCGCCGTGTCCCTGGCCGCTGCCAAGGCCGCTGCCCAGGACCAGGACCTGCCGCTGTACGCGCACATCGCCAACCTCAACGGTACGCCGGGCGTGTACTCGATGCCGGTGCCGATGATGAACATCATCAACGGTGGCGAGCACGCTGATAACAACGTTGATATCCAGGAGTTCATGGTGCAGCCGGTTGGCGCCAAGAGCTTCTCCGAAGGCCTGCGCATGGGCACCGAGATTTTCCATCACCTCAAAGCCGTGTTGAAGGCCCGTGGCCTGAGCACCGCCGTTGGTGACGAAGGCGGTTTCGCACCGAACCTGGCATCCAACGAAGACGCGCTGAAAGTCATCTCCGAAGCCGTAGCCAACGCTGGCTACACGCTGGGCACCGACGTGACCCTGGCCCTGGACTGCGCCGCCAGCGAGTTCTACGAAGACGGCAAGTACAACCTGTCCGGCGAAGGCCAGGTGTTCACCGCCGAAGGTTTCGCCGACTATCTCAAGGGCCTGACCGAACGCTATCCGATCATCTCCATCGAAGACGGCCTGGACGAGTCCGACTGGGCCGGCTGGAAAATCCTCACCGACAAGATCGGCGAGAAAACCCAGCTGGTGGGCGACGACCTGTTCGTGACCAACACCAAGATCCTGAAAGAAGGCATCGACAAGAAGATCGCCAACTCGATCCTGATCAAGTTCAACCAGATCGGCACCCTGACCGAAACCCTGGAAGCCATCCAGATGGCCAAGGCGGCCGGTTACACCGCCGTGATCTCCCACCGCTCCGGCGAAACCGAAGACTCGACCATTGCCGATCTGGCCGTGGGCACCGCAGCGGGCCAGATCAAGACCGGTTCGCTGTGCCGTTCCGATCGCGTTTCCAAGTACAACCAATTGCTGCGTATCGAAGAGCAATTGAATGGCAAGGCCAAGTACAACGGTCGCGCCGAGTTTCGCGGTTAAGCGGTAAATGGTAAAAAGACAGCGGCTTAGGTCGGAAAAGTCGCCATAGCGGCGGTTTTCCCTCTAATCTGATGCCTTATCAAGCACAAGCCTGGGTTTTCCAGGCTTCGTGCTATCAGACGCTTCAAAGTTTGGCATGGCGGTCTTTTTTCACTGGATACCTGATATTCGATGCGCAGTCCCAATTGGTTGTTTCTTGTCTTGCTCCTGTTGCTGGCCGGCCTGCAATACCGCCTATGGGTGGGTAATGGCAGCCTGGCGCAAGTGGCTGACCTGACTCAACAGATAGCCGACCAGCATGCCGAGAACGAGGCGCTGCTGGAGCGTAATCGGGTGATGGACGCTGAAGTGACAGAACTGAAAAAAGGCATGGAGACCGTCGAAGAGCGGGCTCGCCATGAACTAGGCATGGTCAAGGAGGGCGAAACCCTCTACCAGTTGGCCCAATGAGCATCCGTTTGCCGGCCTTCTGGGCCGTGATTCCTGCCGCGGGCATCGGTGCCCGAATGGCCGCGGACCGTCCCAAGCAATACTTGCAACTGGGCGGGCGCACAATTCTTGAACACAGCCTTGGCTGTTTCCTCGACCATCCCACCGTCAAGGGTGTGGTGGTCAGTCTTGCCCACGATGATCCTTATTGGCCGACCCTGGCCTGTGCCAATGACCCGTGCATCCAGCGCGTGGAAGGTGGCGAACAGCGTTCGGACTCGGTGCTCAACGCGTTACTGCATCTGCACGAGCAAGGCGCCGACGATTTCGATTGGGTGCTGGTGCACGACGCTGCCCGACCGAACCTGGCCCGGGACGACCTGGACACACTGCTCAGCGAGTTGGCAAACGATCCGGTTGGCGGCCTGCTGGCAGTCCCGGCCCGCGATACCCTCAAGCGCGTCGACAAGCATGGGCGCGTGCTGGAGACCGTCGATCGTAGCGTGATCTGGCAAGCCTACACGCCGCAGATGTTCCGCCTCGGTGCCTTGCATCGAGCCCTCGCCGACAGCCTGGTGGCGGATGCGCTGATTACCGATGAAGCGTCTGCCATGGAGTGGGCGGGGCAGGCGCCACGGTTGATCGAAGGCCGGGCGGATAACATCAAGGTCACCCGGCCGGAAGACCTGGAGTGGTTGCGCCAGCGTTGGGCGAATCGGCACTAAGCCGGAGCTGTTTCCTCGTTAGATCATCATCGTCTGGGCCGGCGCCATCGCGAGCAAGCTCGCGATGGCATCACCCCAGGCAACAAATAATCCTGGTCACCCCCGATACTCTGGCCGCTGCGCCAACCCTTCCTTCAAGTAATCCACCAACTTGCGCACCTTCGGCGACAGATGCCGCTGCTGCGGATACAGCGCCCACACCGCCGTATTCGGTGGCTGATGAGCCTCCAGCAGCGATATCAACGCGCCGCTGTGCAAGTGTTCCAGCACGTAATAATCCGGCAACTGACACAGACCCACACCTTGCAGCGCTGCATCGAGCACTGCCTGCCCACTGTTGCAGCGCCAGTTTCCCTGTACCCGTTGGGAAAATTCCCGCCCGTTCTGCTCCAACTGCCAGATATCGGAGCTGCCAATCAGGCAGTTGTGACGGCTCAATTCTGACAGGCTATGGGGCCGACCATAACGTTCCAGGTAGGACGGCGAAGCGCACAGGTACATGCGCCGCGGTGCCAGGCGCGTAGCAACCAGGCGTGAGTCCTGCAGGCGGCCCAGGCGAATCGCCAGGTCCAGCGATTCGTGAACCAGGTCGAGCGGGCGGTTACTCAGTTCAATGTCCACCCGCAACTGTGGATAAAGCCCCATGAACCTTGTCACCAGCGGCACGATGAACCGCTCGCCATAGGCCACGGCGCAGGTCATGCGCAGCATGCCCTTGGGTTCGCTGGTGAGATCGCCCACCGCCCGCAGGGCTTCCTCGCGTCCATCTTGCAGGCGTTGACAATGCTGCAAAAAGGTCTGGCCGGCCTCGGTCAGGGTGACCCGTCGCGTACTGCGATAGAGCAGTCGCGTCTGAAGGCGCTCTTCAAGCCGTACGATTTGTCGGCTGACGTGGGAGGACGAAACCCCAAGACGTTCGGCCGCGGCGGTGAACTGGCTGCATTCGGCCACGGCGACGAACTCGTCGATCCCGTCCCAGAGGTTGTCTGACATCGATGATTATCCCTGTGCGGCAATAATGTTTTGCTTTTGGCTGGATTATTCATTGTACGGCGAAGGATTACACTCCCAGCCTTGTTTTTATTTGCTGGAGAGTCCGGATGATCAAGTCACGCGCCGCCGTTGCCTTCGAGGCCAAGAAACCCCTGGAAATCGTCGAAGTCGACGTCGCCATGCCCAAGGCGGGCGAAGTGCTGTTGCGCGTGGTGGCTTCCGGTGTCTGTCATACCGATGCCTACACCTTGTCGGGCGCTGATCCGGAAGGGATCTTCCCGTCGATCCTCGGTCATGAAGGTGGCGCGATTGTCGAAGCCATCGGCGAAGGCGTGACGTCGGTTGCAGTGGGCGACCATGTGATCCCGCTGTACACGCCGGAATGCGGTCAGTGCAAATTCTGTAAGTCGGGCAAGACCAACCTGTGTCAGGCGATTCGCGCGACTCAAGGCAAGGGCCTGATGCCGGATGGTACTTCGCGCTTTTCCTACAAAGGCGAGACGATTTTCCACTACATGGGCACCTCGACGTTCTCTGAATACACCGTGTTGCCCGAGATCTCCGTCGCGAAAATCCCCAAGGAAGCCCCGCTGGAAAAAGTTTGCCTGCTGGGTTGTGGCGTCACCACCGGTATCGGCGCCGTGATCAACACCGCCAAGGTCAAGCCGGGCGACACCGTAGCCATCTTCGGCCTGGGCGGCATCGGCCTGTCGGCCGTGATTGGCGCCGTGAAGGCCAAGGCCGCGCGGATCATCGCCATCGACATCAACCCGGCCAAATTCGAAATCGCCAAGCAATTGGGGGCCACCGATTGCGTCAATCCTAAAGACTTCGATCGTCCAATCCAGGAAGTCATCGTGGACATGACTGACGGCGGCGTAGACTTTTCCTTCGAGTGCATCGGCAACGTCCAGTTGATGCGTGCGGCGCTGGAGTGCTGCCACAAGGGCTGGGGCGAGTCGGTGATCATCGGCGTGGCGGGGGCCGGCCAGGAAATCTCCACCCGTCCATTCCAGTTGGTGACGGGGCGCGTCTGGCGCGGTTCGGCATTCGGCGGCGTGCGCGGTCGCAGTGAGTTGCCTAGCTATGTGGAAATGGCCGAGAAGGGCGAAATTCCGCTGGATACTTTCATCACCCACACCATGGGCCTGGAAGATATCAACAAGGCGTTTGACCTGATGCATGAAGGCAAAAGCATCCGTACCGTCATTCATTTCTGAGGTCGGTCATGAGTCTGGAAAACATTTCCTGCCAGAAAAGCTTCGGCGGCTGGCACAAGCGTTACCGGCACCGTTCCGACGTGCTCGGTTGTGACATGGTGTTTGCCGTATACCTGCCGCCGCAAGCCGAGCAGGGTGGCAAGTTGCCGGTCCTGTATTGGCTGTCGGGACTGACCTGCACCGACGAGAACTTCATGCAAAAGGCCGGTGCCCAGCGCATGGCCGCCGAATTGGGCTTGATCATCGTCGCGCCGGACACCAGCCCCCGCGGCGCTGACGTACCCGGCGATCCGGACGGTGCCTGGGACTTCGGCCTAGGCGCCGGTTTTTATCTGAACGCCACGCAGGACCCGTGGGCGCGGCACTATCGGATGCATGACTACGTGGTGCAGGAATTGCCGGCGCTCGTCGAGGCGCATTTCCCTGCTTCGGATAAACGCAGCATCAGCGGGCATTCCATGGGCGGTCATGGCGCGCTGGTCTGTGCGTTGCGCAACCCGGGGCGTTACCGTTCGGTGTCGGCCTTTTCGCCGATCAATAACCCGATGGACTGCCCCTGGGGGCAGAAAGCGTTCTCTCGTTACCTGGGCGAAGACCGTGCGAAATGGCGCGAGTGGGATGCTTGCGCACTGATAGCCGAGGCTGCTGAAAAGCTGCCACTGCTGGTGGACCAGGGCGATCGCGACGATTTCCTCAGCAATCAACTCAAGCCCGAAACGCTGCAACAGGCAGCCAAGGCCGCCGGTCATCCGCTTCAATTGCGCCTTCAACCCGGCTATGACCACAGCTACTTCTTCATATCGAGCTTCATCGACGACCACTTGCAGCATCATGCGCGCGCTCTGAACGCCTAATGCAGGTAGAATCACGCCCTGACAAAAATCGGGGCGTTTTTTTATGCGTATTGGCCACGGCTACGATGTTCACCGTTTCGCTGAAGGCGACTTCATTACCCTGGGCGGTGTGCGTATCGCGCACGGCTTCGGGCTGCTCGCACATTCTGATGGTGACGTCCTGCTGCATGCCTTGAGCGATGCATTGCTCGGCGCGGCGGCGCTGGGTGACATCGGCAAGCACTTCCCCGACACCGACCCGCAATTCAAGGGCGCCGACAGCCGGGTGTTGCTGCGCCATGTGGTCTCGCTGATCCACGCCAAGGGCTGGAAGGTGGGCAATGTCGATAACACCATCGTCGCCCAGGCGCCCAAGATGGCGCCGCACATCGAAGCGATGCGCCAATTGATCGCCGAGGATCTCCAAGTTGAGCTGGACCAAGTGAACGTGAAAGCCACCACTACCGAAAAACTCGGTTTCGTCGGTCGCGAAGAAGGCATTGCGGTGCACTCCGTTGCCTTGTTGCTGCGCCCATGACCGAACTGGAATTGTTGGGCCCTCGTGCCTATGGCGAACCATTGGGCAGCGCGGTACTCAAGGCCACCGCTGAAGATTTCCAGGTCGATGAAGTGCTCGACATTCCGTTGACCGGTGATGGCGAGCATTTATGGATCTGGGTCGAAAAACGCGGCTTGAACACCGAGGAAGCCGCCCGGCGAATCGCCAAGGCGGCCGGTGTGCCGTTGCGCACCGTCAGCTATGCCGGCCTGAAGGACCGCCAAGCCCTGACCCGCCAGTGGTTCAGCGTGCAGTTGCCGGGCAAGGCCGATCCCGACCTGTCGGCGGCGGAAAACGACACGCTGAAGATCCTCAAGACCGGTCGGCATAAACGCAAGCTGCAACGCGGCGCGCATTCGGCCAACGGCTTCACGTTGCGCCTGACCCAGCTCAAGGGCGACGCGGCGGCCATCGATGCACGCCTGCAACAGATAATTCGCCAGGGCATTCCCAACTATTTCGGCGCCCAGCGATTCGGCCACGACGGTGGCAATGTCGTCGATGCCCGGGCCTGGGCGGCGCGCAAGGCCTTGCCCGAGCAGCGCAACGTGCGCTCGCGGTTGTTGTCCACGGCCCGCAGTTTCCTGTTCAACAAAGTGTTGGCGGCGCGGGTGGCCGACGGTACCTGGCAGCAAGCCCAAGTGGGCGACTTGCTGGCCTTCACCGACAGCCGCAGTTTTTTTCCGGCCGGCGAGGCTGAATGCAGCGATCCACGCCTGGGCATCCTCGATTTGCACCCGACCGGGCCGCAGTGGGGCGAGGGACCTTCGCCTGCCGCCGGCGCGACCTTTGAATTGGAACAGGCCATCGCCGAGGGCGAGGCTGATCTGCGGGACTGGTTGATAAACGCCGGAATGAGTCACGAACGTCGCATCCTGCGACTGCCCATTGGCGGGCTGTCGTGGCATTATCCCCAGCCTGACATTCTGCAACTGGAATTCGTCCTGCCGGCCGGATGTTTCGCCACCGCCTTGGTGCGCGAACTCGTCGATCTGGTGCCGGTGGGGCAGACGGACAGCCCATGCGTATTCTGATTTCTAACGACGACGGGGTGACAGCACCCGGTCTTGCCGCGCTTTATGCTGCGCTGGCGGATTTTGCCGAGTGCGTGGTTATCGCGCCGGACCAGGACAAAAGCGGCGCCAGCAGCTCGCTGACGCTCGACCGTCCTTTGCACCCGTGCTATCTGGACAACGGTTTCATCAGCCTCAACGGCACCCCGACCGATTGCGTGCACCTGGGCCTCAATGGCTTGCTGGAACGTGAGCCGGACATGGTGGTGTCGGGCATCAACCTGGGTGCGAACCTGGGGGATGACGTGCTTTATTCCGGCACGGTCGCTGCCGCACTGGAGGGTCGTTTCCTGGGGAAGACGTCATTTGCCTTTTCGTTTGTTTCACGCCAGGTCGATAATTTGGCCGCCGCCGCCTACTACGCCCGTAAATTGGTGCAAGCCCATGGCGAGTTGGACCTGCCACCGCGCACGGTGCTGAACGTGAATATCCCGAACCTGCCGCTCGATCATATCCGTGGTATCCAACTGACACGCCTGGGCCACCGCGCCCGCGCCGCCAAGCCCATGCACGTGGTCGATCCGCGGGGCAAGGCCGGTTACTGGATTGCCGCTGCCGGTGATGCCGAGGACGGTGGGCCGGGCACGGACTTTCATGCGGTGATGCAAGGTTATGTCTCAGTCACGCCGTTGCAGCTCGACCGTACCTTCAACGATGCCTTTCGACATCTCGATGGCTGGCTGGAGGGGTTGCGTTGATGCGTGAGCAAGACGATATGCTGCGCCGCGGCATTGGCATGACCTCCCAGCGTACCCGTGAACGACTGATCCAGCGTCTGTACGAAGAAGGCCTGTCCAACGCCCAGGTGCTGGAAGTCATCCGGCGCACGCCGCGGCATTTGTTCGTCGATGAGGCCCTGGCCCATCGTGCCTATGAAGACACGGCGTTGCCCATCGGCCACAACCAGACCATCTCCCAGCCTTACATGGTGGCCCGCATGAGCGAGTTGCTGTTGGAGGCGGGGCCGCTGGACAAAGTACTGGAGATCGGTACCGGCTCGGGTTACCAGACTGCCGTGTTGTCGCAGCTGGTGGAACGGGTGTTTTCGGTAGAGCGGATCAAGGTCCTGCAAGATCGCGCCAAGGAGCGCCTGGTCGAGTTGAACCTGCGCAACGTGGTGTTTCGTTGGGGGGACGGCTGGGAAGGTTGGCCGGCCCTCGCGCCTTACAACGGCATCATCGTGACCGCCGTGGCCACCGATGTGCCCCAGGCGTTGCTGGATCAACTTGCTCCGGGCGGGCGACTGGTCATTCCCGTGGGCGCCGGAGAAGTTCAGCAATTGATGCTGATCGTGCGCGAAGAGCACGGCTTCTCACGCCACGTTCTGGGGGCGGTGCGGTTCGTGCCGTTACTCAATGGGCCGTTGGCCTGAGCATTTATAAACAGACGCGGAATTGCTTGGCGAAGGCTGTGTCTTACAGCGGCAGCGATTCGTTGAACAGCATTCAACGGCGTCGAGCAAACGTGTGCGCAAGCGCTGTCTGCTCTATTAATAGAAGCGCGGTTGCGGCCCGCTATACAAATATGACGACTGCCTGGACAGGCAGTGTCCCAATTTCCAGCCACCACAAAGGGAGCGGCGGGTGAGTCTCACAGTCATTGCGCAGCGTATGGGTATCACAAGCTTTCAGCGCCTGGTGACTGGCCTTGTCTTGAGTACTTTGCTGGTCGGTTGTTCCAGTACACCGTCGAGCAATGTCCGGGTGGTCGATCGCAACACGAATGCGGCGCCCCAGCGTCCTACAGTCACCACCGGTCAGTACGTAGTCCGTCGCGGCGATACGCTGTTTTCCATCGCTTTTCGCTACGGTTGGGACTACAAAGCCCTCGCGGCGCGCAACAACATTCCCGCGCCTTATACGATTCATCCAGGTCAGACAATTCGCTTCGATGGCCGTACTGGTTCAACGCCAACCGCTGTGGTCACGCAGTCCGGTTCGACCGCTTCGTCATCGAGCAAGACCACGGTCATTCGCCGGCCGGCGGGGGCTGAAGCGGCGACTGTACCGTCCGTCGCGGGCAAACCGGCACCCGCTCCGATGCCTCCAGCGGGCCCCGCCCCGACCGGCTGGGGATGGCCTTCTAATGGCGTTCTCATTGGAAAATTCTCTTCAAACGGTAGTTTGAATAAAGGAATTGATATCGCCGGGGATTTGGGACAGCCTGTTTTAGCTGCGTCTGATGGCACGGTTGTGTACGCCGGGAGTGGTTTGAGGGGCTACGGCGAACTCGTCATCATCAAGCACAGCGATACCTACGTCAGTGCCTACGGTCACAACCGCAGGCTGTTGGTTCGGGAGGGGCAGCAGGTCAAGGTCGGACAGACAATTGCCGAGATGGGATCGACGGGAACAGACCGGGTGAAACTGCATTTTGAGATTCGCCGACAAGGTAAGCCTGTAGATCCACTGCAATTCCTGCCACGTCGTTGATTTGATTGTCAGCCTGTTCCGTCACGTAGAGGGAACAGGCTCCAGCGTTGCCAAGGATAAAGGCGTCGCTTGAGCTTGAGGTCGAACTCACCAAAGGACTATAACAATGGCTCTCAGTAAAGAAGTGCCGGAGTTTGACATCGACGATGAGGTTCTCCTGATGGAGGCCGGCATCGCTATGGATTCGATGTCGAATGATGAAGGGGCGACTCCACCTTCCGTTCGTGCCAAATCCAAACACTCCGCTTCGCTTAAACAACATAAGTACATCGATTACACCCGGGCGCTGGACGCCACTCAGCTGTACCTCAACGAAATCGGTTTCTCGCCACTGCTCTCCCCCGAGGAAGAAGTTCATTTTGCGCGGCTGTCGCAAAGTGGCGACCCAGCCGGTCGAAAACGCATGATTGAAAGCAACCTGCGCCTGGTGGTGAAAATCGCCCGACGCTACGTCAATCGCGGGCTTTCGTTGCTGGACCTGATCGAAGAGGGCAACCTGGGCCTGATTCGCGCCGTCGAGAAATTCGACCCCGAACGGGGCTTCCGTTTCTCGACCTACGCCACCTGGTGGATCCGCCAGACCATCGAACGGGCGATCATGAACCAGACCCGGACGATTCGCTTGCCGATTCACGTGGTCAAGGAGCTGAACGTCTACCTGCGGGCCGCCCGCGAGTTGACCCAGAAACTCGACCATGAACCTTCGCCGGAAGAAATCGCCAACCTGTTGGAAAAACCAGTAGGCGAGGTCAAGCGCATGCTTGGGCTCAACGAGCGGGTTTCCTCGGTGGACGTTTCACTGGGGCCGGACTCGGACAAGACCTTGCTGGACACCCTGACCGACGATCGACCCACCGACCCGTGCGAGTTGCTCCAGGACGATGATTTGTCCCAGAGCATCGACCAGTGGCTGTCGGAGCTGACCGACAAGCAACGGGAAGTGGTGATTCGTCGCTTCGGCCTGCGCGGTCATGAAAGCAGCACCCTTGAAGATGTGGGCCTGGAGATTGGTTTGACTCGTGAGCGCGTCAGGCAGATCCAGGTAGAAGGCCTCAAGCGTCTGCGGGAGATCCTGGAAAAGAATGGTCTCTCGAGTGAGTCGCTGTTCCAGTAACGAACGCAAGTGCAACAGCAAAAGCCCCGATTGGTTCGGGGCTTTTGCGTTTCTGCAGTGAGTATTTTCCGCGCGCTCTCTATTTATGGATCCGCCGTGTAAGCCTTTGCCTAGTGTTGCGTAAGTGTTCGGATTCTCGCGCACGGGATAGACGACTATAAAGGTTGTCGTATTCCGTTAATTATATGATTTGTAAGGCATTTTTATTTATGTCTGTACCATGACAGAGACAGTCGACGATATCCGGCGAATTGCGCTCGGCTGGGAAAGCACTAATATCAATCCTGTGTCGACGGACAGACACACCCGTCACGGACGATGGGAAAGGAAGGACATCGCAGGACGCGATTCATCAGGACGATGAAAAGGATTAAAGGGATTAGGGAAAAAATGTGGGCGGGTCAAACCGCCCCTTTTTTTGCCTGCGATTTATTCGATCCGAAAAAGCAAAAAGGCCCGCAAGGGGCCTTTTAGACGAGCGCAGGAATAATCAGCGTTCGAGGTCTGCGATCTTGCCTGGCTTGCCATCCCACTCTTCGGCGTCCGGCAGGGCATCTTTCTTCTCAGTGATGTTCGGCCAGATGTCCGCCAGTTCAGCGTTCAGCTCGATGAAGTTTTCCATGCCGGCCGGCACTTCGTCTTCCGAGAAAATGGCATTTGCCGGGCATTCCGGTTCACACAGGGCGCAGTCGATGCACTCGTCCGGGTGAATGACCAGGAAGTTCGGCCCTTCGTAAAAGCAGTCCACCGGACAGACTTCTACGCAGTCGGTGTACTTGCACTTGATGCAGTTGTCGGTGACGACGAAGGTCATTTCTAATTCTCTCCTCAGGCGGCGGCAGCGGAACCCCTTCACGGTGGGCTCGCCAGGTTTGGGAGCGATAGTCTGCGAACCAGGCTAATAGCCCGCAGCATCCCAAACCGCGCGAGATTCTAACAGCTTGAAAGCCTGTGCGTTAGATCCGTGTCTTCAATGTATAGAGTAAATCCAGTGCCTGACGTGGGGACAGGTCATCCAGATCAAGCTTGGCCAGTTCGTCGAGCACCGGGTGCGGCAGGCTGGCGAACAGGTCGCTTTGCTGCGGTACGGCCGGTTTGCCCTTGGTCGGACGCGGCGCTTCGTGGGGCAGGCTGGTGGTTTCCAGTCGGCTCAGGTGCTCGCGGGCGCGGCTGATCACTTCGCTTGGAACCCCTGCCAGCTGTGCCACCGCCAAGCCGTAGCTCTGGCTGGCCGGGCCGGGCAGCACATGGTGCAGGAACACGATGCGCTCGTTGTGCTCGGTGGCGTTGAGGTGAACGTTGGCCACCAGCGGCTGGCTTTCCGGCAGCACGGTGAGTTCGAAATAATGCGTGGCGAACAGCGTGTAGGCTCGCAGGTGCGCCAGCCGCTCGGCCGCCGCCCAGGCCAGGGACAGGCCGTCGAAGGTGCTGGTGCCGCGGCCGACTTCGTCCATCAGCACCAGGCTGCGTTCGGTGGCGTTGTGCAGGATGTTCGCGGTTTCGCTCATTTCCACCATGAAGGTCGAGCGCCCGCCGGCCAGGTCATCGCTGGAGCCGATCCGGGTGAAGATCCGATCCACCAGGGACAATTCGCAGCTTGCCGCTGGCACGAAGCTGCCGATGTGGGCCAGCAGCACGATCAAAGCGGTCTGGCGCATGTAGGTGGATTTACCGCCCATGTTCGGACCGGTGATCACCAGCATGCGGGTGTTATCGTCCAGGCTCAGGTCGTTGGCCACGAACGGCGTGGTCAGTACCTGCTCGACCACCGGGTGGCGACCTTGGCTGATGCGCATGCACGGCTCGCTGACGAAGCGCGGGCAGTTGAGATCCAGGTTCAGTGCGCGCTCGGCCAGGTTGCTCAGCACGTCCAGTTCTGCCAAGGCACCAGCGGTGTCTTGCAACGGCGGCAGTTGGCTGATCAGGTCTTCGAGCAGCGCTTCGTAGAGCATTTTTTCCCGAGCCAGGGCGCGGCTCTTGGCCGACAAGGCCTTGTCTTCGAAGGCCTTGAGTTCCGGGGTAATGAAACGCTCGGCGCCCTTGAGGGTCTGGCGGCGAATGTAGTCGGCCGGGGCCTGTTCGGCCTGCTTGCTCGGCAGTTCGATGAAGTAGCCATGGATGCGGTTGTAGCCAACCTTGAGGTTGGCCAGGCCGGTACGGGCTTTCTCCCGGGCTTCGAGGTCGATCAGGAACTGACCGGCGTTTTCGCTCAGGGACTGCAATTCGTCGAGTTCGGCGTCGTAGCCGGTTTTCAACACGCCACCGTCGCGGATCACCGCTGGCGGGTTGTCGATGATGGCTTTTGCCAGCAGCGCGGCCAGCTCCGGGTAGGTGCTGGTGGTGCGCGCCAGTTGCTGCAGGTGCGGCGCCTCGAGGTCGGTCATCGCCACTTGCAGCTCGGGCAAGGCGCCAAGGGCATCGCGCAGGCGCGCCAAATCTCGAGGACGGGCATTGCGCAAGCCGATACGCGCCAGGATCCGCTCGATGTCGCCGATTTCCTTGAGCTGCGGTTGCAGCTGCTCGAAGCGATAACGGTCCAGCAGACAAGTAATGGAGGACTGGCGCGCTGTTAAGACCGTCAGGTCCCGCAGTGGACGGTTCAACCAGCGGGTCAGCAGGCGGCTGCCCATGGCGGTCTGACAGCGATCGACCACCGATTGCAGGGTATTGTCGCGCCCGCCGGCCAGGTTGGTGTCCAGCTCCAGGTTGCGCCGGCTCGCGCCGTCCAGCACCACGGTGTCATCCAGGCGTTCGTGACGCAGGCTGCGCAAATGGGGCAGGGCGGTGCGCTGGGTTTCCTTGGCGTAGGCCAGCAAGCAACCGGCAGCGCCGATGGCCAGGGTCAGGTTCTCGCAACCAAAACCCTTGAGGTCCTGAGTGGAAAACTGCTGGCAGAGACTTTTCAACGCCGAGTCACGCTCAAAATCCCACGGCGCCCGACGCCGCACGCCACGGCGTTTTTCCGCCGGCAGGTCTTTGGGCCAGTCATCCGGAATCAACAGTTCCACCGGGTTGACCCGCTCCAGCTCAGCCAGCAGGTTCTCCCAGCCCTTGATTTCCAGTACCGAGAAGTTGCCGCTGGTGATGTCCAGCACCGCCAGGCCGAACAGGCGCTCATCGCCCAAGACCGCGGCGATCAGGTTGTCGCGGCGTTCATCCAGCAAGGCTTCGTCACTGACCGTACCCGGGGTGATGATGCGCACGACTTGGCGTTCCACCGGCCCTTTGCTGGTGGCTGGGTCGCCGACCTGCTCGCAAATCACCACCGACTCGCCAAGCTTGACCAGCTTCGCCAGGTACCCTTCCGCCGCGTGGTAAGGAATCCCACACATTGGAATGGCCATGCCTGCCGATTGCCCACGCGCCGTCAGGGTGATGTCCAACAACTTGGCGGCTTTCTTCGCATCCTCGTAGAAGATCTCGTAGAAATCGCCCATGCGGTAGAACATCAGCTGGTCGGGGTGCTGGTTCTTCAGGCGCCAGTATTGCTGCATCATGGGCGTGTGGGAGGACAGGTCGTTCACGGCTGTATTCATGGGTGTCAGGAAAGCTCGTTGAAAGGTGTGGGGCAAAAGGAGGGGCATTGGCCCGGCTTTTCCGCGATGGGCGCAAGGTTAACATGGGCTGTCTGGTGCTACCCAGAGTTTGGGGTTGTGTGTGTATCCGTTGCTGCGGTAACGGCTGCTGACGGTTCCGCTCTTACAGCGGCTCACTTTTGAGAAGCGCAAAAGTAAGCAAAACGCTTTTGCCCCACCACTCGGTGCCTCGCTAGGGCTCGGCATGCCTGAACGAAGGCATTGCTCCGTGGGCCGCCGCGAAGGGCCAACCATGGCCCAGCGCGGCTAACCCGGCGTCCATGCCGGGTTGCCCACTGCGCAATACCTTCGTTCAGCCAGCGTGGTTAACGGGGCGCCGAGATCAACGTCCACCGCGAGGCGGCCTGATAGCCGACCTGGTTCTTGGGGGGGGGCCGCGTTTCCCTGTGGGAGCGGGCTTGCTCGCGAAGGCGGCCTGACAGCCGGCCTGTTTCTCCGGCTGTACCCCGATCCAACTGTAGGAGCTTCTCTTAGGTCTCGGCTTGCATCATGAATGCCTACCTCACCTCAACCACATCCAGCGCCCGATTCGCCAACAACTGCCCCAGCTCAATCATCTGCTGGACCCCCAGCGCGATATGTCGTCGCGAGCCCTCCAGGTCGAATGCCAGGTCGCTGACCATGGCATTGGCCGAGGCCAGGGTTTCGCTGAGGTTGGCGAGCAGGCATTCGGCGTCGATGTTAGGGGCGATGATGAAAAGGGTGTCGAGGGTGTCGGATGTTTCTTTGTCGTCTTTCGGCTTGAGGTAATAGTCCAAGGCGCGGGTGGCCGCGTCATCGAGTTTCTTGGCGTTGGCCGATTGGCTGCGGGAGACGTGATCGTCTGGGGGATTTGGAGTGTTCTTCGGCATTCTATGGATCCTTGAAGTTGAGCTACCACTCACTCGCGACTAAACGAGGGGTGGCAGCTGTACGCAGGTTAGTCGACCGGGGATCCAAGGAACCGGCGCGCCCGAGGGCGCCCTGCGCACAGCTACCATCAAGTGCAGGAATAGAGGTACCTGACTGAATGGAGCAATGAACACCTTGGAATACCGAGCGACTAAACCCGATCACTGATGGGCAGTGACGAGAACCAAAGTACCGATGGGATCCAAGGTGGACAAGCCGGCGGATTCTGGCGTAGTCGTAGGCAGAGGCGCAAGGCGATGTAGCCTGGTGTCGCACATTTGAAGGATGCGAATCGAGAATTTTCCCAAGAAATTGTAGGGGGAATTCCCAATTCAAGGATTGGATTGGACCCGTGGCGAGGGAGCTTGCTCCCGCTGGCGCGCGTAGCGCGCCCAACAGGACTGAGCTCAATTCGCCGAATGCTCAGTGATTGGAGGTTTTGGGGCTGCTGCGCAGCCCAGCGGGAGCAAGCTCCCTCGCCACGTTGGATCGGGCCGACCTTGGGTGAATGGTTTCTTCATCGATATGCATGATTATGCAAAACAGCATTTGTCTTCTGCGAAAAGAACAAGCACTATGCGCGTTATGCAAAAACGCAACGTTTCTACCGTATTAAGAGCATTGCTCGATCAGCACGGGATCTCCCCCACGGAGCTTCACCGGCGCACCGGCGTGCCTCAGTCCACCCTCTCGCGGATTCTCAGCGGCAAGATCGTCGACCCTTCGGATAAACACATCTCGAAGATCGCCGAGTACTTCGCCGTGAGCACCGACCAGTTGCGCGGGCGCGCGGACGTTGTGCCCGCGGGCAACAGCCGCCGCGGCGAGTCGCATTCCGAACTCAAGGACATAAGCCTGTGGGATGACGAGACACCCGTCGAGGAAGACGAGGTATCGGTCCCTTTTCTGCGTGAGGTTGAATTGGCTGCTGGATCAGGAAGATTCGTCATCGAGGAAAGCGAGCGCTCCAGCCTGCGCTTCGGCAAGCGCAGCCTGCGGCATAACGGTGTGCAATTCGACCAGGCCAAATGCGTGACGGTACGCGGCAACAGCATGTTGCCGGTGCTGCGCGACGGCGCCACGGTCGGGGTGAATGCGGGCAAATGCGGCATCGGCGACATCGTCGACGGTGACCTCTACGCCATCAATCACAACGGCCAACTGCGGGTGAAACAGCTTTATCGCCTGCCTACCGGCATCCGCCTGCGCAGCTTCAACCGCGACGAACATCCGGACGAGGACTACACGTTCCAGGAAATGCAGGATGAGCAAATCGTCATCTTAGGTCACGTCTTCTGGTGGGGCATGTACGCCCGATAACCCACTCGCTGTCAGACAAAACCCGCCGCCGAGCGGGTTTTTTTTCGTCCTGAAAATGGCCGGACCTCCCGTATTCATTGAACGACGATGCATCCATGCATGAGGTGCGCATAAATAAATGCATTTACGCATTGACTGTATATGCATCCATGCATATTCTCTGTCCAAGCCGCTCGACAAAGCGGCTGGCAACAAAGCTCTTTAGTTCCATCAACAGGCAGCGATGAACCGGCCTTAACGGTTCAGAGGGTTGGCAACTGACCCGGGTGTGCAGCGTAAAGCACCAGAAGCAGTTATCCGGCGGGCAGGGACCGCGGTCGGAAAAACAATTTGAATGGATCCGTACCGCGCCAGTTGCGCCGAAAGATCAGCTTCCTTCTGGCCTTTGGCCAAGGAAGGCGAAGGACCGCATTACTGAAAAGCCCGGTTCGTTGCCGGGCTTTTTGGAATGCCTACCTGAACCAGGCAGATCAAAGAGTGCCGGGATGCCGGCAATAGATAAGGATATGAATATGAAAAAATATGCACGTGTTGTGGACGGCAAAGTCGACAATATCTATGAAACGGTCAATCCGATCTCTGAAGAATTTCCAGTCGACCAACTTTGGATTGACGTCACTGGCAAGTCTAGCGCTGAGATCGATTACGACTATGTAGCAGTCAACACTGGTGGGGTCTGGTCATTTAACTCCGGGTTCCCTTGGCCGCAGACTGCACTTGGCGAGCAGATGCGCATTGAAAAAGCCAGGCGGCTCGACAATGTCATGACCGGCGTGGCGTCTTCGGGATTGCAATTCAAAGTTGACCTGGGCGTGGCTACGGCTGCCGAGCAGGCTTACTTGCTTGCCTTCAAGGAGTACTGCATCGCCTTCACTCAGGTCAACAAACAACCCGGTTTTCCGCTGAGCATTGTTTGGCCGGAGGTGCTCTAAACGGGCTCATTAAAAAGCCCGGTTCAATCCCAGGCTTTTTTGCACGGCCTTCCGAACATTCCTCAATCCCCCAGGAGGCGTGACATGACAACCGAGCAACAAGCGTTGCTGGACATGCCGATCTGGCTGGTCATCGTGCTCGCCCTGGTGGGCGGGGTGACTGGCGAGATGTGGCGTGCCGACAAGGAAGGCGCCCGCGGCTGGTCGCTGTTGCGCCGCCTGGCCCTGCGCTCCGGCGCCTGCATGGTCTGCGGCGTCTCGGCGATCATGCTGTTGTACGCCATGGGCCTGTCGATCTGGGCCGCGGGTGCCTTTGGTTGCCTGACGGCGATGGCCGGGGCGGACGTGGCCATCGGGCTTTATGAACGTTGGGCCGCCAAGCGCATGGGCATTGATGAACCTCCGTCGCGCGACTCGCGTTCCGACCCCCGCTGATCCTTCGCTACTGATCTTCGTGCCGCCATAAAACAGGAGGCCTTGATGCCTGTCGTCCTAGAAAAACCTTCGCAGCTGTTAACGGCCATTGCCGAAACGTTGCGTGCCGCCATTCCTGGCTTGAATGTCGAAAGCCCCCAGGATTTCAACGGCTCCGGCGATCCGCCCTGGGTGTTGATTGCCATCGAGCAGGATGCAGCGGGCATACGATCCAGCGAGGGACGCATTGCCCATGTCCTGACGGTTTCCTTGCAAGCCGTGACGTCTGGAACAGCGTCGGCTGCATGCGACCTGGGCTGCGAGTTGAAACGCCTGGTGGTGGACAACCGCTGGGATCTGCCGGGCGATCAATGTGACCTGCCCGCTGACATCGGTGGCGTCGCGTCGACGTTCAGCCGCGGGACCCAGGCGTTCGCCGCCTGGACCCTTTCATTCACCCAAACCCTGTACCTCGGCCCAACGCTGCTGGATGACCCGCTGGGCATCCCAAAATTTGCCCGTACCTGGGAAGTGTCGAACATCGACGACCCGGATCAATACACCACACTCGAGGATTAGCCCATGTTCGATGCGCTTCTACGCATGCACCTGGGGCCGGTCATCGAGCGTCTGGCGCAGATGGAAACCGAGCTGGAAGACCTGCACCGTCGCGCCGACAGCTTTTGTCGCATCGGCGTTTGCCAGGAGGTCGATGCGGCCAGCAACACCTGCAAGGTCAGCCATGGAGGGCTGCTGACTCCGGCGATCCGCTTTTTCAACCCGAGTGCCGGTGCTCAAAGCGAGTCGCGCATTCCCACCGTGGGCGAACAGTGCGTGTTGCTCAACCATGGCGGCGGTGATGGAGGAGGGCAGTCGGTAGCGCTGTTCGGTCTCAATGGCGGGCAGTTTCCTCCGGTCTCGACACAGGCTTCGCTGACGCGTCGCCTCTATCAGGACGGTTCGGAAAACGGCTACGACCATGCCAGCCATGTCCTGCATTGGAAGAACGGTCCGGCGGCGTTCACCGGTTCCCGTGAGTCCCTCGAATTGAACATCGGCCCGGCGCGACTGGCGATGACAGCACAGACCATCGAACTGCAACTGGGCGCCGTCGGCCTGCGGCTCGACGCTTCCGGCGTGCACCTGAGCGGTCCGGTGGTGGATCACCAGGGGCGCGTCATCAGTACCGCATAAGAGATTTCCCATGATCGGAATCGATAGAAATACCGGCGCGACGGTCGACGACTGGCTGCAGTTCGTGCAGCGCGCCACCCGGGCGTTGACCACGCCTTTGGGCACTCGTCAGAAACGTCCTTTATATGGCTGCGCACTCACCCAATTGCTCGGGCAGAACCTCGGCGACGACTTGCTGATCCTCGCCCAGAGCTATGCGACCCAAGCGTTCTACAACCCGCAAAACGGCATCAGTGATTTTGAGCCTCAAGTCGTTGTCGCCAGCCGACAGGGCGCCGGCTTGCTGTTGCGCTTCGCCGGCACCTGGAAAAACCGCAAACAGACTTTCGAGGTGGTGACATGAGTATGTTGATACCCGGCCAGAACCAACTGGCCGAACCGGCTATCGTCACCGTCGAAGCGTTCGAGGACCTTCTCGCTGAGTTCAAGACCTTCGTGGTCGAGTACGTCGGCGCGCGCTCTCCGGCAAGCGCCGCGAAGCTGGTGGACAGCCTCGAAAACGAAAGCGAACTGCTGACTCTCGCGTTGGAGGCGTTCTGTGTCCGACTGCAAACCCACGAACGCAAATACAACGCCCGGATCCAGCAGATGTTGGCGTGGTGGGCCACTGGGACCAACCTTGACGCTCGCCTCGCGGACATGGGGCTCGAACGCCAGTTGCTCGACTCGGGCGACCCGGCGGCTTTCCCGCCCATCCCTCCGGTCTACGAGAGCGATGACGATGCGCGGTTGCGCTACTACCTGGCGCCCCATGCCCCGGCGGCGGGCTCGCGCATGCAGTATCGGCGGGAGATCTTTACCCTTGGCGAACGGCCGGCGGTGAAGGTGGAAAACGCCGCGGCGGGTGTAGTGACGGTCACGTATGCCTTCGACCCGGATGGGCAGGCAGCGCAGGTCAAGGACGGCAACGGACGCCGGACCGCACCGGGTGAAGTCACGGTCACGGTGCTTTCTCGCGAGGGCAACGGCACACCGTCCGAAGCGCTGCTCGACAGTGTTCGCCAGCATTTCGCCCGGCCCGACGTTCGACCGGAAACCGACCTGGTCATCGTGCAGGCCGCGCAAATCAAACCCTACAAAATCCGCGTCGTGGCGAAGATCAACGCCGGCCCGGATTCGGGGTTGACCCAGGTTGCCGCCGAGCAGCAATTGCAGGCTTATGCCGAGGCGTGCCATCGCCTGGAAGGACGGGTAGACCCGAGCTGGATCGACTACACGTTGCACAGCGCTGGCGCGGTTCAGCTGGAAATTCTCGAACCGTTGGTGCCGATTGTGACGACGGCTTTCCAGGCTCCGTACTGCACGGGCGTCGAGGTCGAGGTGGATACGTTATGAGTGACGAAACACCTCGCCCTAGTCTGTTGCCCGTCAACAGTTCTCCGTTGGAAAGGGCCCTTGACCTCGGTTTCGGCCGATTGCTTGAGCGCATCGATCCGCCATTTCCTGAGCTGATGAATCCGGCGGCGACGCCCCTCGCATTCCTTCCGTATCTCGCAGCAGACCGCGGCGTTGGTGAGTGGAGCACCGCGGCGCCCGAGACTGAAAAACGCCTGACCGTTGAACTCGCCTGGCCCACCGCCCGGCAAGCCGGGACGCGAAAGGCGCTGGAAAATGCCGCTAAGGGTTTGCAGCTGATGCCTGAAGTGCGCGCTTGGTATGAGCAAACGCCACCTGGCGCGCCCTACAGTTTTTCGGTCCGAGCATTCACCCAACAGCCCTACAGCGAAGCCATCGACGCGCGTCTCGACCGCCGCCTGGCCGATGCGAAAAGCGAGCGCGACACCTTGACGGTTTCGGTCGGTTTGAGTGCCTTCGGCCGTCACGTCATCGCCGCCGCCACGCTGTGCGGCGAGCTGACCACGGTTTATCCGATCGTCATCGAAGGGCTGGAAGCCTCGGGCCAGGCCTTCATGGCCGCCGCGCTCTACACCGTCGAAACCTCCACTATTTATCCACAGGGGTCCTAAATGGCCGATTACTACACCCTGCTCACCGATGCGGGGATCGCCTACGAAACTGCCTGCAAGGCGGCGGGCACACCCATCAAGCTGTCGCAGATTTCCGTCGGAGACGGCGGCGGCGCGATCTACAACCCGGCTGCCACCGCCACGGCGCTTAAACGCGAAGTGTGGCGAGGGCCGCTCAATGCGCTGTTCCAAGATGAGAAAAACCCGAGCTGGTTGCTGGCTGAAGTGACCATCCCGCCTGAAGTGGGCGGCTGGTATGTGCGAGAGGCAGGGATCTGGACCGATAGCGGAATCCTGTACGCGATTGTCAAATATCCGGAGTCGTTCAAACCGGTGTTGGCGACTTCGGGGTCGGGGAAAGAGTTTTACATTCGGTCGATTTTCGAGACCAGTAATGCTGAGTCGGTGACGTTGCTGATCGACGACACGGTCGTCAAGGCGACGCAGGCGTGGGTGGCGAGCTATGTCGCTGATGAACTTGCCAAGCTGGACAGGAAGCAATCTGTGCGGGTGGCGACAACGGCCAGCATTGCCCTAAGTGGTGCACAAGCAATCGACGGTGTTGCCGTAGTAGCCGGGGATCGGGTTCTGGTTAAGTCGCAGACCCTGGCGAAAGACAACGGCATTTATGTAGCCGCGAACGGCGCATGGGTACGGGCAAAAGATGCCGACGCGAGTGTCGAAGTCACCTCGGGATTGATGGTTTCGGTGGAGGAGGGGACGACTCTTGCCAATACGATCTGGCAGCTGACTACCGACGGTGGCATTGTACTGGGTATCACGGCGCTGACTTTTCAGAACATCACTCAAGGACTCGCGCCCCTTAACTCGCCGGTACTCGTCAATCCTACGGCGAACACGCCACCTCTATTTGACAACACGAAGTCGATCGCGACGACCGAGTACGTCATGCGCGCTAGTGGCAACTATCGTGGCTTTACCAGTTTGACTGCGACCACCACGTTGACGACATCAGCTGTTGGCACGCTGGTTACTACCATCGGATCCTTCTCGATCACCTTACCTCCAGTCAATTCCCTGTCGGCAGGTGGTGCGATCCATTTTCGAAATATCGGTAGCGGCATTGTCACTATTGTTTGTGTTGATGCTGACAACATCAACTCGGGGGCAGGTCAGATTAAAAGCATCGACTTGCAGGTAGGTGCGACCCTGGAGTTGACCGGTAATGGTGCGAGCGCTTGGTGGGCGGGTGGGACGGCACAGTTGCAATATTCAAGAGTATTTGGCTCGACTGCGGCCCAGTTCGACAGCTCTCTCAGATTGGTCAACGCTGCCTTTGCCAAGCGGATGGGCGTCGAGTATTCGGTGTTCGTACCGCTTACTGCCAGTTCCGCACTCGGCGCTTCGAGCATCGGCGGCATTATATCGGCGATATCCCCTACACCGATCAGTATCACATTGCCGTCGACCGCCGGAGTCGCAGAGGGTGCGACTATCGAGGTGGTGGCTACTGGAAGTGGTGCTGTAACTGTTCTTGCGTCTGGGGGAGACGTATTGGCGTCTCCGGTTGCGACAGGGATCACTGTCATCCTAGGTATGGGGGATAACGCAGAATTCGTAAAAGTGTCGACGACTTGGCGCTTGCGTGGCGGGTCCATAGCCCTTAAGTACGCTGCTTCCTTTGCTGCCTTATTCGGTTCCGCGGGCTATCAAAAATTACCGGATGGTTTGGTTTTACAATGGGGGGTAGGGATAACTTCTACGGGGGGGGCCGCTACCATCGCCCTTCCGATCACGTTTCCGACCGCGGTATTGAAGGTTCTGGTTTCTGCATCTGGAACTAACTCTGTCCCCACGGTCGGTGTGGTTGCTAACAACTCGATCGGAATTAACTGCTTCAACGGGAGTACAGGCGCCGGAAAGTCTGAAAACGTTCAGTTCCTAGCCATCGGTTACTAAGGAGAAAAGTATGTTCGCTTCAAAAATAGCCCGTGGTTTCTACGACGCAGCTATCAATGTTTCGATGCCAGACGACGTGGTCGAAATTTCTGCTGAACGCCACGCTGAGCTGCTGGCGGGACAATCGGAGGGTAAGGTTATTGCCTGGGATGATGATGGTCTTCCTGTGCTTGTTGATCCGCAGCCGTCCAGCGATGACGAGCTGGCAGTTGTCGAGCGGGCTTGGCGGGATCAGTGCTTGTCCGAAACGGACGGCGTAGTGGCTCGCCATCGCGACGAACTGGAGGAGAGTGTTGAAACCACGTTATCTCCTGCACAGTATCTCGATCTTCAGCAATACCGGCGTGCGCTTCGCAATTGGCCTGAAGCGCAAGCGTTTCCTCAGCTGGATCACCGTCCGATAGCCCCCTCCTGGCTACCTGAGCAACCCAAATAAACGCCCCGCACCGACGGGGCGTTTTCTTATCCGTCCAACACCCAACGGCCCCTTTTTGAAAGGGGCTTTTTCGTATCTGGAGAACCCAAAAATGGCACCACGCCAAACCTACACCGTGCTCCTCCCATTTCCCACCGGAGGTGGTCACTGGTCGACCAAGGGCCAGGAGCTCGACCTGCTCGACGTCGAGGCCAATGCCTTGCGCAGCGCCGGTCGTCTGGAGCTGAAAAAAACCGAGGCCGGCGAATCGGCCTCTGCATCCACCCCGGCCAAAAAGGCCGCAACCAAAAAGGCTGAATAACCATGGCTGAGGTTTTGAACTTCGAGCACAACGGCATTACCGTCAATGCCACCGAATCTCCCGAGGCCATGGGTGGCCTGGGTGACAACGTTATCGGCCTGGTCGGCACCGCGCCGAATGCCAATCCGTTGATTCCGAAAAACACCCCGTTCCGCATCAACAGCTTCACCACCCAGGCCCAGTTGGACCCGACCGGTGCCGAGGCGGGGACCTTGTTCCAGGCGGTGTTCCAGATCCTCAAAGTGGTCAAGGTGCCGGTCTATGTCGTCATCGTCGAAGAGGGCGCCACACCGGCCGACACGCAGAACAACGTCATTGGCGGCATCGAAGCGCAGACCGGTCGCAAGCTCGGTCTGGCGGCGTTGAGTGGGGTCGCTGAAGACCTGACCATCATCGGCGCGCCGGGCTTCACCGGCACCAAGGCCGTGGCCAGCGAATTCGCCTCGTTCGGCAAGCGTATCAAGGCGCGCGTGGTGCTCGACGGCAAGGATGCCGCGGTTGCCGACCAGGTGACCTACAGCCAGGAACTGGGCGGCGCGGACCTCGGTTTCGACCGTTGCCTGGTGGTGCACAACATGCCGGCCGTGTACTCCAAGGCGGCGAAGAAAAACGTCTTCCTGGCGCCGTCGAGCCTGGCCATCGCCGCGCTCGCCAAGGTCAAGCAATGGGAGAGCCCGGGCAACCAGGTGACCTACGCCGAAGACGTCTCGCGCACCGTGGAATACAACATCCTCGACACCTCCACCGAAGGCGACCTGCTCAACCGCTACGGCGTCAGCTACTACGCCCGGACCATCCTCGGCGGCTTCTCGCTGCTGGGCAACCGCTCCATCACCGGCAAGTTCATCAGCTACGTCGGCCTTGAAGATGCGATCAGTCGCAAGTTGGTGAAGGCCGGCCAGAAAGCCATGGCCAAGAACCTGACCAAGTCGTTTATGGACCAGGAGGTCAAGCGCATCAACGACTGGCTGCAAACCCTGGTCGCCGACGAAACCATCCCTGGCGGCAGCGTGTACCTGCACCCGGAATTGAACAGCGTCGAGAAGTACAAGAACGGCACCTGGTACGTGGTCATCGACTACGGCCGCTACGCGCCGAACGAACACATGATTTATCAACTCAATGCACGCGATGAAATCATCGAGCAGTTCCTGGAGGACGTTCTCTAATGTTTACCAACCGCGTAAGACAGGCCATCGCGGCCACCCTGCAAGGCCTGCCGTTGTCGGCGACCGTGGACAGCTTCACCCCGCCGAAGATCGAGTTCGCCATGGAGTCGATGACGGGCGGGCGCTTTATCGGCGAGGAAATGGCCAAGAACGGCGCTGTGCTCGGCGCCACGTTGGTACTACAAGGCGCAGGGCCGGAAGTCATGCTGGCCCTGGGTGTGCGGCTGGGTGACGACATCCTGCTGAACGTGCGCGAGGCCGGTCAGGATCAGGATGGCAATACCTGGTTCACCTACCACACCGTCGGCGGGAAGTTGAAATCCCTGACCGAAACAGCGCTGAAGATGGGTGAGAAACCGCTCACCACGCTGGAACTCTCTTGCCGCACTTACAACCGTCTCGAAAACGGTATCCCCGTGATCGACATCGATGTGCGCACCCAGAAGTTCGTGCTCAACGGCGTGGACATCCTCGGTGATGCGCGGCGTGCGGTGTTGCTGCCTTAACCCTTTGCCAGCTGTTTAGATGCAGTCCCTGTGGGAGCGGGCTTGCTCGCGAAGAGTCCATCAACTTCAAATCAATGTTGATTGACATACCGCTTTCGCGAGCAAGCCCGCTCCCACAGGGGGCTCGCCCGCCATGATTCACCAAGGAATTGATTTCATGTCCTGGATGCCTCCTACACATGAGCTGTTGTCGCCGATCACCGGTGACGACGGTTCGCAGATCGAGCAACTCTCGCTCAAGCCGCTGTTCTACGCCGCGCAAAAAGACGCCCTGGCCCGTGCAGGCGATGACGAAGACGACCAGTTCTTCGAGCTGGCGAAATTGGCCACTGGCCTGTCGGTCAAGGAGCTCGACCAGCTCAAGCGCCCGGACTACGTCAGCATTGCGCAATACGTACATGAAATGTCGACCCGTCCGGCGTCGTACTTTCTAGATGACACACAGGCCGACCCCGACCAGGTGCCGCTACTGCAACCGCTCGACGTAGCGGGCCGCAGCATGACCTCGCTGACCCTGGAAATGCCGGCGCTGCGTGCCACCAAGGCGATGAAGAAGCTGAAGACAGCCAAGGAACGCGCCGAATTCATCACCGCCCATTGCACCGGCCTGATGATTCCCGACCTCGACCTGTTGACCGTGCCCGACTGGACCCAGCTGCAGGTACGCATCGACGATTTTTTAAACAAACCGGCGGACTTCTTTCGGAGCGCGACATCGAAGTGATCCTCGATGTGGTGCCGCTCATTTACTCGGTAAGTGAGGCGGAAATCCTGGAGTGGGACGCCGGCAAGGCCTTGCGCCGCTACGACATTGCGATCACTCGCCTTGGCGTGAAACAGGAGTAGAGCGGGATGGCGGACGATAGATATTCGCTCAGATACGCAGCTTTCGATGGGAGTGGGTTGGCGTTGGGAAATACCAGTCTGACGAGTGGTATATCAGCACAAAGTGCCTTCCCCCGGGATCAACTGTTGAGCCTCGATCTGGCGCTGGAAAAGTTGGGGCTCAAGCTCGGTCTGCTCACCTCGGCGATCGAGTCACTGACCGTGAAGCTGTCGGCGCAACGATTGTTCTCCCAGACAATTGGGGGCGGCGCCAAGGGGGAGTCGGCCAATGAGTCAAAAGGTAAGTCGCGTGGCGGTATCGAACCGCCGGAGCTGCTGAAACCCGCGATAGCCATGGATACGGCGATGGCCGATCTGAAGCAGGCCACCCAATTCAGCCCTCGCCAGATCGAACAGATGGCTGCGCCAACCCAGCAGATCGCCACCGCCCCGTTGGTGGCGGCCGGGGGCACCACAGCGGTTGATCTGGTGAGGATAGAAACCCTGGCGGCCAAGGAAGGCATTGGTAGCGAGTTGCTCGATGCCTCGGACCGACAGCGGGAACTGTTGCGTTTCGCCTCGGATGTTGGCGTGGCCGCGGCGGCGTTCAGGAAGCCGGCCATGGAGATGGCCGAAATGATGGCTGGCTGGCGTACTTCCATGAAGCTCAGCGGCGCCCAAGCCTTTGATCTGGCGGATGCCACCAACCACCTGGGCAAACTACCCGGTGGAGCGAAACCGGGTGACATCGGCGCCGTCTTGCAGCGTGACGGTGCGGCTGCGACGACCGCCGGCCTGGCCCCTGTGCAAGCCGCGGCGTTGACGGCGGCGTTGCTCAATACCGGTACGAAACAAGCTGAAGCCGGCGCAGCGCTGGATGACTTCACGACGGCCCTGGACAAGGGTGAGCAAGCCTCCACAGCCGAGCAAGCGGCCTGGAAACAGCTGGGCCTGGCGCCCGCGGCGGTGTCGAGCGGCTTGCGCGACAAGGACACGGCGCCCGGCACAATGATGACCGTGCTTGCGGCCTTGAACGCGCAACCGACTGAAAAACGCTCGGCCCTTGCAACCACGCTATTCGGCAAGGGCGATGAGGCAGTGCTGCGCATGGCGCAGAAACTGCCCGACGTGAACGCAGCCTTCTTGCAGGTGAAAGACCCGGGCCAATACGCCACTTCACAATTGGGCAACAACGGCTCGGTGCGGCAGGACGCGTTGGCGCTGTCGAACACCCAGCAAGGCCAGCTAAACGTCCTCAACGCACATAACGAGCGTTTGTCAGTGGCCACGGGAAATGCGCTGGTACCGTTGGCGGATAGCTCGTTTCAATGGCTGGGTTCGCTGGCTGATGGCATGAGTGAGCTGGCTGAATCTTCGCCCAAGGCCACCGCTGCCATTGTGCTGGTTGTTGCAGCGATCAAACCGCTGGTGGGCGCGCTGCTCAAGGCTGTAGGGGATGAGATGTCCAACCAGGTGGCTAAGCGGGTGTTGGGTAGGGCTGCCCCGCACCTTCCCGGCGGCTTGGGTGAGGTGATCTCCGAAGATTTCAGAAAATCTCGTGGGGACAAGCTCGATACACGCAATGCCAGCCAGGGTCCCGAATCCACGAGCGGGTCGAAAATACGCGTCAGTACACGAGGCTCACGGGGAGGCGCAGGGCGTTTTTCATTCGGGCCAACGGCCTCGTTACGCTCGATGACTCGCAGGGCGCCCGGCCCATTAAAGGTAGTCGGCGCCGTCGCCGATGTGGCCGAGGGTGTCCTTACCGGCGACAAACGAATGATGGGCGCAGGCCTGGGAGCCGCAGGGGGCGGGTGGGCAGGCGCTGCTGCGGGGTCTGCTGCCGGTGCCGCTTTGGGTAGTGTCGTTCCGGTGATTGGCACTGCCATTGGTGGGTTGGTTGGCGGACTGCTGGGCGGTTGGTTGGGGAGCGACGTCGGCGCGTCTCTGGGCGAAAAACTCGTTGCCCCCGCCGACAGACTCGCCGCGCCAGACCAGGTCAGCAAAGACCTGATCAGCACCCAGACAACCACACAGCAGAACACCCTGACTGCGAACATCTATATCAATGGTCAGGACCAGGCCAGCGCCAGTCAGTTGGCCAACCTGGTCGTGCAGCAGCTTTCTGGCCAATTCGGCTTAACGACCATGCCCAACTCACTCGCCATGCGCAGTGATGCGGCCCTGACCGACGGAGGTACGTGATGCGTCAACAAATGGCCCTCGGCAGCTTCATTTTCGGCCTGTCGAGAAACTTTGCGTACCACCAACTGGTACATACATCGGATGGCGGCTGGAAAAACATCGACATTCTCACCAGCAAACCCAAGTCCAGCCAGACCGGCCAAGGCCTGCAAGGGCTGACGATCACAGGCAAGTCGATGTACGCGACCGCCATGGACCGTCTCGATGAGCTGCGGGCATTGCAGGCGCAGCGCATCCCCTTGCCGTTGGTGGATGGCATCGGTCGCAATTGGGGCCTCTGGCGAATCAACACAGTGACTGAATCCCAGACCGAGATCATCGATGACGGTACCGCGATGGTGGTCGGCTGGGTCATTGAATTGACGGAGTTCGCCAATGCGTAGGGTTCGAAGCATCGCCGGTGATTCGGTGAATCTGTTGCTGTATCGCGAGCTCGCGCATTGTGACGATGCCACTGAAGAAGCGCTTTGGCGGCTCAATCCAACGCTGGCCGAATGGGGGGCGGTGCTGCCTGCGGGTGTATGGGTGGTACTGCCGGAAGTGGACGTCAAACCCGTCGCGACCCCACCGGTTTCAGCCTGGGATTAAGGAGGCGACATGTCACTGGGTTTCACCCCCGCAATAGAAATCTACGGCGCGAACGCTGCGTTGCTCAACGAACGCTTGCTCAATTGGACTCATGTCGACGCGGCGGGGATCGAGTCCGACCAACTGACGCTCACGATCAGCCTGGAGGGGCTTGAAGGCCTGCCCAGCCTGGGCGGGAAAATCGGCTTGCGGGTCGGTTACCTCGAGTCGGGCCTGGTGGACAAGGGCGAGTTCGTTATCACCCGGCTTACGCCTATGCTGTTTCCCCTCAAGCTGACGCTGGTGGCGATGGCGGCGCCGTTCAGCGCGGCCGACCAGAGTGGATTCAAACAGCGCCGATCTGCCAGTCATGGCCCGACAACCCTTGGGGCGTTGTTTCGCCAATTGACCTCCCGACACGGTTTTTCTCCCCGTGTGGCGCCGGACCTGTCGCTGATTAAAATCGAGCATATCGACCAGTCCAACGAAACCGACATGGGCTTCCTGACGCGACTTGCCCACCGTTACGATGCCGTCGCCAAACCGATCAACGAGTTGTATGTGCTGGCTCGGCGTGGTCAGGCGAAATCATTGTCGGGCAAGGTCCTGCCACCCATCAGGTTGTCAGTGACGACCGATAATCGTCCGGGCGACCATGCCTTTATTTCCGCCATTCTTGATGCAAACGCCCGGGCGAAATACCAGGGCTGCAAGACCAGTTGGTGGGACCCGGTGGCCGGTAAACTGCGCGTGGAGGAGATCGGCATCGCGCCGTTCAAGAACCTGCGCCAGCGCTTCCAGAGCGCCAACGACGCCCGTGCCGCTGCTGAAGGTGAGGTGCGCCGGATGATGCGCGAGGCTCTCAAGGTGAAAATTGAATGCCCTGGCAACCCCGGATTATCGGCGGAAGGCATCGTGCTGTTGGACACCACTTGGCCGGATTTCATGCGCGGTCGCTGGTCGATCGACAAGGTCACGGCGGCCGGTGACCGGGAAAAGAGCTATCGCTGCACGATTGATGCGACTTGCCTGGATGCCAGGGCTTAATACCAGGCCCTGTGGGAGCTTGCTCGCGAAGAAGGCAACCCCAACAACGAATTTCGATGACCCGACTATGGACGTTACCCAACAGCAACTCATCAACATCATGCCCAACGCCCGCACCCAAGCGGGCGTTTTCATTTCTGCGCTTAACGCAGCCATGTCCCGCTATCGCATCGACACGCCTAAACGCATCGCTATGTTCCTGGCCCAGGTCGGCCATGAGTCGGGGCAATTGCGTTACGTGCGCGAGCTCGGCGGTGATCAATACCTGGGCAAGTACGACACGGGGCCGTTGGCCGTGCGCCTGGGCAATTCGTCCCAGGCCGACGGTGATGGCCAGAAGTATCGGGGCCGCGGTCTGATCCAGATTACCGGCCGCGACAATTACCTTCGTTGCAGTCAGGGACTGTTTGGCGACGCACGCCTGCTGGCCTTGCCTGAACTGCTGGAGCAACCGCAATGGGCAGCTGAGTCCGCTGCGTGGTTCTGGGAGCAAAACGGCTTGAACGAACTGGCCGATCGCGATCAGTTCAACAGCATTACCCGACGCATCAACGGTGGTTTGAACGGTTTGGAAGATCGCCTGCAACTCTGGGCGCGGGCGAGGGCGGCGTTATGCCAGTCTTCAGCCTGATGCCTTTTTCCGCTCGTACCCTTGGCATCGTCGTTCTATTGGCATTATTGGCGGGTGGCCCGGCGATGCTCGCATGGCGAGTTCAAGATTGGCGTTATGGCCGACAATTGGCGCAACTGGAGCAATCCCAGGCCGACACGTTGAACCGGATAAGCCAGTCGGCCGCAATGCAGCAAAAGGTCGAGCAAGACAAACGCGAAGCCCTTGGACGCCAACTGTCCGCCAGCGAACACACCCATTACCGAGCCTTGAGCGATGCCCAACGTGACCAGGATCGCCTGCGCGATCGCCTTGCTACTGCCGATGTGCGGCTGTCAGTCCTCCTCGACGCCGACGATGTGGCCGCCGGTTGCACAATGCCTGCCGCCGCCGCCGCCGGCGCCGGCAGCCTGGATCATGGCGCCCCACGCGCCCGACTTGACCCAGCGCATGCTCAACGAATTATCGCCATCACCCACGAAGGCGATCGAGGACTGATTGCCTTACAGGCTTGCCAGGCCTATGTCAGGGCCCTAGGTCAATGATCCGGCGAGCCTTGCAAGCTGCGAATGCTCGTGTACGGTAGGCCTCCATTGTGTCGAATCGGGAGAGCATCATGGACGACATTACCGGGCTGGCCGCTGAACTCGGCAGGCGCTTGCAGTTGCTCAATGCCCACGTGACCACGGCCGAGTCCTGTACCGGCGGTGGGATTGCCGAGGCAATCACCCGTATTCCCGGGAGTTCGGCCTGGTTCGAGGCCGGTTACGTCACCTATTCCAATCGCCAGAAGACCCAGCAGTTGAACGTCCCGGCCGAGTTATTCGCGACGGTGGGGGCGGTCAGTCGCGAGGTGGTCGAGGCTATGGTGCGCGGTGCCCAGCATAAAAGCCTGGCGCGTTATGCCGTGGCGGTCAGCGGGGTCGCCGGGCCGGACGGGGGCACGCCGAACAAGCCGGTGGGCACCGTATGGTTGGCCTGGGGGATTGGCGAGGCGGTGGTCAGCGAGCAGCGGTTCTTTGCAGGCAACCGCGACGAGGTCCGCCGACAAACGGTTAAGGCCGCGCTAGAGGGGCTGCTGCAACATGCCGCTGTAGAAATCTCAAATCAGGGGTAGGCGATCCTCAATCGCTGTGGAATAATACTGGCTACTTATACAGGTGTTGGCCGTCAGGCCTTATTGATTACGTGAGGACTTTAATGGACGACAACAAGAAGAAAGCCTTGGCTGCGGCCTTGGGTCAGATCGAACGTCAATTCGGCAAGGGTGCCGTAATGCGTATGGGCGATCAGGACCGTCAGGCTATTCCTTCCATCTCCACCGGCTCCCTGGGCCTGGACATTGCGCTGGGCATCGGCGGCCTGCCAAAAGGCCGAATCGTTGAAATCTACGGTCCTGAATCTTCCGGTAAAACCACGCTGACCCTGTCCGTGATCGCCCAGGCCCAAAAAGCCGGCGCGACTTGCGCCTTCGTCGATGCCGAGCATGCCCTGGATCCGGAATACGCCGGCAAACTGGGTGTCAACGTCGACGACCTGCTGGTTTCCCAGCCGGACACCGGTGAGCAGGCCCTGGAAATCACCGACATGCTGGTGCGTTCCAACGCGGTTGACGTGATCATCGTCGACTCCGTGGCGGCACTGGTGCCAAAAGCGGAAATCGAAGGTGAAATGGGCGACATGCACGTGGGCCTTCAGGCTCGCCTGATGTCCCAGGCCCTGCGCAAGATCACCGGTAACATCAAGAACGCCAACTGCCTGGTGATCTTCATCAACCAGATCCGCATGAAGATCGGCGTGATGTTCGGCAGCCCGGAAACCACCACCGGCGGTAACGCGCTGAAATTCTACGCCTCGGTTCGCCTGGACATCCGCCGCACTGGTGCGGTGAAGGAAGGTGATGAGGTTGTCGGCAGCGAAACCCGCGTCAAGGTCGTGAAGAACAAAGTCGCTTCGCCGTTCCGTCAGGCTGAGTTCCAGATTCTCTACGGCAAGGGCATCTACCTCAACGGCGAAATGATCGACCTGGGTGTACTGCACGGTTTTGTCGAGAAGTCGGGCGCCTGGTATGCCTACAACGGCACCAAGATCGGTCAGGGCAAGGCCAACTCGGCCAAGTTCCTGGCGGACAACCCGGAAGTTGCAGCTGCCCTTGAGAAGCAACTGCGTGACAAATTGCTGAGCCCCGTAGCGGATGTCAAGGCAGTGGCCAATCGTGAAACCGTTGATGACCTGGCTGACGCTGACCTCTGATAGATTCGATGACCGTCGTACTCGATACCCTCGTCGCGGTGCGGCGAACCGCGATGGACCTGCTCGCAAGACGCGAGCATGGTCGAGTCGAGCTGACGCGCAAGCTGCGTCAGCGCGGCGCTCCCGATGAGCTGATCGACTCGGCCCTCGACCGTTTGACGGAAGAAGGCCTGTTGTCGGAATCCCGCTATTTGGAAAGCTTTGTCTCTTATCGCGCCCGATCCGGTTATGGTCCTTTGCGAATTCGTGAAGAGCTGGGCCAGCGCGGTTTGCAGCGGCCTGATATCGAACTCGCCCTGCGTGAAAGTGGTATCGATTGGCAAGAGCAATTGATCGATACCTGGCGCCGCAAGTTCTCAGGGCATCTGCCCATCGATGCACGAGAACGCGCCAAGCAAGGGCGTTTCCTGGCGTACCGAGGGTATTCCATGGAAATGATCAACCGCTTGTTCAGCGGTCGCGGTATGGATGATTAAATGAAAACGGCCCGCTATTTCGATAGCGGGCCGTTTTTTTATGGGCTCAGGTTACCTTCAGCGGCTCCCATGTCAGGGGTTGGACTTTTTGGGCGGGTTGGGCCCAGTTTTCCGGCAGGTTGATGTAATCCACCAGTTCTCTCAAGCGGCCGTGATCGCGGGCGTTGAAGGTGAAGGCCAGTCGCGTCAGATGACTGAACCTGGCCTCGTCATGTTCTTCACCGCCGTAATCATGCTGATGGAAACAATCGTTCAGGCACAAATCGGCAAATTGAGCCTGCATCTGCTGCATGGCCTGTTCGCTCAGCTTGCGATTCATGCGGATGATGAACTGATGCTTGAGCCAGCGACTGGAATGGAAGTTGCGATAGAACTGGTTGATCTCTTCCACGGCGTCTTCGACGTTGTGCACCAGACGCATCAACTTCAAATCGGTAGGCAGGATGTAACGGTTCTCCTCCAGTTGCTCACGGATGAAATTCAGGGCGCCTTGCCAGAACTTGCCGCCTGGAACATCCAGCAAGACCACCGGCACCAGCGGGCTTTTACCCGTCTGTACCAGCGTCAGGACTTCCAGCGCTTCATCGAGGGTGCCGAACCCGCCCGGGCAGAGCACCAGCGCATCGGCTTCCTTGACGAAGAACAATTTGCGGGTGAAGAAAAAATGGAACGGCAACAGGTTCGGCGTGCCTTCGACGGTCGGGTTGGCATGCTGTTCGAAGGGGAGGGTGATGTTGAACCCCAGGCTGTGATCGCGCCCCGCGCCTTCATGGGCGGCGGCCATGATGCCCCCGCCGGCACCGGTGATGACCATCATGTCGGAGCGGGCCAGCGCTGCCCCCAGCTCGCGGGCCATGCCATACAGTGGATGTTCGATGGGCGTTCGGGCCGAGCCGAAGACGGTGACCTTGCGGCGTCCTTTGAACTGTTCGAGCGTGCGAAAGGCGTTCTCCAGCTCCCGCAGTGCTTGGAGGGTAATCTTGGCATTCCAGCGGTTGTGATCTTCCTGGGCCATACGCAGTACGGTCAGGATCATGTCTCGGTAGATGGGGAGGTTCGGGCTATTGGGTGACACCAGGCTGAGTTGCTCTTCGACCTTGCGGGTGAGGTCGTGGCCGTGGTTCTCAAAATGACGACTGAGCACATCATTGGGTTTATAAGGCATTCAGCTTCTCCTTCTTGACAGGACCCCGGCCTGAACGAGAGATTCGTCATGGCCCTGACACTCCATGTGTCGCTGTCAGCCCAGGCCCTTGCCCGGATGCCGACCTGGCTCGGCGCGGTTCGCAGCAAGGCGACCAAGCCACCCAGCGGGTTCTGCTTTTTCCTTGGATAAAGACCATCACACGGCAAGGCGCTGACAGGGCAGCCTCGTTCTGCCCAAGTAGTCGATACATTTATGAATCTAGACCTTTGCGCCAATCTGCGCTGCCCTGATCATGGCGCTCAAAAGTGGCCCTTGGCAACCGCTGGATGCAACGAAGGCTACCGTGCCGCTCGTCAGATTACCGACCGGTTGCGTGCCGCTCTGATTTACTGATTAACAAGCGTGCCAATGAAAATTTACGCCCAGGGCTGGGCGCCACGCGAAGGATTCAAGCGGATCGGGCATGGAGGCGGGAGAGATGAGCAGGGTGACCCTGGAACTCGACAGGCAGCTGTACCTGGCGCTGTTGGAATCAGCTCAGGCCAATCGGTTGAGCCTTGAAGAGGAATGTTGCCGCCGATTGGAAGGGCGGACATGGCGCTCGCGTTATCTACAGGCGCTGGTGGCGGAATTGCGCGCCGATGACGAACAGCGGCGCGCACGCTCAGGTTGATTATTTCTTGGCCTTGGCCGCTTTCGGGCAATCCGATTCCTGGAAGCGTTCGGTCGCGACTGGGCGGTTGGTCTTAACTTCGGTGAATTCGTAGCGCATCGTTGCGCCCTTGGCCATCAGCTTGCGGAAACCCGGGTTGGTGCACACGGTGGAGCCCAGCTGGAAATACACGGCCTTGGGATCTGCGCGCATTTTCTGGGCATGGCTGCTTTGCACGCTGAGGTGGTTGATCAGCTCGGTGCCTTCGACGGTGTAGCCCTGGTCCAGAATGTCTTCATTGATCGCCCGCGGCGTACCGACGCTACTTTCCTTGGCGACGTTCTGCAGCATCTTGTTCAGTTCGAGTTCTTTCAGCGAGGCAGCCTGGACGCTGAAAGACGTCGCCAGCAGAACGGCAACGGTAGGGACGATAAGGCGCAGCATGAAACTCTCCTGGTTCAGTGACTGGTGGTTCGACCGATCACATGACTGTGCGTTCAGTGGCCGGGAATTATAGGGGAGCCCGGGTGCACGGTACAGGCTTGCGCGCTCTGGTAGAATGCCGGCCTTTATTGCCCTGCCGAGTGTCGTTCGTGTCGAGTTTTCCTGTTTGTCGGCGTCGCCCACGATGAATCATGCCCCTAATGCCGTCGCGCTGCTGCGTGACCAGCGCATCGATGAAGGCATCAAGCCGATTCAGGCCCGTGGCTGGCGTGCCCCCCGTTGCAGTGCCTGTCGGGTCATCGAGAGCCATTGCCTGTGCGCCTGGCGTCCAAACGTCGAGACCCGCTCCGGGATCTGCCTGATCATGACCAACAAGGAAGTCTTCAAGCCGAGCAACACGGGTTGGCTGATTGCCGACGTGGTGCGCGATAACCACGCCTTCATCTGGTCTCGCACCGACGTCGACGAGCAACTGCTGGCGTTGCTGAACGACCCGCAATGGCAACCCTATCTGGTGTTTCCCGGCGAGTACGTGGAGCCATCGCGGGTCACCCATACCGTCGACCTTGATCGCGCCAAGCGCCCGCTGTTCATTCTGCTGGACGCTACTTGGACCGAGGCACGGAAGATTTTTCGTAAGAGCCCCTATTTCGATAGGCTGCCGATCCTGAGCCTGCTGCCTGACAAGCTGTCGCGCTATCGTCTGCGCCGTTCGACCCGCAGCGAGCATCTGTGCACCGCCGAAGTGGCCGCGCTGTGTCTGGAACTGGCAGGGGACAGCGACGCCGCGTCGGCCCTGGACGCTTATTTTGATGTGTTCAGTCAGCACTACCTGGGGGCCAAGCGCCAGCAAGCGGTGGACATATCGACGCCGGCCCACGCCGAGCTACGGCCCTTTATTCATGCGGCGCCAGCAGTATTGGCCCAATAGTGGCTCATACTGGACCAGTGGCGGCCGTGCTGCTTGACCACCCCCGCTTCGCTGGGCATGCTTGGCGCCGACCAGGGTGCGGCCGAAGTTTGAAACGCCGTGTTTGGCGTTGAACGTGCCCCTGTGGATGCCGCTGCCTGGCGGTGTCTTGAGTTGTTTTGGCGAGGCGCGAATGCATCGGGCCTGCCATTAAAAAACAGGATCATTTGAACAATGGCCACATACGAAATCCTGATTGCCGATGACCACCCGCTCTTTCGCAGCGCGTTGCATCAGGCAGTGACCCTGGGCCTGGGCCCGGATGTCCGGTTGACGGAGGTGGCCAGTATCGCGGAGCTGGAAGTCCGGTTGACTGAAAAGGCCGATTGGGACCTCGTGCTGCTGGACCTGAACATGCCCGGGGCCTACGGTTTTTCAGGGCTGGTGTTGTTGCGCGGCCAATACCCGCAGATTCCGGTCGTGATGGTCTCGGCCCAGGAAGAAGCCTCGGTGATGGTCAAGGCCCGTGAGTTCGGCGCCAGCGGCTTCATCCCCAAGTCCAGCTCCCTGGAAATGATCCAGCAGGCGGTGAAAGCCGTCCTGGACGGTGATGTTTCCTGGCCGCCCCAGGCGTTCGAAGCGGTCAGCGTCTCCGCGGAAGCCAAGGCGGCCAGCGAGGGCCTGGCCAGCCTCACGCCGCAGCAGTTTCGTGTGCTGACCATGGTTTGCGAAGGCCTGCTGAACAAGCAGATTGCCTATGAACTGAACGTGTCGGAGGCCACCATCAAAGCCCACGTCACGGCGATCTTCCGTAAACTGAACGTGCGCACCCGGACCCAGGCGGCCCTGTTGTTGCAACAACTTGAGTCAATTTCACCGCAGCCTTGATGGCCGGGTTCACGCTTTTTTGACCGAGCTTGAATTAGCTTCTCCACTCCTTTTTGATCAGTTGCCCACTCTATGTCACCTTTTAAAGGCCAAACCGGCCTGAAACGTATCCTCAACGCCTCTGGTTACTCCCTCGATGGTCTGCGCGCCGCGTTTGTCGGCGAAGCGGCTTTCCGCCAGTTGGTATTGCTCAACGTCGTGCTGATTCCGTTGTCGTTCTTTCTGAATGTCAGCCGTGTCGAGCAGGCATTGCTGATCGCGGTCTGCCTGTTGGCGCTGATCGTGGAGTTGCTGAATTCGGCGGTGGAGGCGGCCATCGACCGCATCTCCCTGGAGCTGCACCCGTTGTCGAAAAACGCGAAGGACATGGGCAGCGCCGCCCAGTTCGTCGCCTTGACCATGATTGCGTTGGTCTGGGGTGTGGTTCTGCTCTAATCCTCAGGCGATGGCCGGGAGCACGATTTCGTCGCTGCGCTGGACCCCTGCGGTGAACGCTCGGCACAGTTCGAGGAATTCGCGCATGGCCGAGGTCTGGTATTTTTGTTTATGCCAGATGAAATAGAACTGCCGGGCCAGGTCCATGTCCGGGGTTTCCACCGCGACGAGGCTGCCGCGGCGGAAGGCATCGCGCAGGGCCAGGCGTGAAATGCAGCCGATGCCCAGGCCGGACTCCACGGCTCGCTTGATCGCTTCTGTGTGTTCCAGCTCCAGGCGGATATTCAGCGCGCTGCGGTGATGACGCATGGCCTGGTCAAAGGTCAGCCGCGTACCGGAGCCTTGTTCGCGCAGGATCCAGGCTTCATGGGTGAGCTCTTCCATGGTCGCCTGGCCGCGCTTGGCCAGCGGATGCTGGGGAGCGCAGAACACCACCAGTTCATCCTCGACCCAGCTTTGCACTTCAATGTCCGGATGGCTGCAATCGCCTTCGATTAGACCCAGGTCAATTTCATAATGGGCCACCTGGTGCACGATATTGGCAGTGTTTTGCACGTGCAGCTTCACCTGGCTTTCCGGATGACGCTGCATGAAGCCGCCGATCAACAGCGTCGCCAGGTAATTGCCGATGGTCAGCGTGGCGCCGACCGCCAGTGAGCCGAAGCCGGACTTGCCGTTGAGCAGGTCTTCGATCTCCTTGGCCTGGTCCAGCAGTGCCACCGCCTGGGGCAGCAGCTGTTTGCCCAGGGCATTGAGGCTCAGGCGCTTGCCGGCACGGTCGAACAGTTGGCAGCTCGATTGCCGCTCCAGTTCGGTGATGGAGGTGCTGGCCGCCGATTGCGACAGATTGAGCAGGCCCGCGGCACGGGACACGCTTTCCTGCTGGGCAACGGCGACGAAGACTTGAAGTTGACGTAGAGTAAATCGCATATCGATATAACCGATAACCCTTATCTTAATAATCCATTTAACAGATATTGTCGCCGCCATTAGAATGCGATGCAATTGCGCAAATTGACGACGCAGGCATCATTCCCAGGAGTCCCCGTACATGAGCAACATGAACCACGAGCGTGTCCTCAGTGTTCATCACTGGAACGACACTCTGTTCAGCTTCAAGTGCACCCGCGATCCGGGCCTGCGCTTCGAGAACGGTCAGTTCGTGATGATCGGCCTGCAGCAGCCCAATGGCCGCCCGCTTATGCGCGCTTACTCGATCGCCAGCCCGAACTGGGAAGAGCATCTCGAATTCTTTAGCATCAAGGTGCCTGATGGCCCGCTGACTTCCCAGTTGCAGCACCTGAAGGAAGGCGACGAGATCATCATCAGCAAGAAGCCTACCGGCACGCTGGTGCTGGATGACCTCAAGCCTGGCAAGCATTTGTATTTGCTCAGCACCGGCACCGGCCTGGCGCCGTTCATGAGCGTCATCCAGGATCCGGAAACCTACGAGCGTTTCGAAAAAGTGATCCTGTGCCACGGCGTGCGCTACGTCAATGAAGTCGCCTACCGCGAGTTCATCACCGAGCATCTGCCGCAGAACGAGTTTTTCGGCGAAGCACTGCGCGACAAACTGATTTACTACCCGACCGTGACCCGTGAGCCGTTCGAGAACGAAGGCCGCCTGACCGACCTGATGCGCAGCGGCAAGCTGTTTCGCGACATCGGCCTGCCGCCGATCAATCCGCAGGACGACCGCGCCATGCTGTGCGGCAGCCCAAGCATGCTCGATGAGACCAGCGAAGTGCTCAACAGCTTCGGCCTGACCGTTTCGCCGCGCATGCGCGAGCCGGGTGATTACCTGATCGAGCGGGCGTTCGTAGAGAAGTAAACTTCGGCACCTGCGATGGCAGCGACTTGGTCACACTGACAGACCACAAGAAAAAGCCCGTGCCGCCTGATGAAGGCCGCGCGGGCTTTTTCGTTTCCAGCGATTATTCTTTCGTTGGGATCACTTCCAACACCCGGATCAACCCCGGCTGCGGATAATGCCAGCGGACGTCCAGGTCCCAGAACTGTGCGCCATATTCCCGTTCCGCTGTAGGAACCTGATACGCCGGACGTGGGTCCTGGGCCAGGCACTGTTCAATCAGGTCCACCAAGGGCTCATGCAGACGCGTGGCATGATCGCGGGCCTGGAGCAGGGCAGAGTCCGTCCATTGCACTGGGATCAGCTCAGGCGCTGCACTGGCGATGCTGTTCGACGCCGCGCCGATGATGTCGGCGTAGGGTACGTAGGGCTTGATGTCCAGCACCGGCGTGCCGTCCAGCAAATCGATGCCCGAGATCCACAGGCGCCCCGCTTCAACCCGCTCCAGCTTGACCACCGATTGGCCGATGCCGTTGGGGCGATGGGTGGCTCGGGTGGCGAACACCCCCATGGACTTGTTGCCGCCCAGGCGCGGCGGACGGACCTTCAAGCGTGGCTTGTCTTCCAAGGCCTGGTGGAACAGGAACAGCAGCCAGACATGACTGACCTGTTCCAGGCCCTGCACCGCATCGCCCTGGTCAAACGGCGCCACCAGCTCCAGCACACCGCGAGCGGCCGGGGCCAGTTGCGGTTGGCGGGGGATGGCGAACTTCTCCTTGAAGCAGGAGCGGACGAAGCCGATGGGGGAGACGCTGTAAGTCATGGGTTGAAATCGAGGCGAGATGGAGAGGGCATGATAGCGCGAGCGGTGCGATCGACCACGGTCCCGGTGGCGAGGGAGCTTGCTCCCGCTGGGCTGCGAAGCGGCCCCCTGGTTTTGTCTGACACACCGCAAGGGGACGCTGCGCGTCCAGCGGGAGCAAGCTCCCTCGCCACAGAAGCCCTATGCACGTCAGCTTTTGGAAATCAGCCGCGAATGCGCAGCGTCAGGCCCTTGAGGAAGTTGCGCAGCAACTGGTCGCCACACGGGCGGTAGTTGGTATGGCCGAACTTGCGGAACAGCGCGCTCAGCTCCGGCTTGGAAACCGGGAACTCGGCGGCCTTGAGGATGGCGTGCATGTCGTCTTCCTTCAGCTCGAAGGCCACCCGCAGTTTCTTGAGGATGATGTTGTTGGTCACCGGCACTTCGATCGGCTGCGGCGGACGGCTTTCGTCCTTGCCGCGCTTGAAGATCACCAGGCCATCGAGAAAGTGCGCCATGACATCATCAGGGCAGAAGACGAAGCCTTCTTCCTCGTCTTTCTTGAGGTAGCCCGCCAGATCCGCCAGGGTCACGTCCAGGCCGCCCAGCTTGATGATCTCGATGACTTTCTTGTCGCTGATGTCGAGCATGTAGCGCACGCTGCGCAGTACGTCGTTGTGAATCATGTGTGCAGTCCTGATCAATCGGCAGTGGGCGCCCCAGTTCGGTGCGGCGCCGGAAAATTAGAATTTCTCTTTGGCAGAGAGGTAGCGCCATTGGCCCAGCGGCACCTTGCCGATGGATACGCCGCCGATGCGGATGCGGCGGATAGCGACCACTTTGAGGCCGACCGCCTGGCAAAACAGCGCGATCACGCCTGGCTGCGGGTTTTTCATGGCAAAGCGCAGGCGGTTCTCGTTCTGCCAGCTGGCCTTGACCGCCGGCAGCTCCTTGCCCTTGTAGGTCAGGCCGTGGTTCAGGCGATTGAGACCGTGGGCGACCATCTCGCCTTCGACTTCCACCACGTATTCCTGCTCGATCTTCGCGGCGTCGGCGGTGAGTTTGCGCAGGATCTTCCAGTCCTGGGTGAACACCAGCAGCCCGCTGGCGTTGGCCTGCAGGTCGGCGCTGGCGGTCAGGCGCAGGAAGTGTCCCTTGAGCGGTCGCTTGCTGAAGCGGTGTTCTTCGCTCAGGGTCTCTGGCCCCAGGGAGGCCATCGCGGTATCCACATCGGTGCCCGCCGGGACGTTCAGCAGGATGGTCACCGGCTCCGGCGCGGTAGCCTTGGCCTCAGGGTCGAGTTCGACTTTCTGGGTGCCGACCTTGAACTGCGGCTCGTCGATCACTTCGCCGTCCACGGTGACCCAGCCGCCCTCAATGAACAGCTCAGCCTCCCGACGGGAACAGCCGACGAGTTCGATGAGGCGTTTGGAGAGACGAATCGGGTCAGTCATGACAAGGCCGTAACAAAAAGAGGGTGAGCATTGTACCTGCCTGGCGCCGGTTAATCGCGGGTCCATTTGCGTCGTGTGGCTTTTAGCCGCGCCGAGCCTTCAGGTCGGGTTGTTTGTAGCGCATGTGCAGCAGAGGGTAGGGCTGGCCCATGCCGTCCCGTTCCGAGCGGCCGACCACTTCGAAGCCTTGCTTGAGATAAAAACCCAGGGCTTGCGGGTTCTGTTCGTTGACGTCCAGTTGATCGGCGTTCAGCTGTTCCATGGCGTAGTGCAGCAGTTGCTTGCCCAGGCCTTGGCCACGGTGCTGCGGGTCGATGAAGAGCATCTCGATCTTGCCGGCCGCAACACCGGCGAACCCGGTGATCCGCTGGCGAGCGTCGCGGGTGCAAATGAGCATCACTGCGTCCAGGTAACGGGTGAGCACCAGGTTTTTCAGCAGTTCGATGTAGCTGTCTGGCAAGAAGTCGTGGGTGGCTCGCACTGACGCCTCCCACACCTGGGTCAGTTCCTGGTAATCGCTTGGTTTCGGTGTGTGGATGACCGAATGCTGACGCATGCCCGCCTGTTCCTTGTGCTGGAAACCTTGATTCTTCATACGATAGCCGTAAAAAAGCCCTGCATCTTGTCGCAAGAGCAGGGCTTTTAAATTTTTTCGATGTGGCGAGTCAACGAGCTGTGAGTACAGAATCTGTGGCGAGGGAGCTTGCTCCCGCTGGGCAGCGTAGTGGCCCCCTTTTTTAGCGATGCTGCGCAATCGAGCGGGAGCAAGCTCCCTCGCCACAAAAGCCAGCTCGGCTTAAGCCCGAGCCTGGATCAACCGATCTGTTCAGCCCACAAGTCATACTCATCGGCATCGGTCACCTTGCACCAGACCTTGTCACCCGGCTTGAGGTTGCTGCCGTTGTCGATGAAAACGTTGCCGTCGATTTCCGGGGCGTCGAAGAAGCATCGGCCTACGGCGCCTTGCTCGTCCACTTCATCCACCAGCACTTCGATCTCACGGCCGATGCGCATCTGCAGGCGGGCCGAGCTGATGGCCTGTTGGTGCGCCATGAAGCGCTCCCAACGGTCCTGCTTGACGTCGTCCGGCACCACGTCCAGGTCCAGGTCGTTGGCCGGTGCGCCTTCCACGGGCGAGTACTGGAAGCAGCCGACGCGGTCGAGCTGGGCTTCGGTCAGCCAATCCAGCAGGTACTGGAAGTCTTCTTCGGTCTCACCGGGGAAGCCGACAATGAAGGTCGAACGGATGATCAGGTCCGGGCAGATTTCACGCCAGTTTTTGATGCGGGCCAAGGTCTTGTCTTCGAACGCCGGACGTTTCATGGCCTTGAGGACTTTCGGGCTGGCGTGCTGGAACGGGATGTCCAGGTACGGCAGGATCTTGCCGGCGGCCATCAGCGGGATCAGTTCGTCGACGTGCGGGTACGGATAGACGTAATGCAGACGGACCCAGACGCCGAGGGTGCTGAGGGCTTCGCACAGTTCGGTCATGCGGGTTTTCACCGGTGCGCCGTTCCAGAAGCCGGTGCGGTATTTCACATCGACGCCGTAGGCGCTGGTGTCTTGGGAGATCACCAGCAGCTCTTTGACACCGGCCTTGACCAGGCGCTGGGCCTCGTCGAGCACATCGCCCACCGGGCGGCTCACCAGCTTGCCGCGCATCGACGGGATGATGCAGAAACTGCAGCTGTGGTTGCAGCCTTCGGAGATCTTCAGGTAGGCGTAGTGGCGCGGGGTCAGCTTGATGCCTTGTGGCGGCACCAGGTCGATCAACGGGTTGTGATCCTGGCGCGGCGGCACGACGTCGTGCACGGCATTGACCACTTGCTCGTACTGCTGCGGACCGGTCACGGCCAGCACGCTCGGGTGCACGTTGCGGATGTTGCCTTCTTCCACGCCCATGCAGCCGGTGACGATGACTTTGCCGTTTTCCTTGATGGCTTCGCCGATGACTTCCAGGGACTCGGCCTTGGCCGAATCGATGAAACCACAGGTATTGACCACTACCACGTCGGCGTCCTGGTAGGTGGACACAACGTCATAGCCTTCCATGCGCAGCTGGGTGAGGATGCGCTCGGAGTCGACCAGAGCCTTCGGGCAACCCAGGGATACGAAGCCAACCTTGGGATTGGCTGGCGCGATAGTGGTGGACATGTCTAACCTCGGTGTAGGGGGATCGTCTCTTGCCGAGACAGGACGCCTGAACGCGCCTCTGATCAAAAAGTGCGCAATTCTATCCAGGGTCGACGCAGTTGACCAGCTTTATACCGGGAAATGCGACGAGTGCTGCGCTATGCTTCGCGCCTTTGCGTATCGGCTGTTTCTACAGTCAATAAAACGTCTGTAACAATAAGTGAAACGGCGCATGCTGCACGCATCAAGCAGCGTGCTTCGTTCAAGCTGGCAGGTCTGGGAATCAGGAGTGTTGGATGGGTCATGCAAGTAGTCAGGTGGCGGGCGCCGAGCATTCGGCAACTAAGCCGCTGAGCATGCTGGTCGCGGCGGTCGGAGTGGTTTATGGCGACATCGGCACGAGCCCGTTGTACACCCTCAAGGAAGTGTTCTCCGGCGGCTACGGCGTACCGGTCAACCACGACGGCGTGTTGGGGATTCTCTCGCTGATTTTCTGGTCGTTGATCTGGGTCGTGTCGATCAAGTACATGATGTTTGTCTTGCGGGCCGACAACCAGGGTGAGGGCGGCATCATGGCACTTACCGCCCTGGCGCGGCGAGCGGCTGCGGGGCGGGCACGGCTGCGCACGTTCCTGGTGGTCTGCGGCTTGATCGGCGCGGCGCTGTTCTACGGCGACAGTATGATCACCCCAGCGATCTCGGTGCTTTCGGCCATCGAGGGCCTTGGCCTGGCGTTTGACGGCATCGATCACTGGGTGGTGCCGCTGTCGCTGGTGGTGCTGGTTGGGCTGTTCCTGATCCAGAGCCACGGCACCGCGCGGATCGGCATCCTGTTCGGCCCGATCATGGTCACCTGGTTCCTGGTGCTCGGCGCCCTGGGTGTGTACGGCATCATTCAACACCCGGAAGTGCTACAGGCGGTAAACCCAGCCTGGGCTGTGCGTTTCTTCGTCGTCCATCCGGGCATGGGCGTGGCAATTCTCGGCGCCGTGGTGCTGGCGCTGACCGGCGCCGAGGCGCTGTACGCCGACATGGGCCACTTCGGCCGCAAGCCGATCGCACGCGCCTGGTTCATCCTGGTGTTGCCGGCTTTGGTACTCAACTATTTCGGCCAGGGCGCGTTGTTGCTCGGTGACCCGGAAGCGGCGCGCAACCCGTTTTATCTGTTGGCACCAAGCTGGGCGCTGATTCCGTTGGTGGGCCTGTCGACGATGGCTACGGTGATCGCTTCGCAAGCGGTGATTTCCGGCGCTTTCTCCCTGACTCGCCAAGCGATCCAGCTCGGTTATATCCCGCGCATGTATATCCAGCACACCTCCAGCGCCGAGCAGGGCCAGATCTACATCGGCGCCGTGAACTGGTCGCTGATGGTCGGGGTAGTGCTGCTGGTGCTGGGTTTCGAGTCTTCCGGCGCGCTGGCATCGGCCTACGGGGTAGCGGTAACCGGCACCATGCTGATGACCACGATCCTGGTCTCGGCCGTGATGTTGCTGTTGTGGAAATGGCCACCGCTGTTGGCGGTCCCGGTATTGCTCGGTTTCCTATTGGTGGATGGCCTGTACTTCGCCGCCAACGTGCCGAAGATCATCCAGGGCGGCGCATTTCCGGTAATCGCCGGCATTGCGCTGTTTGTGCTGATGACCACCTGGAAGCGCGGCAAGCAATTGCTTGTGGAACGCCTGGACGAAGGCGCGTTGCCGCTGCCGATCTTCATCAGCAGTATCCGCGTGCAACCTCCTCACCGCGTGCAAGGCACCGCTGTGTTCCTGACTGCGCGCTCGGATGCCGTGCCCCATGCGCTGTTGCACAACCTGCTGCATAACCAGGTGCTGCACGAACAAGTGGTGTTGCTCACCGTTGTCTACGAAGACATCCCGCGGGTGCCACCGCAGCGACGCTTCGAGGTCGATGCCTATGGCGAAGGGTTCTTCCGGGTGATCCTGCACTTCGGTTTCACCGACGAGCCGGACGTACCGCAGGCGCTCAAGCTCTGCCATCTGGATGACCTGGACTTCAGCCCGATGCGCACGACCTACTTCCTCAGCCGCGAAACCATTATCGCCTCCAAGCTCGAGGGCATGGCCCGTTGGCGCGAGATGTTGTTTGCCTTCATGCTGAAAAACGCCAACGGCAATTTGCGTTTCTTCAATCTACCGCTTAACCGGGTGATCGAGCTAGGGACGCAGGTCGAGATGTAGGCCTGGAAAAAAGCCCCCGTTGCCTTGCGGCAGCGGGGGCTTTTTTGTAAGCACAGGTTTTCCATGGTGTGCAATCGGTCGGAAGCAGTTTTTACAACTTGATTTATACGTGCCGAGGCGCAACACTTTGCGCATAAAGGTGTGTATAAAAATACGCAAAATACTGTGTTGGAGAAGAGCGATGGCAGCGCTATTAGAACGAGCTGATCAAGCGGTATCCGTAACAGCGATGGTTCGGGGCTTCAGTGCGAAGCTCAAGGAAATATCGAGTCGTACAACCGAAAGGCTGGTGATCTTCAAAGATAATGAGCCCGCTGCAGTCATTATCAACGTTGAGGCTTATCAGGAGATGCTTGATGAGCTGGAAAATCTTCGCGTTGAGGCGACAGCTCGCGAGCGATTGATCGGTTTTGATCAGGCCAAGGCCATCAGCCATGAGGCTATGCGGGCGCGATACGCCAAAAACGACTGAAGGAGCGGTGAATGGTTTGGGGCGTGATCTACCATCCGGAGGTTCAAAACGATCTGGATCAGCTGGGGGCGGCTTCGGCGAACCGTATCCTTGATGTCATCGAGGAGCGGATTATCAAAGGAGAGTCGGACAAAACCGGTAAACCGCTCAGAGCTAGCCTCGCGGGATGTCGGAGAATTAGAACAGGCGACACGCGTATTGTTTATAGAGTCGATGGGAAGGCGATTCAGGTGCTGATCGTGGCCGTTGGCGCTCGGCGGGATAAGGAAGTGTACGATGCGGCAGAGCGTCGTCTTTAGACAAAAGCCCCCGTTACCTTGTGGTAGCGGGGGCTTTTTTTCAGGCTTGCATCAAATCATTGGTCGGCAGGCTTGTTCTGCCGCTTGTTGATCTCATCGACCAGCCGCTTGGCCAGGGCCGGGTAGTTTTCGTCGAAGTGATGGCCGCCCGGCAGTTTGATCGCTTCGCCGACGGCGGTCTTGTCGGTGCAGCCGCTTTCGTCTGCCTCTTCGCCGCCGTAGATGCACACCACTTTCTCGGCAGGCAGCTTGGCCATCTCCGGGCCGGTGGCGGCTTCGGTGCCGGCGTTGCCCAGCCAGCCTTCAACTTCGATCTCGAAGCTGCCGGTACGGGCGAAGGCCAGCAGGATAATCGCATCGACCCGCTGTTGCTCGGTGGCCGGCAAGCGGTTGTAGATGGCTGGCAAGACGTCGGCGCCGAAGGAGTAGCCGGTCAGGATGAAGCGCTTGGCGCCCCAGATCTGGCGGTAGTGCTGCATCAGCTCAGCAAGGTCCACGGCGCTCTGCTCGGGGCTCTTGTGTTGCCAGTAGTAACGCAGGGTATCGATGCCGACGACCGGGTAGCCGATCTTCGCCATCTCGTCAGCCACATCGCGGTCCAGGTCACGCCAGCCGCCGTCTCCGGAAAGAAACAGGGTCACGGTATCCCGCGCCTGGCTGGTGGGCACTTCGACCACCGGAATGCTCAGGCCACCCTTGCCCTTGTCGGCACCTACGAGGATCTTGCGCAGTTCGTTGTTCAGCACCTGCGGCAGGTTGATGTCGTAGTCGCTGATGCTGGTTTCGGCATTTGGCTGATCCCGCACGAAACCGGCGCTGGTGTCGTCGGGGTTATCGTTCCAGGCCACCAGCCAGTGGCCGTGGGCGGCGCTTTTTGGCAGCAGGTGCGTGCAGCCGGGTTTTTCCAGGGCCAGGTCCACCGAAACAGCCTTGGCCTTGTCATCCTTCTGTTCCGCCAGCCAGCGCCAGGCCAGCACAGCGCCCGGGCCGATACCGCTGACCAGCGTGGCCGGCCCCTGGAGCTGCCGCAGCCCCGCCTGCAGGGCGCGACCTTGCAGCATGCAGTCCTTGGGCAGGATCACCTGGACGATCTGCGCCGAGCCGCTGCGGCTGAGGGTCGTCAGTTGCGTGTCGCTGAGTTTCTGGTCTTCATTGACGGCTACCAACACTTGGGCGCGGGGCTTGGTGCCGGGGATGACCCGGGTCATCGGTACGCCGTCGGAGGGTTCCAGTTGTTCCAGGGTGGGTTGTGGGGCCGGGCGGTTCCAGTACCAATAACCGCCGCCGAGAATCACTGCCAGCACCAGCAGGGCGGCCACTACGTATCGCCAGGAGCGTTGCATCATCAGCGTTTCACCAGTCCAGTCAGGCCGCCTGCAATCAGGGCGGCAGTATCGGCCAGCGCCACCAGCGGATCGAGTCCGGCGGGCACGGCCATGTAACGAGGTTCCCAGTCAGGCTGGAATTTGTCTTTGAAGCGGCGCAGCCCCTGGAAGTTGTAGAGCTGCTCGCCACGGCGAAACACCATCGAACCCAGGCGCTGGGTCAGCGGTGCACCGCGACGTGGTTGCAGGCCCGACAGTGGGACCATGCCGAGGCTGAAGCGGGCGAAGTCATGGTTTTTATAATGCTGGATCAGGCCGACCATCATGAATTCCATGGTCAGCTTGGGAGCGTCCGGGTGAGCACGCATCAGGTCGAGGCTCGCCAGGTCATGGCTGTGGGTTTCAAGCAGATTGGCGAACGCCACCGGGCGGCCTTCGAAGCGGATCACCGCGATGCGGAAGTGCTTGAGGTAGTCATCGCTGAAGCGGCCCAGCGAGAAGCCTTTCTCGCGGACATTCTTGCCGGTCAGCCAGGCATCGGAAATGACCTTGAGCTCATCCATTGGCGCCTGGCCCGGCTCGTGGATCTCCAGCGACAAGCCGTCGCGGGTGCCCCGATTCCAGGTGTAGCGCAGATCCTTCATCTCCTTGCCCTTGGCTTCCAGATCGAAACGCTTGAGATCGACCCGTGCCTCTTCACCCAGCTTGATTGCGGTCAAGCCGATGTCCATGTAGTACGGCAGGTTCTCGGCGCGCACCTGATAAAACACCGGGCGGGCATGGTAGATGTCACACAGGTCGCGGAATTGCCAGATCATTTCGGCCCGTTGTTGGGTAGGGCCGATCGGGTCGTACAGCGCCACCAGGCTGCGTCCACGGCGGGCATACATCAGGAACGCGGCGTCGTTGGGGTGAAACAGCAACGCCTTGTCGCCGGTCAGCGCCAGGCCACCGTCGGGTTGCGAGGAGGCCATGAGGATCGTCTTGGCTCGCTCCAGCTCCGCTGCGGTGGGCAAGTGGATGATCGGCCGTGCGGTGCGCAGCAGCCAGGTCAGCGACACCACCACCAACAGCACCGCAGCGCCCAGCAACGAGCGCAGGCCGCGAGGCGCATCGGCATCAAGGGTGAACTGCCACCACAGTTGATGGCTGTAGGGTACGTCCTGGTAGGCGAACAGCAGCAGCCAGATCGACGCGCCGAGCACGCAGAGACTGGCGATCAGGAAAAGTGGGGAAAACGGCAGTTCAGTCAGGCGACTCGGGCGATAAAACGAGCGTCGGAATATCGCCAGCAGGGCGGCGGTGAGTGTCAGCAGCGTGGCTTCTTCCCAGTCGAAGCCCTTGAGCAGCGAGAGCAGGGCGCCTACCAGCAGCAGGATGGTGGTCAGCATCCAGGCCGCCGACAAGCGGCGACGCAGGCCCTGGGCAAGCAGCAGGCACAGTACGCCCACCAGGCTGGCGCCGAAGTGGGAGGCATCCACCAGCCGATGCGGGATCAGAAAACCGATGTGCTCCAGACGGGTATCGATTTCCGGCGTCACGCCGGAAAACAGCAGCACCACGCCTGACAGGAACACCAGCACCGCCAGGATCGGCGCGGCGAAACCCGACGCTACCCGCAGGGTCTGGCGCGTCTGGAACAGCCGCTGAGCCTCATTGATCAACAGCAACACGCAGGCCACCAGCATCGGTAGCAGCACGTAGATCAAGCGGTACAGCAGCAGGGCAGCGGCCAGCGGTGCGGCCCCCAGTTTGTCGGCGAACGCGGCCAGCAGAATCGCTTCGAATACGCCGACCCCGCCCGGTACATGACTGAGCACACCGGCGGCCAGCGCCAACAGGTAAACCAGCAGGAAGGCGCCGAACGGTGGCGCTTCGGGCAGCAACAGGTACAACACGGTGGCGGCGGCCGCGACGTCCAGGGCGGTAATGACCAGTTGCAGGAAGGTCAGGCGCCGGCCTGGCAGGCGCAACGTACGGCGGCCGGCCTTGACCAGGAGGCTGTGCCGATGGGGCTGTTCCGGCAATCGCCGACGATAGATGCCGATGGCCAGCACGCTCATGAGCAACAGCACCGCCACCGAAATCGCGCCCAGCAGGGCGGCTGGAAGATGCAGTGCGGCAGACGCGGCAGGCAAATCGCTGAGCGTTGCCAGTGCCGCCAGCGGTGGCAGCGCGCAGCCCAGGGACAGGCTGGCGAACAAGGTCATGTGGGCGACGTCAGAGGCCCCCAGGCCATGGCGCGCATACAGGCGGTAGCGAACCGAACCGCCGGACAATAAGGACAGGCCGATGGCGTTACCAATGGCAAAGGCAGTGAAGCCGCCGAGGATCATGGTCTGGGGCGGCAGTGTCACCCCGGCATAGCGGGTGGCGGACCATTCATAGCCCAGAAGAATGATGAAGCCCACCACCGTAGCGGCAATCGCGCCGAGCAGCGCTGGCCGAGGCACCTCCAGGATGGAGTCGTGCAGCGCGTATAGATCGAGCTCGCTCAGCAGATGGCGGCAGGCTATCAATGCAATCGCAAACAACAGCAGCGTGACGGCAAGGCCGATAGGCTGGCGATACTGGCTGATCCGATCCAGCCAGCGCAATTGCTCGGCCTTGATCGGTTGTGTCGCAGTAACGGAGTCTTGCGGGTCAGACGAGTGGGCGCGCATCAATCACCTCTTGAGCTATGCGCGACAGGATGGGGGTATCCAGCCAAGTTACCAATCCCTGCGGCAGAAAATAATTACAAAAAATTTGTAATGAAGCTTTTTCGCCAGACACAAAAAAGGCCACTCTTTCGAGCAGCCTTTCTTGATATTTGGTTGCGGGAGCCGGATTTGAACCGACGACCTTCGGGTTATGAGCCCGACGAGCTACCAGACTGCTCCATCCCGCGTCTGTGTGGCGGCATTCTACAGGCGAACGCCTCAGTGTCAACCGTTAAAAGATCGCGGGGTCAAATAAACGACCGATCCGCCTCTTATCGGCGTAAATGCTCGGAATCAAAAGAAATTGTCCTACAGTCTGGTGCGGTGAGGGTGGCCGCGGCCGACCCTTTCAGCTCCACGAGTACAAAACCCCCGCGCACAAAAAAGGCCACTCTTTCGAGTAGCCTTTTTTGATGTTTGGTTGCGGGAGCCGGATTTGAACCGACGACCTTCGGGTTATGAGCCCGACGAGCTACCAGACTGCTCCATCCCGCGTCTGTGTGTCGGCATTCTACAGAGGATCTTGCTGCTGTCAACCCTCGTGTTATAAAAAACTGTTCCGCTTCAAGCGCTTAGCCACGGGGAAAGGCTTGTGACAACGCTGTGACGCAGGCCTGGCAAGGGTTGGCGCTCTATCGAACGGTTCGCGGCGATTGAAGAAATAAATTTATGTAGGATCTTTCGGCTCTAAACGAAGGATCCTTCAAACTACTGGTGCTATATACAGGTGCCGATGCGATACTGTCGGCCCGACTCGTCGCACGCTCCGCTTCTTTATGACGCAACGTAAAATCATCCACGTCGACTGTGACTGTTTCTATGCCGCCATTGAGATGCGGGATGACCCTCGGCTGGCCGGAAAACCACTGGCCGTGGGAGGCTCGGCGGATCGGCGAGGGGTGATTGCCACCTGTAACTACGAAGCGCGGGCCTACGGTGTGCGTTCGGCCATGTCATCCGGTCATGCCTTGAAGCTCTGTCCGGACCTGACCATCGTCAAGCCCCGGATGGAGGCTTATCGGGAGGCATCCAAGGAAATTCATACGATCTTCAGCGATTACACTGACCTGATCGAGCCGCTGTCCCTGGATGAGGCATACCTGGACGTTTCCGCCAGTACCCATTTCGGTGGCAGCGCCACGCGTGTCGCCCAGGACATTCGTCGGCGTGTTTCCAATCAGTTGCACATCACCGTGTCGGCCGGCGTCGCACCGAACAAATTCCTGGCCAAGATTGCCAGTGACTGGAAAAAGCCCAACGGCCTGTTCGTCATCACCCCGGACCAGGTCGAGGATTTCGTCTCGGCCCTGCCCGTCAACAAGCTCCATGGCGTGGGCAAGGTCACCGCTGACAAATTGAACAGGCTCGGCATCGTCGATTGTTTGCAGTTGCGTCAGTGGGACAAGCTGGCGCTGGTGCGCGAATTCGGCAGTTTTGGCGAACGACTCTGGAGTCTGGCCCGTGGGATCGATGAGCGCCTGGTTCATAACGACAGCCGAAGGCAGTCCATCAGCGTGGAAAATACCTACGATGTCGACCTGCCGGACCTGGCGAGCTGCCTCGACAAGCTGCCGGAACTGATGCAAACCCTCAGCGGGCGCATGGCGCGGATCGACAGCAGTTATCGGCCGGGCAAACCGTTCGTCAAAGTGAAGTTTCACGACTTCACCCAGACCACGCTGGAACAAGCCGGGGCGGGGCGGGACCTGGATAGCTACCAGCTGTTATTGACCCAGGCGTTCAGCCGTGGCGGCAAACCGGTGCGATTGTTGGGCATAGGGGTGCGGCTGGAGGATTTGCGGGGTGGGTTCGAGCAGTTGGAGTTGTTTGAGCGGTAAGGCCTGGCCTGGTGGCGAGGGAGCTTGCTCCCGCTGGCCTGCGACGCGGCCCTGAAATCTGCCGCCTCGGTATGTCAGATAAATTCGGTCAGCCGCTATTGGGGCTGCTGCGCAGCCCAGCGGGAGCAAGCTCCCTCGCCACCGAGGTGTTCTGCCCTTCAGTTAACGCCCGGGTCCGCGACCAATCGGCCGCCATCCTTGGTCAGCGCCTTGATGAACTCGGCCTGCAGCTCCGGATCGTTGCGCGTCAGCTCGATCAGGCTCTGTTCCAGTTCGCTGGCCTCTTCCTCGAGCCCCAGCTCGGACAAACGTTTGACCCGATGCACCCATTGGCTCACCTCGTCGTCTTCCAGGTCGTCGTAGATCAGCGCATGGGCTTCCACCAGCTTGCTGCGCAAGGTGCTGCTGATGCTCAGGGATGAGTCGGTGTGCACCTCGTCCTGGGCGTCCGTCACGCTGATCTGCAATTTGCCGAACTGGCTCAGGTCCTGTTCGGCGAACGGGCTTTCCAGCAGGTTCAAGCGCAGCACGCCGTTACGGTCGGTGCTCAGCTCGAAGGTCTGCCGGGCGGCCTTGACCTCCACAGGGCGTTCGCTCCAGGGCAGGCTCGAATGTTCCGTGCGCTTGTCGCGCTGGACTTCGTCGATGCCCGCCAGGTTCTGCTGGGCACGGCCATGGGACGGCACGTTCATGAACGGGTTGAGCCCGGCAACACCGTAGCTGATCCAGTCATGGGTCACCGTTTCCGGCAGGTTGCCCAAGGCGAACACGTTGACCACATTCGCGCCGACACCGGCCACCACGGCCACCGCACCCAGGGGGATCTCGTAGACTTCCCGCCACGGTTGGTAAGGTGTGTAGCGATCATAATGGCGAGTCACTTCGAACTCGGTGACTTCGAAGGTTTTTTGCTCATTGATTCGCACTCGACGTTGCGGCAGGTCGAGCACCTTGGGTTCGCCCACGTCGATCTGCAAGCTGTGGTCAAGCAGTTTGCGCTCGACCCGCTCTTCGTGCTCGCTGCGCTGTGACATATGGTTGGCACAGCCGCTGACCAGCAGGGCGCCGCACAAGGCGGCGCCACCGAGGCCTAAGGTGTTTCGCTTGAACATGACGTCTCTATCTGGTGTCAGCGGCGGATACGGGCCTGGAGGAAGGACAGTACGTCAGCGACCGGCAGCGCTTGCGGCTCGGCCTCGGTACGGCTCTTGTATTCCAGGTTGCCTTCGGCCAGGCCACGATCACTGACGACGATCCGGTGTGGGATGCCGATCAGTTCCATGTCTGCGAACTTGATGCCGGGGCTGGTTTTCTTGTCGCGATCATCCAGCAGCACTTCGAAGCCGGCCGCAGTCAGTTCGCCGTAGAGCTTGTCGGTGGCTTCGCGCACCAGGTCGGTCTCGTAGCGCAGCGGCACCAGGGCGATCTGGAAGGGCGCCAGTGTGTCGCTCCAGATAATCCCTTTCTCGTCGTTGTTCTGTTCGATGGCCGCTGCTACCACGCGGGAAACGCCGATGCCGTAGCAACCCATTTCCAGGGTGACCGGCTTGCCGTTCTCGCCCAGCACTTCGCACTTCATCGCCTTGCTGTACTTGTTGCCCAGCTGGAAGATGTGCCCGACTTCGATGCCCCGCTTGATTTCCAGGGTGCCCTTGCCGTCCGGGCTCGGATCGCCGGCCACGACGTTGCGCAGGTCCGCCACGGTTGGAACGGGCAGGTCACGCTCCCAGTTCACGCCGAAATAGTGCTTGTCGTCGACGTTGGCGCCGATGGCGAAGTCGCTCATCAGTTCCACCGAGCGGTCGATGATGATTGGCAACGGCAGGTTCAGTGGGCCGAGGGAGCCAGCACCGGCGCCGATGGCGTCGCGCAGTTCCGCTTCGGTGGCCATGACCAGTGGGCTGGCAACGCCAGGCTGGTTGGCGGCCTTGATTTCGTTCAGCTCATGGTCGCCACGGATGATCAGGGCAATCAACTTGCCTTCTTCTTCCGCCCGCACGATCAGGGTCTTGATGGTGCGCTCGATGGGCAGGTTGTAGCCTTCCACCAGTTGGGCAATGGTCTTGGCGTTCGGTGTGTCCACCAGGCGCAGTTCTTCTGTCGGCGCGGCGCGGGAGGTTTCCCGTGGCACGGCTTCGGCTTTCTCGATGTTGGCGGCGTAGTCGGAGCCATTGCTGAAGACGATGTCGTCTTCGCCGGACTCGGCCAGCACGTGGAATTCATGGGAGCCGGCGCCGCCGATGGAGCCGTTGTCGGCTTCAACCGGGCGGAATTTCAAGCCCAGGCGGGTGAACACGTTGCAGTAGGCCTGGTGCATGCGGTCATAGGTGACTTGCAGCGATGCCAGGTCGGCATGGAACGAGTAGGCGTCCTTCATGATGAATTCGCGACCGCGCATCAGGCCGAAGCGTGGACGGATCTCGTCACGGAATTTGGTCTGGATCTGGTACAGGTTGATTGGCAGCTGCTTGTAGCTGCTCAACTCGTTGCGCATCAGGTCGGTGATGACTTCTTCGTGAGTCGGGCCTGCACAGAAGTCGCGACCGTGGCGATCCTTGATGCGCAGCAGCTCAGGGCCGTACTCTTCCCAGCGCCCCGATTCCTGCCACAGCTCGGCCGGTTGGGTGCTCGGCATCAACACTTCCAGAGAGCCGGCGGCGTCCATTTCCTCGCGGACGATGGCTTCCACCTTGCGCATGACCCGCAGGCCCATCGGCAGCCAGGTATACAGGCCGGAGGCGAGTTTGCGGATCATGCCGGCACGCAGCATCAATTGATGGCTGATCACGACGGCGTCGGAAGGCGTTTCTTTCTGTGTGGCGAGCAAAAATTGACTGGTGCGCATGGTTGGCCGTTGTCGGTTGCTGATGACGAGAAGTGACGGAGCATTGTACGGGCGAGATGCCTTGGCGTACAGGCGCGCGGCCGGTCGCCGGGCGCGAACGCCGGTTTCGCCGGCGTCTGCTGAAGTTTCCTACGATTCTTCCGCCGGTCGAGTGGGCGTCGGTTCGGCAGTGGCGGCCGAGCCCTGGCGCCGGTTCTCCTGATACCAGTGCAGGGCGATCAGCAGCAGGGTCGGAACGCCCAGCAGCGCGGTGATCAGGAAGAAATTGTGATAGCCGAATTTCTCCACCATTACCCCGGAATAACCACCAATCAGCCGCGGCAGCAACAGCATGATCGAGCTGAGCAAGGCGTATTGGGTGGCGGAAAACTTCAGGTTGGTCAGGCTCGACAGGTAGGCGACGAACGCCGAAGTGGCCAGGCCGGAGCTGAAGTTGTCCAGGGAGATGGTGAGGATCAGCATCTTCAGGTTGGCGCCCATGTCGGTGAGCATCAGGAAGAGGATGTTGGTGCTAGCCGAGGTGACCCCGCCGATGAACAGGATCGGCAGGATGCCGAAGCGTACGATCAGCAGGCCGCCCATGCCGGCGCCGACGAGGGTCATGATCAGCCCGAAGATCTTGCTGACACTGGCGATCTGGTCCTTGGTGAAGCCCTGGTCGATGTAGAACACGTTGGCCATGACGCCCATGACCGTATCGGACATCCGGTAAGTCGCGATCAGCCCAAGCAGCAAAAGGGCTTGCCAGCGGTACCGCAGGATAAAGTCGTTGACCGGCGTCAGCACCGGCGCCAGCCCGCGACGGCCCATGCCCGACAGGCAAAGCGCGGTCAGGATGATGTAGAGGATGGCCCGCAGAAAGGCACGGTCCTGCAGCAGCAGGTCCAGCAGGCTGACCCCTTCGAACAGTACGCTGGCGAAATCGGTGTTGTAGAGCTGGGTAAACATCGCCGGGACGGACACCAGCAGCACGATCAGCACGAACACCGACGCCAATTGGTGAACGAACGTGTAGCGCCCGGCCTGCAATTGCGTGCGCAGCGGCACCGGCGGTTCGCGCATGAGCAGCGAGGTGAGCAGCGCCGGGACCATCAAGACGCCGAACAGCAGGTAGGTGCCGGCCCAGGCCGAGTGTTTATAGTTGAAGCCGGTAGAGCCAAAACCTTCGGCGAAGAACAGGGCGCCGGCAGTGGCTAGCAGCGCGGCGACGCGATAGCCGGACATGTAGCTGGCGGCGAGGGCGGCCTGGCGCGTGTCGTCGGCGATTTCCAGGCGATAGGCATCGACGGCGATGTCTTGGGTGGCTGAGGCGAAAGCCACGATGACGGCAATGGCGATCAGCCAGGACAGGTGTTTTTGCGGGTCGCAGAAGCCCATGCCGATCAGGCCGAGGATGACCAAGGCCTGGGAAAGCACCAGCCAGGACCGGCGACGCCCCAATTTACCGAGCAGTGGCAGGCGCCACTGGTCGAGCAAGGGTGACCAGACCCATTTAAAGGCGTACGCCAGGCCGATCAGGCTCGCATAGCCAATGGTTTCACGGGCGACACCGGCTTCGCGCAGCCAGACCGAAAGCGTGGAAAACACCAGCATATATGGCAAGCCGGCGGCGAAGCCAAGCAGCAACAGCACGAGCGTCGAGGGACTGGCATAGGCGGCGAGGGCGGCGCGCCAGGTTTTACGGGGCATGGGCTGGAGTCTGCCTCAAAAATTGCGAAAACAAAGCGCGCACTCTAACCGCTGTGCTCTACCGGGCGCCAGCCATGGCGCTGAATATCAACACGATTATTCAGGACACTGATCCCCTCCGTGCGCAGGCGCGCGCGTTGTTCGTCTCCCGAGGCGCTGCCTGCGGGCAGGCTGATCCGACCGCCGGCGGCGAGCACCCGATGCCAGGGCAGTTTCGTGTCGTTCGGTAATTGGCTGAGGGTGCGCCCGACCCAGCGCGCGGCCCGGCCCAGGCCAGCCATTTCGGCGAGCTGGCCATAAGTGACGACTTTGCCCGCCGGCACCTGTGCCAGGGTCAGGTAAAGGGTGGTGCGGCGGATCTGGGCAGCGTTCTCGGCCGCCGCTGGGGTGTCAGTCACGTAAAGGCTTCCTGAGGGCTCCGTCTGTAGATTAATTCCTACAGGGCTGGTTGAGAAATGAACTCATTACATATAAGCGGGTCAGTCGTTGCTAAGGTGTCGTCCTGGGGGATAATGCCGCCTTTTCACCGAAAACTTGAGCCCATTATCGCTTATGTTGTGCAGAACCTTGCTGTGCCTAGCTGTTACCAGCGCCTCCATGCCTTTGCTTGCCGATACCGTCTGGTTGAAGAACGGCGACAAGCTCAGCGGCAAGATTACCGTTTTCGATGGCGGCAAATTGCTGATCCAGACCGAATACGCCGGTGCGATTCCCATCGATTGGAAGCAGGTCAAGACCCTGGAGAGCGACCAGCAATTGCTGGTCAAGCAGGATGCCTATAGCGGCGAAAAAGCCAAGGCACTGCATGCTGCCGAGGATGGCAAGGTGACCTTGGCCAATGGTGACGCGCCCAAGACCGTCGACTTGGCAAGTATCCAGCAAATCCTCAAGCCCAAGCCGGTGGTCGAAGATCTGGTGTGGAAAGGCAATATCGACGCCGCGCTGGATTATCAGCGTGCGGAAAACGATACCGACGATTACGACATCGACTTCAAGACCTCCGCACGCCACGGCAGATGGCGGCATACCGCCGAAGGCGAATACAACCGTGAATTCCAGGACGACGTGGTGTCTGCGGACAACTGGCGGTTGGAGTATTCCCTCGACCGGTTCCTGACGGACAAATGGTTCTGGCAGGGTCGCTTGAACTACAAACGCGACAAAGTCGAAGACCTGGCCCGTCAGCGCGTCGTGGGTACCGGTCCCGGCTATCAATTCTGGGACGACGAGCTGGGTGCGTTCTCGCTGGGTTCGCTGCTCAACCGCACCGATTATGAATACCGTGACGGTGGCAAGGACGACTTCTACTCCGTGGCGATGAAATGGGACTACAACCGCTACCTGATCGGCAAGCGCGTCGAGCTCTTCACCAATGGTGAAGTGGGCAAGCCTCTGTCCGGCGTGGCGGACTATGCCTATGACGCCGAGGTCGGCTTGCGCTACAAGGTCACCGATTGGGCGTCGCTCAACCTCAAGGCAGAGAAGGATGTCATCGAGGGCACGGAAGACAGCGACCTGAGCAAGACGCGGTACACGGCTGGATTTGGCGTCACCTGGTAATCCCAGGCCAACACAGACCTTAATGTGGGAGCGGGCTTGCTCGCGAAAGCGGGGTGCCAGTCGCTGTATAGGTGACTGATACGACGCCTTCGCGAGCAAGCCCGCTCCCACAGTTTTTTGTGCGTCAGTAAAAACTGACAGACACAAAAAAGCCCCGCTTTTGAGGGCGGGGCTTTTTACTAAAGCAAGGACAAGTTAGATAACTTGAACTTCTTCAGCTTGCATGCCTTTCTGACCGCGGGTAGCGATGAAAGAAACCTGTTGGCCTTCTTTCAGGCTTTTGAAGCCGTCGGATTGGATAGCTTTGAAGTGAACAAACAGGTCGTCACCGGATTGTGGGGTGATGAAGCCGAAGCCTTTTTCATCGTTGAACCACTTAACGGTACCAGTTTGGCGATTAGACATGGTGTAACTCCTTGAACAAAGATAACTGCGACTCAGGAAGAACCCTGGCCGAGACTGAGTGCAAAGAGCAGGAAAAATTCTTGTAGATGGTTGGATCGAAATTCAACATATCGTGTAGAGATTCTCAGTGACACAAGCAACACAGTGACGCCACCTTAACCCTTTTTCCGGAACGTGCCAATGGTCTTTGCGAAGGTTTCTCCGATTTGGTGACTGACGGCGCGGATGATGGCCGTCAGGAGCAGGAAATCAAGGGGGATCGGCGAGATTTGTCTGTGGCGCTTTGAACCCGGCCCCGCGGCCCGGTAAGATGCCGGACGTATTTTTTCCACCTCGCTATTTCAGGAAACCGCCATGAGCATCAAATCGGACAAGTGGATTCGCCGCATGGCGCAAGAGCACGGCATGATCGAGCCCTTCGTCGAGCGTCAGATGCGTGGCGAAGGCGCCGACCGGCTGATCTCCTTCGGCGTCTCCAGCTACGGCTACGATGTGCGTTGCGCCGATGAATTCAAGGTATTCACCAATATCAATTCGGCGACCGTCGACCCGAAGAACTTCGACGAGAAAAGCTTCGTCGACGTCAAGAGCGACGTGTGCATCATTCCACCGAACTCGTTCGCCCTGGCTCGCACCGTCGAGTACTTCCGCATCCCGCGCAACGTACTGACCATCTGCCTGGGCAAGAGCACCTATGCCCGTTGCGGCATCATCGTCAACGTCACGCCGCTGGAGCCGGAGTGGGAGGGCCACGTGACGCTGGAGTTTTCCAACACGACGACCTTGCCGGCGAAAATCTATGCCAACGAAGGCGTGGCGCAGATGCTCTTCCTTGAATCCGACGAGGAATGCGAAGTGTCCTACAAGGACCGTGGCGGCAAATACCAGGGCCAGCGCGGTGTGACGTTGCCGCGCACCTGATTCGGACGAGCTGTTGGAATTCCTGGGCGGGCAGGCACTCTATTGGGTGTACTGCCCGTTTTTGCGTCAGCGCAACGGGCCCTTCGCTCAGGAGTTGCTCTATGAAGATCGATCCGCGAATCAGTGCCGAACTGGCAAGGCTTGAGCCCAATCAAATTGGCGTCATGGCCTGGTCATTGCTGGCCCACCCTGTCGAAGCGGCGGGCGGCATCCCCGGCCAGCCTGATCCCGATACGCCCAACGAACAGCCCACCGAGCCCGGCGAACCGACGTTGCCGGACGAGCCGCCTCCTGCGCCTGTTGCCTGATTAACGGATGGCCTGTCAGCGAAAGCACGCGATGCTTAGCTGATGGGCCATATTTCGTTATCGCCGATGACAAAAATCCTGCAGTCGTTGTCCTGCTCGACCCGATAGCCGCCCGTGAACGCGCCGAAGGCTGGCAGCAGGCTGATTTCGTGGCCCAGCCGGAAGCACGCCAGGCGCAGGCGCTGCCGACCCTTGCCGCTCAGGTGGTAGACCGGGTGCACATGGCCGGCCAGCACGTGGCGGCAGGGGTGTGGGGTGGGCTCGTGTTGCACGGCGAAGGGGCCGAGCAGCAAAGGCTCCGGAACGACGCGAATGTTCAGCGCTGGCGGTGGGTCGCCGGCGCGTTTGTCATGGTTGCCCCGAATCAGCGTTATCGCCAGGTGCGGATGTCGCTCACGCCAATCGGAAAGCGCCTTCAGGGTGCCGGGCGCGTGAGAACCGGGGCCGTGGAGAAAGTCTCCGAGAAAAATCAACTGTCGACACGGCAGGCTCGCCAGCAAAGCGTCCAGCGCTGCGATGTTGCTGGCGGTCGTGCCGTGGGGGACCGGCTGGCCCAGGCTGCGGTAGGCAGCAGCCTTGCCGAAATGCACATCGGCCACCATCAGGGTTTCCTGGGCGGGCCAGTACAGGGCTTTCTCCGGCAGCAACCAGAGCTCCTCGCCGGCCAGGTTGATGGGATAGGGCGCCGGCATCAGGCGTCACCACGGTCGGCGGTTTTTTCCAGCTCGCTCACCATTCGCCGGATGCGATCGGCGAGTTTTTCCGAGCTCATGCTTTCCCGGAACCGCTCCACCAGCAACGGGAAACCCAGCGGGGTGGGGCGTTTGATGAGATGCAGGTCCAGCTTCAAGGTACTGAGTCGTTCCAAGGTTTGCTCCAATCGATGGATATCCAATTCTTCACGCAAGACTTCCTCCCCGGCTTGGGCGAGCAGCAGGTTGTCGGCGTCGTATTGCTTGAATACCTGGAAAAACAGGCCACTGGACGCCTGGACTTGACGGGTGCTTTTCGGCGCGCCGGGGTAACCGGCGAAGACCAGCCCGGCAATCCGGGCAATTTCTCGAAAGCGCCGCAGCGCCAGCTCCCCGGCGTTCAGGCTCGCGAGCACGTCGGTCAGCAAGTGATCGGCGCCGAGCAATCCGGGGGTGAGGTATCGCGCCCAATCCACCGCCGTGGCGCTGAGCAGTTCCAGCCCGTAATCGTTGACGGCGATGGAAAACGTCACCGGCTGTTGCCGACTGACCCGCCAGGCCAGCAGGCTGGCCAGTCCCAGGTGAACCTGGCGTCCGGCGAACGGGTACAGGAACAGATGCCAGCCTTCCCTGGACTTGAGCGCTTCGGCCAGCAATGTGGTTTGGGTGGGCAAGCCGGACCAGCGTTGCTGAGTCAATAACAGCGGTTGTACGGCGCGCATTTCCGGGCCTTCGAAGCGCCCCGCGGCGGCCTCGCTCAAACGGGCCACGACGGCCGCCGCCAGTTCGCTGGAAAGTGGCATGCGCCCGCCGTTCCAGCGCGGCACGGCAGCTTTCTTGGCCTGGCTGCGGCGTACATAAGCGGTCATGTCCTCCACCCGGACCAGCTCCAGCAATCGGCCGGCGAAGAGAAACCCGTCGCCGGGTCGCAGGCGGGCAATGAAACCTTCTTCCACGCTGCCCAGCGTCTTGCCGCCTCCACCCTTGCTCCAGAATTTCAACTGCAGGCTCGCATCGCTGACGATGGTGCCGATGCTCATGCGATGGCGGCGGGCCAGGCGCGCATCCGGGACACGCCAGATGCCATGTTCGTCCGGCTCGACCCGCCGGTAATCGGGATAAGCGGTCAGCGAGAGGCCACCGTGACGCACGAACGCCAGGGCCCAGGCCCATTCGGCCTGGTTCAGGTCGCGATAGGCCCAGGCGCCGCGTACTTCCTCGAACAATTCTTCGGGAACGAAGCCGCCCCCCAAGGCCATGCTGACCAAGTGCTGTACCAGCACATCCAAGGGCTTGTGGGGCGATTCGCGAGGTTCGATGCGCCGTTGGGCCACGGCATCCTGGGCGGCGGCGGCCTCGATCAGCTCCAGGCTGTGGGTTGGCACCAGGGTCACCCGCGAGGTTCGCCCTGGCGCATGCCCGGAGCGTCCGGCACGCTGCATCAGCCGCGCCACGCCTTTGGCCGAGCCGATTTGCAGCACTCGCTCCACCGGCAAGAAATCCACCCCCAGGTCCAGGCTCGAGGTGCATACCACGGCCTTCAGTTGACCATCCTTCAACGCCCCCTCGACCCAATCCCGGGTGTCGCGGGACAACGAGCTGTGGTGCAACGCGATCAACCCCGCCCAGTCGGGGCGCGCTTCAAGGATCGCCTGATACCAGATTTCGGCTTGGGCTCGGGTGTTGGTGAAGACCAGGCAACTGTTACTGGCATCGATCTCGACGACGACCTGGGGCAGCATCTTTAACCCGATGTGTCCCGCCCACGGAAAGCGTTCCTGTGCCGGGGGCAGCAGCGTGTCGACCAGCAGCGCCTTGCCGTTGGCTCCTTGCACGCTGACGCCGTCGCCTTGCGGGATCAACACCTGCTCGGCGTGGGTCTGGTTGCCCAACGTGGCGGACACACCCCAAACGATCAGCTCGGGATGCCAGTGCCTCAAGCGGGCCAAGGCCAGTTGCAACTGCACCCCCCGTTTGTTGCCGATCAGCTCATGCCATTCGTCCACCACGACCATGCGCAGCGTTGACGTGGCGCTGTGTGCATCGGCCCGGGCAAGCATCAGCGTCAGGCTTTCGGGCGTGGTAATCAGGGCGGTGGGCAGGCGACGACCCTGGCGGGCGCGCTCGTTGGCGCTGGTATCGCCGGTGCGCAGGCCAATGCTCCAAGGCAGGTGCAGCTCTGCCAGCGGCGCTTCGAGGGCTTTGCCGGTGTCGGCGGCCAATGCGCGCATCGGTGTTATCCACAGGACGGTCAACGGCTCGGCCGGCGGTTTGCGCTTGCGGGGTTTATCCAGTGGTGGGGCGGGGCGGGCGAAACGGTTGAGGGCGGCGAACCATACGGCGTAGGTCTTGCCAGCGCCGGTGCTGGCGTGCAGCAGCCCGGACTCGCCACGCTTGACCGCGCTCCACACCTGTTTTTGAAAGGCGAACGGTTTCCAGCCGCGGGCGCTGAACCATTGGTTTGCGAAGTTGTTGGTTGTCGCCATGCCTGCCGCGCGTGCCCTGAAGGTCCTTCTTCAGTGACCGCGACGGGACAGGAAAGGTTTTATGGCGGAGCGTGCTTTTGTGGCGAGGGAGCTTGCTCCCGCTGGAGGCGCAGCCTCCCCCCGGCAGTATGTCAGTGAAGGACAGGGGGCCGCTTCGCGCCCCAGCGGGAGCAAGCTCCCTCGCCACAAAAACGGCCTGTCCCAAAAGCGGGCTGCCAGGTGTGCCGAGGTTTACTTCAGGTTGCCACTGAGGAACTGCTTGAGCCGTTCACTGGTGGGGTTGCCCAGCACGTCTTCCGGCGCGCCTTCTTCTTCCACCAAGCCTTGGTGCAGGAACAGCACCTGGTTGGAAACTTTGCGGGCGAAGCTCATTTCGTGGGTCACCATGATCATGGTCCGGCCTTCTTCAGCCAAGCCTTGGATCACCTTCAGTACCTCGCCGACCAGCTCCGGGTCCAGCGCCGAGGTGGGTTCGTCGAACAGCATCACTTCCGGCTCCATCGCCAGCGCGCGGGCGATGGCCACGCGTTGTTGCTGGCCGCCGGAAAGGAACGCCGGGTATTGCCCGGCGACCCGCGCCGGCAGGCCGACCTTGTCGAGGTAACGGTGGGCGCGGTCGTCCGCTTCCTGCTTGCTGATCCCCAGCACCCTGCGTGGCGCCATGGTGATGTTTTCCAGCACCGTCATGTGGCTCCACAGGTTGAAGTGCTGGAATACCATGGCCAGGCGCGTGCGGATGCGTTGCAGTTCATCGGCGTCGGCCACGTGCATGCCGTGGCGGTCCTTGATCATCTGGATCGGCTGGCCGTCCAGGCTCATGGCGCCGTCGTTGGGTTGTTCCAGGAAGTTGATGCAGCGCAAGAAGGTGCTTTTGCCCGAGCCGCTGGCGCCAATCAGGCTGATGACGTCGCCGGTCTTGGCCTTGAGCGAAACGCCTTTGAGCACCTCATGTTCGCCATAGCTTTTATGCAGGCCTTCGATGGTCAGTTTGTACATGGAGCATGCATCCTCAAGGCGAAAGTAGGTAGCCGCTGCGGTAGGCTTCGGTGCCGGCGACATGGGCGATCACCATGCCGGCGGTGGCCATGCGGCGCAGCGAACGGGCATATAGCAGCCCGGCGTTACGGCAATGAACGGGAATGACGGTGTCGCTGACCGGGTCGATGATTTCCGCGATCAGTTGCCCCGCCTCCAGGTATTCGCCGGGCAGGACGTTGTAGACCAGCAACCCGCCCACGGGCGTCGCCACCGGCTCGACACCGGCCAGCGGCGTGGCGGGGTAGGGCAGCTCGGGCATGGGCATCGGTTCGCCGTCGATGGCGCCGAAGCGGATCAGGTATTCGATCAATGCCTGGCAGTCGAGGCTCGCCAGACCGTGGTTGACGTCGCCCTGGCCGCGCAATTCCACGGTGACCGAAAAGCTGCCCAAGGGAATTTCGAAGCGGTCGCCGAAGCGTTCCTTGAGCTGCCACCACAGCAACGTGAAGCATTCGTCGAAGGACTGGCCGCCCGAATCGGTGGCCAGCAGGCTGGCTTCGGCACCGATGTAGCGGGCCAGCGGTTCCACCTGTGGCCAGGCCTCGGGCGTGGTGTAGAGGTGGGTCACGGCTTCGAAGTCGCAATGCAGGTCCAGCACCATGTCGGCGTCGCAAGCCAGTCGCTGCAGCACCAGGCGCAGGGATTGCAATTGCGTGCCGGCCGTCTGCCGCGCCAGGGCATCGCGCAGGCTGGTGCGGATCAGCATCAGGTTGTGCTGCGGGTCGTCGCTGAGCAGGTCCTGGATTTCGTTGCCGATCTCCTCGCTCAGGTCGACGAACCGGCGATTGAAGTTCTGCCCGCTCTCCATTTCATAGCGGCCCAGGGGCACGTCCATCAGCACTTGTTCGAGGCCGATGGGGTTGGCGACCGGCACCAGCACGATCTCGTGCCGCAAGTGACCTGACGCCTCCAGCTCCGCCAGGCGTTGCTTGAGGTGCCAGGCGACCAGCATGCCGGGCAGCTCATCGGCGTGCAGGGATGACTGGATGTAGATCTTGCCAACGGCTTTTTCCGGGCCGAAGTGGAAGCTGTGGACCTTGCGTGCAGTTCCTGGCACCGGGGCCTGCAGGTCATGAATCTGGTGGCGCATTTGAATGTGTGTCCTGGAACAAAAGCCCTAGTGGGTCGGCCCGAGAAAGGCCAGCCAGCGGCGTTCGGCGAGACGGAATAGGCCCACCAGTGCGAAGGTGACGGTCAGGTAGATCAACGCGGCGATCCCGAACGATTGGAACGTCAGGAACGTGGCCGAGTTGGCGTCCCGCGCGACTTTCAGCACGTCTGGAACGGTAGCGGTGAACGCCACGGTCGTCGAGTGCAACATCAAGATCACTTCGTTGCTGTAATACGGCAGCGAGCGTCGCAGGGCCGAAGGCATGATCACATAGGCGTACAGCTTCCAGCCGGTCAGGCCATAGGCCTTGGCCGCTTCGACTTCGCCATGGTTCATGCTGCGAATCGCCCCGGCGAAAATTTCCGTGGTGTAGGCGCAGGTGTTCAAGGCGAACGCCAGGATCGTGCAGTTCATCGCATCGCGAAAGAAACTGTCGAGCAACGGCTGGGCGCGCACCGCAGCGATGCTGTAGATGCCGGTGTAGCAGATCAGCAATTGGATATAAAGCGGCGTGCCACGGAACAGGTACGTGTAGAACTGCACCGGCCAGCGCACGTAGACCTTGGACGAAACCCGGGCGATGGACAGCGGGATCGACACCAGGAAGCCGATCAGCAGCGAGGCGCTGAGCAGCCAGAGGGTCATGGCCAGGCCGGTGACATTGACACCGTCGCTGTAGAGAAATGGCCGCCAGTATTCTTGCAGGAGCTCGATCATCGCACGGCCTCCCGCGCGCCTGCGGCGTAGCGGCGTTCAAGCCAGCGCAGGATGAAGTTGGAGGCGCTGGTGATCAGCAGGTAGATCAGGGCCGCCAGGACCAGGAAGTAAAACAGTTGATAGGTGCTCTTGCCCGCGTCTTGGGCCGCCTTGACCAGGTCGGCCAGGCCAATGATCGACACCAGCGCGGTGGCCTTGAGCATCACCATCCAGTTGTTGCCGATCCCCGGCAGGGCGAAGCGCATCATTTGTGGGAATACCACGAAGCGAAAGCGCTGGCCACGTTTGAGGCCATACGCCGTGGCGGCTTCGACCTGGCCCCGGGGCACTGCGAGGATCGCGCCGCGAAAGGTCTCGGTGAAGTACGCGCCATAAATGAAGCCCAGGGTGATGACCCCAGCGCCGAATGGGTCGATCTCGATGTATTCCCATTCCATGAAGTCGGTAAACGAGGTCAGCCAGGTTTGCAGGCTGTAGAAAATCAGCAGCATCAGCACCAGGTCCGGCACGCCGCGAATCAGCGTGGTGTAGAGCTGGGCAGGAATTCGCAGGAGTTTGACGCTGGACAGCTTGGCACTGGCGCCCAGCAGGCCGAGCAAGACGCTCAACAGCAAGGACAGGGCCGACAGCTTGATGGTCATCCAGGTGCCCTGCATCAGCAGCGGGCCAAAGCCCTTCAGGCTGAAGGCGGAGAGCCCCAGATTTTGTAGGAGTTGTTCGAACATGAAAGAGGCCTTTGGCAGGAAAAAAGCGCCCATCCGAGACCGGATGGGCGCAGCGCATTATTTGCCGCTGTACAGATTCAGATCGCCAAAGTGTTTTTTCTGGATCTCGGCGTACTTGCCGTCATCGTGTAACGCTTTGATACCTTTATCCAAAAGTGCCTTCAGCTCGTTGTTACCTTTCTTGATACCGATCGCAGTCTTGGCAGGCAACAGCTCGCTGTCCACAGGCTTGCTGACTTCGTAGTCGGCGCCTTGTGGCGATTTCAGGAAGCCCAGCTCGGCTTGCAGCATGTCCTGGATGGAGGCGTCGAGACGGCCGGAAGTCAGGTCGGCGTAGACCTGGTCCTGGTTCTGATAGGCCTGGGTCTTGACGCCCGCCTTGTCCAGCACGGCTTTGGCATAGGCTTCCTGGATGGTGCCTTGCTCGTAGCCGACGGTCTTGCCTTTGAGCGACGCGATGTCTTCAGACAGGCCCGAGCCTTTCTTGAACACGAGGGAGGTTGGGCCGGAGAACAGCTCGGCGGAGAAGTCGATGACTTTCTCGCGGGCCGGGGTCACGGTCATGGAAGAGATCACACCGTCGAATTTATTGGCCTTGAGGCCCGGAATCATGCCGTCGAAATCACTTTCGACCCATTTGCATTTGACCTTCAGCTCCGCGCAGATCGCATTGCCCAGGTCGATGTCGAAACCGACCAGGCTGCCGTCGGCGGCCTTGGACTCAAACGGGGCGTAGGACGGGTCGACACCAAAACGCAGTTCCTTGTATTCCTTGGCCGTGGCCACGCCAGCGGCCATGCACAACGCCAGTGCAGAAAGGGTCAGCAGTGCTTTTTTCATTATTCAATCCCTAAAACCAATATGAGCGCTTGTGGCGCGTAAGTATTGTTACCGGTGAAGGCGAGAACGGTATGACGGCATAAAGGTAGCAATTTCCGAACCACAGTGCCGAACAAGTGTTTTAAAAGCCACGGCGGCCGGTCACGGAGCGCGATGGTGCGCGGGTACGAGCGTACCTTAAAAGGCGCACCAGGATGGTGCCGACTCTGTGTTCTATCGCTCAAGTGGCAAGGAAGTGGCCGCTGTTCAAAACATCGTGTGCTGATCGTGCTGGAGCAGGCCCTTCACAGCGAAGCCGCAGCGGCCTGAAGGTTTTAATCGCGGTTTTTTCAAACCTCGGTATCAGGCCTTAATACCGGACGGCTGTGGGCGGGGGTGTTACTAAGCGCTCGACCAAGGGATTGCCCGGTCATTTCGACATATCGGTAGGTGAACATCGACACCAGGACGACTGATCCCGCTACCAGCAAAGCGATGAGGTTATTAAGCAGCACATTACCGAGGTCCAGATAACGAGTCCCGTCGATCACCGGTGCAATGTCAACGCCTGAGATTTTTTTCGCCACCATGAACGCCGACACTACGCAAAACAGAACGGCCGCGTGGGTCAGGTAGATGGAATAAGACAATTTGCCGAGGAAACCGAAGCCACGGCCCGCCAACAACCGTGACACAGCGCCGCGATCAAAGGCGAATATCACCACGATGGCACCGAACAACGGGCTGGCCCACAACTGCTTGCCTGCAAAATCATTGATCACGAAAACCAGCACCACGATCACCGCCACCACTTCAAACGTTGTCAGCAACCAGGTTTGGGCCTGTGTGGGGTGGGGGAGCCTCAGGTACACGGCGTAAGCCAGGCAGCCGGTGAAAAAGTAGGCGAGGCCCCGCAGCGACTCGACGGTAAAGAAGGTATTGCTTGCATACATCAGCGCCAAGGCCACGAACACCACCGTCACCCATACCCACGTCTTGGCGCCGAAAGCGATGCTCAGGATCAGGGCGAAGATCATATAGGTGTAATACTCGATACTGATGCTCCACGATGGAAAGTTGAACGACAGTGGCTCAGTCAAATGCGTCCAGGATTGCAACAGCAGTGCATTCGGCAGGATTTCGGAAGGGGCAAACTTCCCTGAAAAGGGTGAGTTGTTGAAGTCCATGCCTTTTTGAGCAGCCATGTATCTGCCGCACTCTAACAGTACAAAAATACTCAGCATAAAGAGGTGCAGGGGTAGCAAGCGGAAGGTTCGTGTGATGAAGAACTTTCGAAAGTTAAACTGTACGGAACGGCCATAAGCATGCGTCAAGACAAAGCCACTCAATACAAAAAAGAAAGATACAAATACTTCGGCATGGCGAAATAACAACCATTCGGTAAAGCTGCCGCTGACACGTAAGTGATAAAGCATCACTGAAATGGCCATCAATCCCCTGAAACTGTCCAGCGACTGGAACCGCTTCTCTGCGCGCATGGCAGGCTCCCTACTCGTATGGGTGGCACGTTCTGGATTCAACATGCCATTGGGGGGCGGTCCCGCTCGGCTTCACCCTGGGAAGGGGCTGGCACTCCCCGAATGATTGCATCCCTTTCATGGTTGCATAATCGGCTTGGCGCAGGATCTGGACGATGGAGACACTAAAATAAATGACGGGTCTGATGTCACGTTAGCAGTGCGCTTTGAAAGAGCAAGGCGGTTTTTTATTATCATGATGAAGGCGCAGGTGACGCAATTACGGCGTCAGAAAAACTGCTAGTGCGCGGAGTATCAATAGTTTTTTAGATGCGCTAAATCGCCTATTTAACACATGCATATACTTAGATGCCGTCATTGACGACTCACACTTTTTTTCATCCGTGTTACATAGTGACTATTGTCTAGAGCGAAGGGGCAGAGCACCAACGCGCCTCAGCTAGACTGTGGAGAAGTACACTATGAAATGCATCGCCTTGATAGTCACGCCGGCGTTCAGCAGCCTGGCCCGGGAGGGGGGTCAGCTTTTCAACAGATCCTGAAGTGTCACCAGCGTGTCGGCCTCGTCGACGCCTTTGTCCCGGCGCCAGCGCAACATTCGCGGAAACCGCACGGCGATCCCGCTCTTGTGGCGCTTGGACAGGGCGATGCCCTCGAAGCCCAGTTCGAACACCAGGGTGGGCGTGACACTGCTCACGGGCCCGAATTTTTCCACGGTGGTCTTGCGCACGATGCTGTCGACCTGGCGCATTTCTTCATCGGTCAGCCCCGAATAGGCCTTGGCAAAGGGCACCAGGGTCCGTTCGCGGCTGCCCGGCGGGTTATCCCATACGGCGAAGGTGTAATCGCTGTACAGACTGGCACGCCGGCCATGGCCGCGCTGGGCATAGATGAGCACCGCGTCGACGCTGAACGGGTCGATTTTCCACTTCCACCACACGCCCATGTCTTTGGTGCGACCGACGCCGTACAGCGCGTTGCGAGCCTTGAGCATCATGCCTTCGACGCCGAGGCTGCGAGAGGCTTCGCGCTGCCGGGCCAGGTCGAGCCAGTCCGGACCGGTGACAATCGGTGATGGCAACAGCACCGGGCTATGGACGCGGGCAAGCAGTGCTTCCAATTGTTCGCGGCGTTCGACTTGGGGGCGGCTGCGCCAGTCCTCGCCCTGCCATTCCAGCAGGTCGTAGGCCATCACCACCACGGGGGCATCTTCGAGGATTTTCTTGCCCAGGGTCTTGCGCCCGATGCGCTGTTGCAACAGGGCGAAGGGCTGCACGGCCGGTTGCAGCAGCGTGTCCGGATCGAAGGCGTCCTCGGTTTTCGGCCGGGAAGTTTTCCACACCACGATTTCGCCGTCGATCACCGTACCGTCGGGCAGCGCCTGCGCGAGGGCATGCAGTTCGGGGAAACGGTCGGTTACCAGATCCTCACCCCGGGACCAGACCCACAGGTGGCCGTCGCGCTTGATCACCTGGGAGCGGATGCCGTCCCACTTCCATTCCACTTGCCAATCACTGGCCGGGCCCAGCAGCGTATCGAACTGCTCCACTGGCGCGGACAACCCATGGGCCAGGAAAAACGGGTACGGCTGGCCGCCGCGCTGGGCATGTTCATCGGAGGATTCAGCTGCGATCAGCTTGAGATAACCTGCGGCGGTTGGACGATGGGACAGGTCGGTATAGCCCACCATACGTTGGGCCACCCGTTTGCTGTCCAGATTGGCCAAGCCGGCCAGGGCGCGGGTCACCAGCAGTTTGGACACGCCGACCCGGAAACTGCCGGTAATGAGCTTGATGCACAACATCAGGCTTGGCCGGTCCAGTTGCGCCCACAATGCCGGTAGCCGGTGTGCCAGGACTTCCGGCGACTCACCCCGCAACGGCAACAATTTATCCTCGATCCACAGTGCCAGGCCTTCGTCGGAACTGTGGGGCGATTCCGGCAACACCAATGAAATGGTCTCGGCCAGGTCGCCGACCGCCTGGTAGCTTTCTTCGAACAGCCACCCCGAGAGCCCGGATACTTGCACTGCCAACTCCCGCAGGATCTTTACCGGAACCAGCTGCCGTGGGCGCCCGCCGGAAAGGAAATACACCGCCCACGCCGCGTCCTCGGGCGGGGCTTGGGTGAAGTAGTTCTGCATAGCGGCGAGCTTGGCATTGCTCGACGTAGTGGCATCCAACTCGGCGTACAGCTCGGCGAAGGCTTTCATGGTGCCTCCTCGCCGGAATCGGTGTCGGCGCCGGCATCGATCGTGGCGGCGCGGTCTTCTTCGTCGTCGCCGTATTCGGTGGTGAACCCTTGGGCGTCGAGGCCTTGCTCGCATAAATGGCGCACCAGCACGCCGACCGAACCGTGAGTGACCATGACCCGCTCGGCGCCAGTCTGTTCGATGGCCCAGAGCAGGCCGGGCCAGTCGGCGTGATCGGACAGTACAAAACCCCGGTCGACGCCACGCCGCCGCCGCGTGCCGCGCAGGCGCATCCAGCCGCTGGCAAAGGCATCGCTGTAGTCGCCGAAGCGGCGCATCCAGGTATTGCCGCCGGCGGAGGGCGGGGCGATGACCAACGCCTGGCCCATGATCGGGTCGTTCTTTTTCACCTCGCCGGCGTAGATCGTTGGCGGCAGATAAACCCCGGCCTCGCGATACACACGGTTCAGCGGCTCCACGGCCCCGTGGGCCAGGATCGGCCCGAGGCTTTCATCGATACCGTGAAGAATCCGCTGGGCCTTGCCAAAGGAATAGCAGAACAGCACGCTGGCCCGGCCGGCGGCAATGTTCCCGCGCCACCATTGGTTGATCTCGTCGAAAACCTGCGTCTGGGGCTGCCAGCGATAAATCGGCAGGCCAAAGGTGGATTCCGTGATGAAGGTATGACATTTCACCGGTTCGAAGGGCGCACAGGTGCCGTCGGGCTCGACTTTGTAATCCCCCGACGCCACCCAGACCTCACCTTGATATTCCAGCCGCACCTGGGCCGAGCCCAGCACATGGCCGGCGGGGTGAAAACTCAAGGTCACGCCGTGATGCAGCAGGCGTTCGCCGTAGGGCAGGGTTTGCAGGTCGATGTCCTGGCCGAGGCGGGAACGCAGAATGCCTTCGCCGGGCGCCGCTGCCAGGTAATGTTGGTTGCCGTTGCGGGCATGGTCGCCATGGGCGTGGGTGATGACTGAACGTTCTACCGGACGCCACGGGTCGATGTAGAAATCCCCGGGCGGGCAATACAGGCCTTCGGGGCGGGCAATGACAAGATCCATGCAGTCACCGGGGCGATGGGCTTGTCAGGTAGAGGCGCTGGCGGGGGGAGAAGTTCTATTGGGTTTTCGCTGGAATGGATTGACTTCATCACGAGCAAGCTCGCTCCCACACTGGCTTTGTGTCGAACCGCGATACCGAATTCAACACCCAATCACCGTGGCGAGGGAGCTTGCCCCGCTCGGCTGCGCAGCAGTCGTAACACCGACTGACGCGGTCTGCCTGTAGACGTGCCGGGGCCTGCTTCGCAGTCCAGCGAAAGCAAGCTCCCTCCACAGGCGTCTTGTCTTCAGCCCCGGTCGGCAGTTACTTGCCAGGCACCAGGGTCAACCGCGTCTTGCCATAGGCCCGATCGAAGTTCTGTGGTTGCAGCGGCAAATTCTGGTACTGCCCCTTGATCCACGGATCGATGCCATTGACATAGTTCGGGCTCGCCGGGTTACCGGATTGGCCCGCGCCGTCCTGCACCATCAACGGTTCAGGCTGGCCGAAGTCGACGATAAAACGCATGGCCGGCGCCAGCGTGGTGTAGAAATCCTGGCCCCAGGCAAACGCCGCCACGTTGAGCGTGCTGGCATCGCCACCGGCCGCAACCGGGCCGCGTACGACCTGGCCACTGCTGTTTTTCCACTCGTAGCGATGCAGGTTGCCCCATTGCCAGGCCTTGTGATCCGCGCCCAGTTGGCTGTCACCGGCGTTGATAGCGGCGGCCAGGCTGCGGGCCAGGACAACGGCCTTGTCTTCTTTTTGCGGCGTGCGCACATCGTCCCAGAACGGGCTGTCTTCGCGTCCCAGCAGATGGTCGGCCTGGGCCGAGTAGGACGACTGACCATTGGCGATCAATGCTTTCCACGCCGGACTGCTGTCCGGGCCCAGTTCGTCGAGGAAAATCTGCTTCATGCTTTCCTGCAGGAACAGCTCATAAACCGCCGCGTCGGCGGAGGTCGGGCTGAGCCGCCCATCGAACGCCATCAGGCGGGTGTAGGCCTCGCGGGCCTTGGCCCGTTCATTGATCGGCAGCGCTTCGATCGCCTGCTTGAGCGGTTGGGCCATGCCCGGCGCTTCGAAGACTTTCTTGAGCTTGGCCGCGAAGGTCGTGGTCTGGTCATATTGCATGGCGGTCAGGCTGCGGGTGTCGTGCTTGCCTGCGCCGGCCAGTTCGGCCATGCGTTCGCCACGCTCCGGTGCGGCCCAGGAGTTGGACAATTGCATGCCGTAGCCGTGGGGGATGACGCGCTGGTTGGCCGTGCCGAGCCAGCCCTGGGCCGGGTCCTGGTCGTAAGGGTGCAGCATCGGATCGGCATAGCCATCCCAATCGTAGCGGCCGTCCCAGCCTGGCGACGGCAACAGGCCTTCGCCTTCGCGGCGGTTTGGGTAGCGGCCGGTGACTTGCCAGCCGATATGACTGGCATCGGCGAAGACCAGATTCACCGCCATCGCACGGATTTCCCGGCTGGCGTCGGAGGCTTTCTCGGCACTTTGCGCACGGGACAGGTCGAAAAACGCGTCCAGAGTCTTGTCGTCGGTAAAGCTCGGCGTCTGCAACGCCAGGCCAAAGCCGCTGGCCATGGCCAGGCCTTGGGCGCTGTTGAGCAATGGGCCATGGCGAGTCTCGAACACCGCTTCGCGAATCGATCGCTGGCCTTTGATGAAATAGGTTTCGTTACGCACCATTACCGGCTGCCATTTGCCGTTGACCTCGTAGGAAAGGCCATTGCCTTGGCGTCGGATTTTTTCCAGAAACAAGTCCTGGTTGTCTCCCAGGACGCTGGTCATGCTCCAGGCTACCTTGCCGTTGAAGCCCGCCAGGATCATCGGGATACCCGCCACGGAAATCCCGGCGGCCTGATACTTCGGTGCCCGGATCTGCACCGGGCTCCACAGCGCCGGCACCCCCAACGGCCCGTGGCTGTCGCTGGCCAGCAGGCTCTTGCCGCTGCGACTGCGTTGTGGCGCGATGGCCCAGTTGCTCGAAGAGGCAGCGCCCAGCAGGTTCATCCCAGCCAGTTGGCCGGTGGCCTTGCTGATCTCCTGCAGCCCCGGAACCTGGCCGTTGAGACGGATTCCCTGGAGCTTTTCGGCCTCGGCCAAGGGCAGTTGCTCGTCCGGATAGGACGGGCTCAGCCAGGCGAGCTTATCGTTGGTGACCGTCTGGGCCAGTACCAGGCTGGCGATTTCTTCCGGCAGGTTGGCCGACTGGCTGAAGTTCAACAGGCAGAACATCAGCGCCGAATCTTCCGGTTTCCAGTATTCGGGTTTGTAACCGGTGGCGGCCAGGTCCGACGGCAACTTGTCGCGGTAGCGGAACAGGTAGGCGTTGACGCCGCGGGCATAGACCTCGAAGAAACGCTTGAGCCGTGGCGAAGAAGCCTTGTACAGCTCATCGGCGTTTTTCTTCAGATTGACGGCGCGCATGTAGCGGTCGACGTCCAGCCGTTCGGCGCCCGACATTTCCGCCAACCGCCCCTGGGCCAGCAGGCGCAGGGTCACCATTTGGGTGATGCGGTCGCTGGCATGGACGTAGCCGAGGGTGAACAGGGCGTCGTGGAAGCTGTTGCTTTCGATCAGCGGCATGCCCATGGCATTGCGTCGAACCGAGACGTTCTGTGCCAGCCCCTTGAGCGGCTGTACGCCGGAAGTGGGCGGGACCGAGTCCTGGGTATTCCAGGTCTGGCAACCGCTCAAGCCGAGCACACTGGCCACTGCGGCGGCAGCGCCGAGCCGGGGGAAAGAGGAAATAGAGGCTGGCGAGGCCATGGCAAAGCTCCTGCGGGGGGGTAGCACCAATAAAGGCGCTACGTTAGTGAGCAGGAGGGGGCCGCGCAAGCGGGGGCGAGGGTTATTTGTTGATTTGGCGATGAAAGCCCGGGCTCGGTGACATCCTGACCTTCGGGATGACACCGAATCCTCGCCGTCGCGTCATCTCAGGATTTGGGTGGGTTGATCTTGTCCACCAGGGCGTAGGCCTTCACGGTCGCCGGACGTTCCTTGATGCGGTTGAACCAGCGTTGCACGTTAGGGAAGTCTTCCAGCCGCTGGCTCTGCCATTTGTGGGACACCGTCCAGGGGTAGATCGCCATGTCGGCGATGCTGTATTCACTACCAGCCACGAAGTCACGGTCCGCCAGGCGTCGGTCCAGAACGCCGTACAAGCGAGCGGTCTCGTCGACATAGCGCTTGATTGCGTAGGGGATCTTTTCCGGTGCGAACTGGCTGAAATGATGATTCTGCCCGGCCATCGGTCCCAGGCCGCCCATTTGCCAGAACAGCCATTGCAGGACTTCTTGCCGCCCGCGTAGATCCTTGGGAAGGAACTGGCCGGTTTTTTCCGCCAGGTACAGCAGGATGGCGCCGGATTCAAACAGTGAGATCGGTTCGCCGCCGTCGGCCGGTTCATGGTCGACGATGGCGGGAATGCGGTTGTTTGGCGCGATCTTGAGGAATTCAGGTTTGAATTGCTCGCCTTGGCCGATATTGATCGGGTGCACCTTGTAAGGCAGGCCGGCTTCTTCCAGGAACAGCGAAATTTTATGGCCGTTAGGGGTGGTCCAGTAATACAGGTCGATCATGGGAGGGCTCCAGATAAGACATCGTGATGAAGGGACAACAATCGACGGCAGGAGGTTGTCCTCTTTTGCTCGAAGGCTTGCCTGTAGGAAGAGGTGATGCTCAAGTGTGGAAAAATCAATGACCGAGCAAGAGAAAACCGGCATGGAGCTACAGAAAAACGCAGCGTTGATCCTCATCGATCAACAAAAAGGCATCCTTCATCCCACGCTCGGCTCCCGCAACAATCCCGAGGCGGAGTTGCGCATGCTGGAATTACTGGCGTTCTGGAGACATTCGGCGCGGCCAGTGATTCACGTCCACCATCTGTCCCGCTCACCGGACTCGGTGTTCTGGCCAGGACAGGCGGGCGTAGAGGTTCAACCACGATTCGAGCCGATGGCCGGTGAAGAGCTGATTCAGAAGCAGGTGCCGGATGCGTTCAGCGGTACCCGTCTGGAAGAAAACCTGCGTAAGGCCGGGATCGGGCAATTGGTGATCGTCGGCGTGGCGACGAACAACTCGGTAGAGTCCACAGCGCGCACGGCCGGCAACCTGGGATTCGACACCTGGGTGGCCGAAGACGCCTGCTTCACTTTTGATAAGGCCGACTATTTCGGCAATGCCCGCTCGGCCAGCGAGGTGCATGCCATGTCCCTGGGCAACTTGCACGGCGAGTATGCGACGGTGAGCAGTGTGCGGCGGATTCTGGAGGCGGGCTGACAGGTCGGCACTGAATGTGCCGGCCTCATCGCGAGCAAGCTCGCTCCCACATTGATTCTTCGGCGATCATTAAATATCGCCTCACCTCAAATCCCCTGTGGGAGCGAGCTTGCTCGCGATAACGGCCTAGCAGGCGAAGAAGTTCTTCGCCCGGACCCTCAAGCCCCGTGGCACTTCTTGAACTTCTTGCCGTTGCCGCATGGGCAAGGGTCATTGCGACCGACATCCTTCAGGGCGTTGCGCACCGGTTCCTGGTGGGCGTGGCCGCAGTTCGGGCCATGGACATGGCCGTGGTCATGGTCGTGATGATGGTCATGATCATGATTGCAATCAGGACCGTGGACGTGAGGCTGCTGGGTCATCGGGGTTACTCCGCAATTAAATCGGCGGCGATTATCACGCCATTGCGCTCCAGGTGCACGTAGTGGGCGATGAATAATCCGGTTTCCAGCTCACCTTCCAGACGATAGGGGATCTCCTGTCGGGGTTTGCCCAGGAGTTTCACTACCTCCCGCACTTGCGGCCACAGGTTGGTACGGATCGGTACTTTGAAGAAGGCGCTGTGCCTGGGGCCCACGGTGAACCAATGCTCATGCTCACCTTCGGTCAACAGCAGGTCTCCCAGATGAATGCGGTAGGTCAGGCCGCGTACGGTCAGGTCGCTGTCGGCAGGGTTGTCGACGCGAAAGTGCAGCATGAACTTCTGCTCAAGGAGCCGAGCCCGCACCACCTCGACCTTGACCAGATGCACCTGCGGCTCCGGGGCCTCTTCGCCTTGCCATGACGCGCAGCCGCCGAGCCCGACGAACAGCAGCAGGCAAGCGATGCGCAATAGCAAGGGTGAATGGTTCATATCCGTGCCTCTGGTTTCCCCCAGTCTAGCCCGCTGGAGAGCGGACGGGCGTCGGACGTTTCCGAAATTAGCGCGCGAAGTAGCCTGCGCAGCACTTCTTGAATTTTTGTCCGCTGCCGCACGGGCAGCTGTCGTTGCGTCCGGCCTTGACCGATACGGTGGGGTCGATGAAATACCAGTGCCCGCCGTTTTGTACGAATGAAGACTGTTCGCGGTGGCTGTGTTCGCCCTGGCCGTCATGCCAGCGGGCCGTGAAAGTGACGAAGGCGTGTTCCGGCTGGCCACCGAAGACCTCGCTGCTTTCCACTTCCAGCCCCAGCCAGGTGCTGTTGGCGCTCCACTCGCTGATGGACTGGCGGTCGAGATCGTCCTGCTGGGCCGGGAGCGTGGTGTGCACCAAGTAGTCCACCAGACCCAACACATAGGCGCTATAGCGCGAGCGCATCAGGGCTTCGGCGCAGGGCGCCGGATGGCCGTCGTGGTAATGGCCGCAGCAGGCTGGCAGTGGGTTGCCACTGCCGCAAGGGCAAATGGGTGCGTGCATTGTGTTCAAGGCTACCACCAGTATTTTCCGAAATTTTCCGGGTTGGCCCAAAAACGGGAGTTGAGCCAGTCGGGGACTTGTTTGTATTCAAGCAGATCGTAGGTGAACAGGGTCAAGACCTGATCCTGGCGCTGGAACCGTTCGCTGGCCTGCAACGCCAGGGAAAAGAAGTCCGTTTCCTGCCAGCCGCAGGCGTTCAGGTCCGCCAGCACGGCGATACGGCTGGCGTTCAGGTTGCGGATGCCACCCAACAGGTTCAGACCGTCGCGCTTGGGCAAATGCTCCAGGCAATCGAGCGCCAGGGCCAGGTCAAAACGCCGTGCCGCTACGTCCGCCGGCAGCGCGCCGGGGCCGGTATGCACGACTTCGGTGGCTGGATGCGCCTGTTGGAAGGCTTCGAGCGCGGGGAAGCTGTCGGCGCCGATCAACAGCAGCGTTTGCGGGGCATAACGGTCAAGCACGGCCGCCAGGGCTTGTTGGGGCGTACGCGAAGAGATGGCAACGGTCATCGAAGTTCCTCAGTCAGAACCCTCACGATAGCCTGCCCGGACATCATGGCCTAGAGCGGTTTGCGCGCGAGCGGGTCGAACGGCCGTAAACACGCGGCGAAACCGACGAATGCCCAAGGCTGGCGCAGAGTCGAACTCGGGTCTTTACTCCCCTGAATCGGCGCAAAGCCGATCCCTCAAGGAGAAAAACCGATGAGCATCGTTCGGACAGCGTTACCCCTGGTTCTGCTCACCAGTGTGTTGACTGGTTGCGCAGGTTTGCAGAAAACCGACTGGCCGATCTGTGCGGCCACTGGCGGCGTCGTTGGCGCGGGATTGGGCGCCATTGAAAGCAGCTCCTGGATCGGTCCTGGTGCGTTGGTGGCCGGCACTGTGGCAGCGGGCTGGTGCTGGGCTCATGGCGACGGCGACGAAGATGGCGATGGTGTGCCGGACAGCCGCGACAAGTGCCCGGGCACGCCGAAGGGTGTGCAGGTCGATGCCGACGGTTGCCCGCCACCGGCGCCGGCGCCAGTGGTCGAAGCGCCTGTCGTGGTCAAGGAGGAGACCATCGTGATCCGCGACGTGCACTTTGAATTCAACAAAGCCACGCTGACCCCAACCGACAAGGAAGTGCTGAGCACCGTCGCGACCCGGCTGAAACAGGAAACGTCCACCGCGCAGCTGCGGGTCACGGGTCACACCGACAGCGTCGGCAGCAATGCCTATAACCAGCGGTTGTCGGAGAAACGGGCCAATTCGGTCGTGCAATACCTGGTCGAACAGGGCGTGCCTCGTGCCAGTTTTGTCTCGGTGGCCGGTGCCGGCGAAAGCCAGCCGGTGGCAGACAACAAAACCGCCGACGGACGTGCCTTGAACCGCCGCACCGAAATCAAGATAAACCGCTGAACCCCTTTGCCCGCGCGGCTTGTTGAGTTGCGGATGCGGGTCTTTACTCCTGTGTGACCGGTATGGGCCGGTGACACAGGAGCTTTCACCATGAATGTTCTAATCAAGGCCGCCTTGCCGGTGCTGCTGGCGAGCAGCCTATTGTCCGGTTGCGCCACGCACAGCGATGGCAGCGCGCCCCTCAATCAACGCACTTGGCCAATCTGCAGCTTGATCGGCGGCCTGGTTGGCGGTGGCTTGGGTGCGATCGAAAGCAGCGGATGGGCTGCCGGCGGCGCCGCGTTGGGGCTGTTGGGCGGTGGTTTGATCTGCTATGCCCAGGACGGCGATGAAGACGGTGACGGCGTGTTCGACCGCCGCGACCGTTGCCCTGATACGCCTGCCAATACGCCCGTCGAACATCACGGGTGCCCATTGCCGCAATACCCGGCCAGCGCTCCGCCGGTCGAGCCCCAGGCACCGACCAGCGAAGTCATCACCCTCAACGACGCCGGCAAAGTGCTGTTTGATTTCGACAAGTCCAACCTCACCGCAGACGCTCGCAGTCAGCTCGATGGGCTCGTCGGCAAGTTGAGCAATGCCGATGTCGCCAGTATCCGTGTGGTGGGCCACACCGACAGTGTCGGGACCGACACCTACAACCAGGGGCTTTCCGAGCGCCGGGCCAGTAGTGTCGTGGAGTACCTGCTGACCCAGGGGCTGGCGCCCGGCAAACTCACCAGCGAAGGCAAGGGCGAAAGCGAGCCGGTAGCTGACAACGAGACCGACGAAGGGCGGGCGCAGAACCGTCGGGTTGAATTGCATATCAAGCGTTGAGGCGCGGGCCAGGGCTGCCGGGTCGTCGACGAGACGATCCGGCGGGCGGATGCTCGGGCTAGATTAAATTTGCCTGGCCCTCTGGCTTATCCAGCGCGCAAGCCGTTACTGTGCGTGCAAAGAATAATGCTCGACCGGGGGGCCGTATGAAGGTGTTTTGGGGGCTGGGTCGCTTGCTGACCCTGCTGTTCTGGCTGGTGGTGCTGGTCAACTTGATCGTGCCGTTCGTCCAGCCGCTGCATCTGCTGGTCAATCTCGCCGGCGCGTTTTTGCTGGCGCTCCATCTGCTGGAATTACTGCTGTTCAGGGCCAGTTTTCGTGGTCGCCCTGCGCCGGGTCGTGATCGCCTCAGAGTGCTGCTGTTCGGCATCTTCCATCTGCAAACCCTTCCGACCGCGCCAGAGGCTTCCCATGCGTAAATTGTGTCTGCTCGCCGCACTCGTGTGCCCATGGGCTTCGGCCCAAGTGCTCCAGGTAGAAAGCCATTCATTGATGCGCCTGCCCAACACCACCAGCACCTTGGCCCTGGAACGGCTCGACGTGGCCGACTACGGCACGCTGCTGGTGCCGTCCAATGTCACTGAGCTGACCATCGCCCAATTGCACCTGGGGCGTGAAGCGCGAATCGCCATTGTGCCGGCTCAACAGGTGTTGGCAATGAAAGTGGCCCAGGCTGAAATGGCCGATGGCAGCCAGATCACTGCTCGCGGCGCACCCGGCACTTTTACGAAGGCGGCACGGCCGGGGCGCGATCTCAATCTGCGTTTTGAAGCGCTGAATGCACCTTTATTGTCGGTGGATGCTCGCGGTGGTGCCGGTGCGCCGGGCTACGTCGGTCTCGACGGCGCCAACGGCCAGGCGCCGGGTTGCACCTGGGGTTCGGCTGGACGCGGTGCCGACGGCAGCAATGGCAGCGATGGCCAGCCGGGTGCCGCCGGTGCACTGGTGCGCCTGGAGCTGCCTCGCGCCTACCCTGCCGAACAGATCAAGGTGACCGTGGACGGTGGCGTCGGTGGCGCGCCAGGGCCGGGGGGCAAACCGGGCAAAGGAGGCAAGGCCAAGGGCTGCCTCGTCTATACTGCCGATGGTGGCAAAAGCGGCCGCCCCGGAGCAGAGGGCCAGCCAGGGCCTGCCGGCGCGGCGGGGGCAGTGACGGTGCAACGGTTCTAAGATCAGTAGCAAACCCTGTGGGAGCGGGCTTGCTCGCGAAGGCGGTGGGTCAGTGAGTATTCATCTACCAGATACTCCTTCTTCGCGAGCAAGCCCGCTCCCACAGGGGCATTGGAGTTTTTTTCAGAACATCGGCCGCGCCGCGCCAATGGCTACCACCAGCAACCCGATCAACAGATTGATCCCCACCAGTTGGCGAATCTTCCCTAATACTGCCGCACCCGCCGGCCAGTCCTGGGCCGTCACGGCGTTGCGCAACGATGGTAACTGCAAGGCCTGGATCCGGATAAACAGCGCCGTCATCACCACATACAGCCCCATCATGACCTGCACATAGCGCGGCGCGGTTTCGAAGCCGGCGAAGCGCACGTGAACCAGGCCTACGCCGCTGATCGGCAAAAGCACCACTGCCACCCAGACCCAGACGAAAAAACGTTGAAACACTTCTACCCATAACTTGAGTCGAGCAGGGCCCTCAAGCGCCGTCATTGCGGCGGGTCGCAGGATCATCCAGGCGAAGAACATGCCGCCGACCCAGATCAGGGCGGCCAGTAAATGCAGGGTGTAGATAAGGGCAAAGGGTGTCATTGGGTTACTCCGTTCTGCGCAGGATTCATTAGCGGGGTATGATAGCCGCCGATCCGAACCACTGAAAATTTATCCAGCGTTTTTAGCGCCCGACCATTCATGATCAGCACCGAACTCAAAACCACGATCCAGGGCGCCTATTCGCGTTTTCTCGAAGCCAAGAGCCTCAAGCCGCGATATGGCCAGCGCCTGATGATTGCCGAAGTGGCAAAAGTCCTGGGTGACATCGACACCGACGACGAAGGCCGGCGCAGTGGCGAGCCCGCCGTCGTGGCGGTCGAGGCCGGCACCGGTACCGGCAAGACCGTGGCCTACAGCCTGGCGGCCATCCCCACCGCCAAGGCCGCCGGCAAACGCCTGGTGATCGCCACGGCCACCGTCGCCCTGCAAGAGCAGATCGTCTACAAGGACTTGCCCGACCTGATGCGCAACAGCGGCTTGAACTTCACGTTCGCCCTGGCCAAGGGGCGCGGACGCTACATGTGCCTGTCCAAGCTCGACATGTTGCTGCAGGAAGGCCAGGCGCAGACCGCCACGGCCCAGCTGTTCGAAGAAGAAGGCTTCAAGATCGAAGTCGACGAGGCGAGCCAGAAGCTGTTCACCAGCATGATCGAGAAACTGGCCGGCAATAAGTGGGACGGCGACCGCGACAGCTGGTCCACGGCCCTGGAAGATGCCGACTGGTCCCGCCTGACGACCGACCATAGCCAATGCACCAACCGTCATTGCCCGAATTTCGGCCAGTGCGCCTTCTATAAGGCCCGCGAAGGCATGGGCAAGGTCGACGTGATCGTCACCAACCACGACATGGTGCTGGCCGACCTGGCCCTGGGCGGTGGCGCAGTGCTGCCGGACCCGCGGGACACGATCTATGTGTTCGACGAAGGCCATCACCTGCCGGACAAGGCCATCGGCCATTTTGCCCACTACACGCGGCTGCGTTCCACCGCCGACTGGCTGGAGACCACCGCCAAGAACCTCACCAAGTTGTTGGCCCAACACCCGCTGCCAGGAGACCTGGGCAAGTTCATCGAGCAGGTGCCGGAGCTTGCCCGGGAGATCAAGACCAACCAGCAGTTCATGTTCACAGCTTGTGAGCAGGTGGCCGATTTCAAGCCCGGCGAAGACGTCGAGGGCCGTGAGCGACCACGCCATCGTTTTGTCGGCGGGGTGATTCCCGAGCACATGCGCGAGATGGGCATCGAGCTCAAGAAAGGCTTCGCGCGCTTGACCGACTTGTTCACCCGCCTGACCGACCTGCTCAAGGAAGGCATGGATGGCGAGGTCAATATCGGCATCGCCAGCAACCAGGCCGAGGAATGGTATCCGCTGTTCGGCAGCCTGTTGTCTCGTTCGCAAGGCAACTGGGAACTGTGGACCGCATTCACGGTTGAAGACCCGGAAGACAACCCGCCGATGGCACGGTGGCTGACCCTGGCCGAAAGCGGTTCGCTGTTCGACATCGAGGTCAATGCCAGCCCGATCCTGGCAGCGGACATGCTGCGGCGCAATTTGTGGAACGTGGCCTATGGCGCGCTGGTGACATCCGCCACCCTGACCGCCCTGGGCACCTTCGACCGCTTCCGCATGCGTGCCGGCCTGCCGAAAAAAGCCGTGACCGCCGTGGTCCCGAGCCCCTTCCACCATGCCGATGCTGGCGTGCTGCGGGTGCCGGACCTCAAGGCCGATCCTCGGGACGCCGCCGCCCATACCGCCGCGATTATCCGCGACCTGCCGGAACTGGTGGAAGGCTCACGGGGCACCCTGGTGCTGTTTTCCTCGCGCAAACAGATGCAGGACGTGTTCGATGGCCTTGACCGTGACTGGCGCAAACAGGTTTTCATCCAGGGCAACCTGTCGAAGCAGGAAACCCTCAACAAGCACAAGGCGCGGGTCGATGGCGGGGATTCCAGCGTGCTGTTCGGCCTGGCGAGTTTTGCCGAAGGCGTGGACTTGCCCGGTGCCTACTGCGAGCACGTGGTGATCGCCAAGATCCCGTTCTCGGTCCCGGACGATCCGGTGGAAGCGGCGCTGGCCGAATGGATCGAAGCCCGTGGCGGCAACCCGTTCATGGAAATCTCCGTGCCGGACGCCTCGCTGAAGCTGGTCCAGGCCTGTGGTCGCTTGCTGCGTACCGAAGAAGACCGCGGCACCATCACGTTGCTCGACCGCAGGTTGGTGACCCAGCGCTACGGCAAGGCGATCCTCAATGCGTTGCCGCCGTTTCGGCGGGAAATTTCCTGACGGAGCCGCTCTGGCGATGGACGCTGTTGTGGCGAGGGAGCTTGCTCCCGCTGGGCTGCGCAGCAGACCCGAATCCCGGCATCGCGGTGCGCCAGGCTGATCACGACCAGATTTCCGAGGGGGCTGCTTCGCAACCCAGCGGGAGCAAGCTCCCTCGCCACACGGATCAGTGTCCCGCCAGCCGTCCTGTGGCGGTTCCCAAAAACCCTAATGCCTGAAACAATGCCAGCCACTCTGAAAAGTCTTTGTTTCAAAGGAGTTGCGGGTGCAGATTCAAGGTCATTATGAGCTTCAGTTCGAAGCGGTGCGTGAAGCCTTCGCGGCACTGTTCGACGATCCTCAAGAGCGCGGTGCGGCGCTGTGTATCCAGGTCGGTGGCCGCACGGTGATCGATCTGTGGGCTGGCACCGCTGACAAGGATGGCAGTGAAGCGTGGCACAGCGACACCATCGCCAATCTGTTTTCCTGCACCAAGACGTTTACGGCCGTCACCGCCCTGCAACTGGTGGCCGAGGGCAAGTTGCAACTCGACGCCCCGGTTGCCCGCTATTGGCCAGAGTTCGCTGCGGCCGGCAAGGCCTCCATTACCCTGCGCCAGTTGCTCTGCCATCAGGCCGGGCTCCCGGCGTTGCGCGAACTGCTGCCGCCCGAAGCGCTGTATGACTGGCAAACCATGATCGATGCGCTGGCCGCTGAAACACCATGGTGGACGCCGGGCGAAGGCCACGGTTACGCCGCGATCACTTACGGTTGGCTGGTTGGCGAGTTGTTGCGCAGGGCTGACGGTCGTGGTCCGGGCGAATCCATCGTGGCCCGGGTCGCCAAACCGTTGGGGCTGGATTTTCATGTAGGCCTGGCCGACGAAGAGTTTCACCGCGTGGCCCATATCGCCCGCGGCAAAGGCAATGCCGGCGATGCGGCGGCCCAGCGTCTGTTGCAAGTGACGATGCGCGAACCCACGGCCATGACTACCCGCGCATTCACCAACCCGCCGTCGATCATGACCAGCACCAACAAACCGCAATGGCGGCGCATGCAGCAGCCGGCGGCCAACGGCCACGGCAATGCGCGCAGCCTGGCAGGGTTCTACGCCGGGCTGTTGGACGGAAGCTTGCTGGAAGGCGAAATGCTTGACGAGCTGACTCGCCAGCACAGCTTCGGCGAAGACAAGACACTGCTGACCCAGACCCGTTTTGGCCTGGGATGCATGCTCGACCAGCCGGACGTACCGAACGCGACCTACGGCCTCGGCCCGCGAGCATTTGGACATCCGGGGGCAGGGGGCTCCATCGGTTTTGCCGATCCAGAGCATGATGTGGCGTTCGGCTTCGTGACGAACACTCTCGGGCCTTATGTGTTGATGGACCCGCGCGCTCAGAACCTGGCGAGGGTACTTGCCACTTGTCTGTAAAAAGCCATTGAAGGCAGTGGACACAGGAACCTCGTGTCCTTTTCAGTTTCCAAGCGTCTGTTTATGCGGCCGAACCTAGCCTTTTATTTTTCATTCAAATCATTTTGTGGATATCCAATGTCATCGAATAAAACGCTCGCTCTGGCGCTGTGCTTCGCTATTACCGGTTGCGCACAAACCCCACAAAATGATGCCGAGGGCGGCAGTGGCTGGTGGCCGTTCGGTTCCTCCGACAAAGTGGCGGCCAAGGAAACGCCGCCAACGGCACCAACGGCTCCTCTGAAGCCGGCCGCCGTTGCACCCCAAGCCAAGGCCGAGGGTGCCACTCATGGGTGGTGGCCGTTTTCTTCCGACGACGGTGCCGACGTCGCCAAAAAAGATGCAGTGAAACCCGAAGCCAAGCCTGAAGCCAAGGCGCCGGCCATTGCCAAGGCCGAAGCCGAAAGCAACGGCAAATGGTGGTGGCCGTTCGGTGGCAAGGACCAGGAAACCGCCAAGGCGGTGCCGATGCCGGACCCAAAAGTCACCCAGGCCTGGCTCGACGACTACGAGCCGAAGCTGCGCACGGCCATCCAGGACAGCAAGCTGGAACTTGAACGTCGCGACAACGTGTTGGTGGTCACCGCTCCGGTGGACAGCTCGTTCAACCCGGACCGTCCGGCCATGTTGCTGCCAGTGACCCTCGGCCCCTTCACCCGCGTGGCGAAAATCCTCGAGGCAGATCCGAAGACCGCCGTGCTGATTCTGGGTCACGCCGACACGTCGGGCGCTGCACCGGCCAACCTGAAGCTCAGCCAGGAACGTGCCCAGTCCGTGGCGGCGATTTTCCGTCTCAGCGGCTTGCAGCGTGACCGCTTGATGCTGCGCGGCATGGGCGCAGTGGCACCCCGTGCGGCCAATGACAGCGTGGAAGGCCGCGCCTTGAACCGCCGTGTGGAGTTGCTGGTGACCCCGCAGAACACCATGGTTGCGCTGTTGAGCAAATACAACATGCCGGCGCCGGCCCCTGTAACGATGGTGGCGGCCCAGGACGTCAAGCCTGCCGCCCCGGCCCCGACGCCAGCGGCGAAAAAAGCAACGACCCCGGCCACCAAGAAAGCCCCGGCCAAAAAGGCCGCCGCCAAGGCTCCAGCGAAAAAAGCGCCGGCCAAGACCACGACCCCGGCGAAGAAACCCCAACCGGCCAAAGCCGCCACCGATACCAAGAAAGTCGCGGCTGCCGATACCTCCAAGCAGTGATGGGCTAACCACAAGGAATGCGTCATGACCCAAGCGCTGGCTGATATGCGCCGCGACTACACCCGCGATGGCCTGACCGAGGCGCAAGCCCCGGCCGAGCCGTTTGCATTGTTCCATCAGTGGTTCGCCGACGCAGTAAAAACCGAGCAGGCCCCGGTGGAGGCCAACGCCATGACCCTGGCGACGGTGGATGCAGATGGGCGTCCGCATTGCCGGATCCTGCTGCTCAAGGGGCTGGATGCCCAGGGCTTCACATTTTTCACCAACTACGACAGCGCGAAGGGGCAGCAACTGGCTGCGAACCCATTCGCGGCGATGACGTTTTTCTGGCCTTCCCTGGAGCGCCAGGTGCGAATCGAAGGCGAGGTGGTGAAGGTGACGGCGCAGGAGTCCGACGCCTATTACCAAGTACGCCCATTGGGCAGTCGTCTTGGGGCGTGGGCTTCACCCCAGAGCCGGGTAATTGCCGGACGCGGTGAGCTGGAAGACCTGCTCAAGGCCACCGAACAACGTTTCAGCGACAGTCAGCCTCATTGTCCGGAGCATTGGGGCGGTTACCGCTTGCTGCCCGAGCGCATCGAGTTCTGGCAGGGCCGCCCGAGCCGCCTGCACGATCGCCTCAACTACCGCCTGCAAGGGGCAAGTTGGATTCGCGAGCGCCTGGCGCCTTAGCCCCATAACCTGCCGCAGCGGTGTGCAGCCACTGCGGCAGATCCCGGCGCTTGATTCCCTGCTCCCGGGCGTGGGCCAGTTGTTCCAGCATGTAGGCCTTCTTCAGCTCATCCTTGCCCGCCAATGACAGCGCCAGGTCGCGGTCCATCCAGCGTTTGATCCGCACGTAGAGCCACCAATGGAAATACAGACCGGCAACGGTGGTGGCGATGATGATGAAGTAATCCATGAAAAAATCCTGGGTGGATGACGCAGGTTTCGGAAATTGGCGCTACTGTTTGGTGAATTTTTCGGGTGCGCCTGTATCCCACCTGAATGAAAGCAATTTTATCCCGGCCAGGCCGTGACAGGCGTCAAGCTGCGGAGTTTAATGAATCACTGTCTTTTGGAGTGGATCCTATGCGTAAGTCTGTTTTGCTGGTTGCTTCTTTTTCCACGATGGCGATGTTGCTCACTGGCTGTCAGTCGAGCCTGACCGGTGACTCTTACTCCCGTGACGAAGCGCGTCGCGTGCAGACGATTCGTATGGGGACTATCGAGTCCCTGCGTCCAGTGAAGATCGAAGGCACCAAGACCCCGATCGGCGGTGCGGCAGGTGCGGTGGTTGGTGGTGTCGGCGGCAGCGCCATCGGTGGTGGCCGTGGCAGCATCGTCGCCGCAGTGATCGGCGCCGTGGCGGGTGGGCTGATCGGCTCCGCTACTGAAGAAGGCCTGACTCGGACGCAGGGTGTGGAAATCACCGTTCGCGAAGACGATGGCAGCATGCGTGCCTATGTGCAGCAGGTGCAGGAGAACGAGGTGTTCCGGGTGGGTGAGCGGGTTCGTATTTCTACTGTGGATGGTACGAGTCGCGTATCGCACTGATTTACGGGCGGGACTCATGACCAAAACGCCCTTGTCCTACCACGTGGTTCCTCGCCTGGGCTCGGCATGCCCTCATGGTTAACGGGGGGCCCAGATCAAAAGCTAGCGCGAGGCGGCCTTATAACTGGCCTGTCTCTTCGGCTGTAACCCGATCCAATTGTGGGAGCGAGCCTGCTCGCGAAGGCAGCGTCATAGCCAATGAAATTGTTGGATGTGCCGGCCTCTTCGCGAGCAAGCCCGCTCCCACAGGGACGGCGGGCGTATATGAGATGTCCTAATCAGGACCCCAGCACCGCCTGCTTTCTGCTGGCTGCTGCCACCACCGCGTAACCTAACAACGCCGCCAGGATCGAACCGGTGAGGATTCCCATACGGTCCATGCCCGCGTAGTCGCTCACACCAGGCTCGAACGCCAGGGAGCCGACGAACAGGCTCATGGTGAAACCAATACCGCACAAGATCGCCACGCCCAATATCTGGCCCCAGTTGGCCCCGGCCGGCAGGCTGGCGATGCCGATTTTCACGGCCAGCCAGGTCAGGCCGAAGACGCCAACGGTCTTGCCCAGCAGCAGCCCGACGGCAATGCCCATCGGCACGTGGTGGGTGAAGCTTTCGACGGTGACGCCGCTCAGCGACAGGCCGGCATTGGCGAAGGCGAACAGCGGCAGGATGCCGTAGGCCACCCAGGGATGCAGGGCATGTTCCAAGGTCAGCAGCGGTGAGGTTTCGGCGTTTTTCGTGCGCAGCGGAATGCAGAACGCCAGGGTCACTCCGGCCAGGGTGGCATGGACACCGCTCTTGAGCACACAGACCCAGAGAATCAGGCCAACGACCATGTAGGGCCCGAGCTTGACCACGCCCATTCGGTTCATTGCCACCAGCGCGGCGATGCAGGCCGCGGCCAGCATCAGTGACAACGTGGACAGGGCACCGGAGTAGAAAATGGCGATGATGATAATCGCGCCCAGGTCGTCGATGATCGCCAGGGTCATCAGGAACAACTTGAGTGACACCGGCACCCGCTTACCCAGCAAGGCCAGTACACCGAGGGCGAAAGCGATGTCGGTGGCGGTCGGGATCGCCCAGCCTGCGAGGGCGGCGGGATTGTCGCGGTTGAGGAACCAATAGATCAGCGCAGGCACCAGCATGCCGCCGATCGCCGCCGCGCCAGGCAAGACGATTTGCGAAGGTTTCGACAGTTGCCCATCGAGCACCTCACGTTTGACTTCGAGGCCGATGAGCAGGAAAAACATCGCCATCAGGCCGTCGTTGATCCACAGCAGCAGAGGCTTGGCGATCTTCAGGGCGCCCACCTGGGCGACCACCGGCGTATCCAACAGGCCGTTATAGAGCCAAGAGAGGGGCGAATTATTGATGACCAGCGCCAGCACGGCGGCGGCGATCAGCAACAGGCCGCTGGCCGCTTCGAGTTGGAAGAAACGTGTCAGAGAATTGCGTAGAGCCAAGATTGCTCTCCATTCATCGAATCAAAAAGATGGCACACCCTAACCCGTACTGTTAGTTGTTAAAACAAAAGTTATATTCTTTTTTGTTATATGTCGTTACAACGCCTTTGCCAGGCGGTCGGGCAGTTACCGGTCATATTGGACCTTAGCTGTACCTGTGCGCGATGTCGGTTTTTTCCTAAGCTTGTGACTGGTTTTTCCGAAACCAGGCCGTACCTGGCTGACCGCGCGGTTTCCCTGCGTCGAACCGATCCTGTGAGACAACACCATGAATGAGCACCGCCAATGGGCGCGTGAAGCGATCCGTATCATTGAAGCTGACTTCCAGCGCAGCGCCGATACTCACCTGATCCCGCTGCCGCTGCCCGGCTTGCCAGGCATCGAGCTGTACTTCAAGGATGAATCCAGCCATCCCACCGGTAGCCTCAAGCATCGATTGGCACGGTCGTTGTTTCTCTACGCATTGTGTAACGGCTGGCTCAAGCCGGGTGCTCCGGTGATCGAAGCCTCCAGCGGCTCGACGGCGATCTCCGAAGCGTACTTCGCCAGGTTGTTGGGGTTGCCATTCATTGCGGTGATGCCCGCCACCACCTCTCGGGAAAAAATCGCACAAATCGCCTTCTACGGCGGCCAGAGTCATCTGGTGGATGATCCTACGCAGATCTACACCGAATCCGAACGCCTGGCCCGCGAGCACGACGGCCACTTCATTGACCAGTTCACCTATGCCGAACGGGCCACGGACTGGCGGGCCAACAATAATATTGCCGAGTCGATTTTCCAGCAGATGCGCTTCGAGCGGCACCCGGAGCCGAGCTGGCTGATTTCCAGTCCTGGTACCGGCGGCACTACGGCCACCCTGGGGCGCTACGTTCGCTATCGTCAACATGGCACTCGCGTGTTGTGTGCCGACGCCGAGCGTTCGGTGTTCTTCGACTACTACCGCAGCGGCGATGCCAGCCTGCGCCTGGATTGTGGCTCGCGCATCGAAGGCATTGGCCGGCCGCGAGTCGAAGCGTCGTTTTTGCCGAAAGTCATCGATGCGATGGTCAAGGTGCCTGACGCCTTGTCGCTGGCAGCCATGCACTATCTGGCCCAGCGCCTGGGACGGCGGGTCGGTGGTTCCAGCGGCACCAACCTGATAGGCGCATTGATTGCCGCGCGGGAGATGGTGGAAGCCGGCGAGTCGGGGTCGATCGTGGCGATCTTGTGCGATGGTGGCGAGCGCTATGCGACCACCTATTACGACCCGGTGTGGCTCAAGGCCCAGGGGTATGAATTGAGTGAACTGATGGATGTCGTGGCGGCAAGTGTGGAGCGGGGCGAGGCGCTGCCGGAGAGTGTCCTGCGGGCCAATATCTGACCTTGAAGACACTTAGGTCTTTTGTGGGAGCGGGCTTGCTCGCGAAGGCGGTGGGTCAGTCAACTTATCGGTGAATGATGTACAGCATTCGCGAGCAAGCCCGCTCCCACAGGGTCATGCTATCTACTTAGCCTGAGTCATTGGCCCCTCAGGCCTCGAGGCCGAGGATGTCCCGCGCCACGGCCTCGGCAATGCGGATTCCGTCCACGCCTGCCGACAGGATCCCCCCCGCGTAACCAGCACCTTCGCCGGCGGGGAACAGGCCCTTCACGTTCAGGCTCTGCAGCGACTCATCGCGGGTAATGCGCAGGGGCGATGAAGTGCGGGTTTCGATACCAGTCAGCACGGCATCATGCAGCGAGTAGCCGCGGATCTGTTTCTCGAACGCCGGCAAGGCTTCGCGGATGGCCTCGATAGCAAAGTCCGGCAGGGCCAGGGCCAAGTCGCCCAGCGAGACGCCCGGCTTGTAGGAAGGTTCGACGCTGCCCAGGGCCGTCGATGGCTTACCGGCGATGAAATCACCCACCAGTTGCGCCGGCGCTTCGTAGTTGCTGCCGCCAAGCACGAAGGCGTGGGATTCGAGGCGTTCCTGCAACTCGATCCCTGCCAGCGGACCGCCCGGATAATCCACTTCCGGGGTGATACCCACGACGATGCCGGAGTTGGCGTTGCGCTCATTGCGCGAATATTGGCTCATGCCGTTGGTCACGACGCGGTTCGGCTCGGAGGTCGCCGCCACCACGGTGCCGCCCGGGCACATGCAGAAGCTGTACACCGAACGGCCATTCTTGGCGTGGTGCACCAGTTTGTAATCGGCGGCGCCGAGTTTCGGGTGCCCGGCGTATTTGCCCAGGCGCGCGCTGTCGATCAGCGATTGCGGATGTTCGATACGGAAACCCACCGAGAACGGCTTGGCCTCCATGTAGACGCCGCGGCTGTGAAGCATGCGGAAAGTGTCCCGGGCGCTGTGGCCCAAGGCCAGGATCACATGTTTCGAATGAATGCGTTCACCACCGGCCAGTTCGACGCCGACCAGTTGGCCGTCCTCGATCAGCACATCGGTGACCCGCTGCTGGAAGCGCACCTCGCCCCCCAGGGCGCGAATCTGCTCACGCATGTTTTCCACCACGCCGGTCAGGCGGAACGTGCCGATGTGCGGCTTGCTGACGTAGAGGATTTCTTCCGGTGCCCCGGCCTTGACGAATTCGTGCAGGACTTTGCGGCCGAGGAATTTCGGGTCCTTGATCTGGCTGTAGAGCTTGCCGTCGGAGAATGTCCCGGCGCCCCCTTCACCGAATTGCACATTGGACTCGGGGTTGAGCACGCTTTTACGCCACAGGCCCCAGGTGTCCTTGGTGCGCTGGCGGACTTCCGGGCCGCGCTCCAGGACGATCGGCTTGAAGCCCATCTGTGCCAGCAACATCGCGGCGAAGATCCCGCAGGGTCCGAAGCCGACCACGATCGGGCGCTCGCTCAGGTCAGCCGGCGCCTGGCCAACCACTTTGTAGCTGATATCCGGCGCTTCGTTGACGTTACGGTCATCGGCGAACTTGCGCAGCAGGGCGGCTTCATCGCGTACCGCCAGGTCGATGGTGTAGATGAAGCACAGTTCGGAAGATTTCTTGCGCGCATCGTAGCTGCGCTTGAACAAGGTGAAGTCGAGCAGATCATCGCTGGCGATGCCCAGGCGCTGCAGGATGGCAGGGCGCAGGTCTTCTTCGGGATGATCGATCGGCAGCTTGAGTTCGGTGATTCGTAACATGACGGGGATCCGGTTCGCGGGGCGCACAACTGCGCCAAGGCGTTTGAAGCCGGCGATTATAAGCTGCAATCCCCGGTTCCCCTACAATGCTGTTCACTTAAAGCAGCCGTGACACAACGGAATCAGTCGTTACGTGCGCCACCGAAATAGGCGCAGCCGCGCTGGACCTGGCCATTGACCCGCAGTTCGGCGCTCATGTGTTGCACGCTGCCGGTCACGCTGTCGACGCAGCGCTGGGGCGCAACCCAGAGTTCGACCTTCTGGCCATTGGCTTCGGTGCTGAGGTTGAACCGGCCGTCGCCCAGTTGCTCCTCCATGAAAGGCACCGCCAGTGGCGCTTGGCCCTCGCGCTCGAGCACCAGGCCCTTGCCGTTGGCCTTGAGGTTCCACTCAGGCCCGTGGCCAGCGGCGCGCAGGATCAACAATTTGAAGTTCACGTCGTCGCAAGCAGTCCCCGAGCGCTCCAGGCGATACAGCTGTTCCAGGTTCAATTGGCTATCGGTTCCGGCCGTCGCGCTGGAGACGACATAGCCCCGGACATCGGCAAACAGCTTGCCCCGGTCATCCGCCAGGCTGGCGGCCTGCTGCAGCACACTGGTGCCACCGCTGTCGTTGACGATGTATCGGCGCTGTTCCTGGCAGGGCTGGAACACCAGCTTGCCATCGGCTGCGGTGAGTTCGCCCTGCGTGCGCGTCTGGCCGGCATGGGAGGCGCTCTGACGCGGTGCGTCGAGCAATTGACAGCCGGCGAAGAGCGGCAGGAGGGCGACAAACAGCAGGGAGCGGGCGGCACGCATCATTGGGTCTCCAGACAAGTGCCGCCACGTTACTCAGACTGATCCTGCATCACAAGGGGAGTTAGCCCACGTGAAACGTCTGACCGGTCTGTAGGCCTTCGACGCTCTTGGCGTAAGCCAAGGCGACATCAGCCGCCGGCACCGGCTTGAAGCCGCGGAAGTAGGGGGCATATTTGTCCATGGCTTCGAGCAAGACGTTCGGGCTCACCGAGTTGACCCGCAAGCCCCGTGGCAATTCGATTGCCGCCGCCCGCACGAAACTGTCCAGAGCACCGTTGACCAGGGCCGCCGACGCGCCGCTCTTGATCGGGTCGTGGCTGAGCACGCCGGTGGTCAAGGTGAACGACGCACCGTCGTTGGCGTATTCGCGACCGATCAGCACCAGGTTGACCTGGCCCATCAGTTTATCCTTCAGGCCCAGGGCGAAACTTTCTTCCGTCATATCGCCCAAGGGTGCAAACGTGACATTGCCAGCCGCGCAGACCAGGGCATCGAAGCGACCGGTCTTTTCGAACAGGGCGCGGATCGAGGCGCTGTCGCTGATGTCCACGTGCAGTTCACCGCTTTGGCGACCGATCCGAACGATTTCGTGGCGCGGCGACAGTTCATTATCAATGGCCGAACCGATGGTGCCATTGGCGCCGATCAACAGGATTTTCATGAGTGGGTCCTCAAAGGGTGTGAATGAGCTTGTAGTCTAGAGCGGATTTTTCCAGCGATAATCCTGCTAATAGGCAACCTTTGGTTTTCATTTGGAAACAATCCCGATGAGCGAGATGGATGATTTGGCGGCATTTGCCGTATTGATGGAGGCCGGCAGCTTCACCCTGGCTGCCCAACAATTGGGATGTAGCAAAGGCCAGTTGTCCAAGCGGATCAGCGGATTGGAAAGCCGGTTTTCCGTGGTGTTGCTGCAACGCACCACGCGACGCCTGAGCCTTACGGCGGCTGGGGCGGCGTTGTTGCCCCAGGCCCAGGCATTGCTGGTGCAGGTGGAAAGGGCGCGTCAGGCGTTGGCGCGGTTGAAGGACGATGTTTCCGGGCCGGTGCGCATGACCGTTCCTGTTTCGCTGGGCGAAACCTTTTTTGAAGGTTTGCTGCTGGAGTTCGCGCGCACCTATCCCAACGTACAGATCGAGTTGGAACTGAACAACGGTTACCGTGACTTGACCCGCGATGGTTTCGACCTGGCGATCCGCTCCGACGCCGCCATCGACGATCGCCTGGTGGCCCGGCCGCTGTTGGCGTGGCACGAAATGACCTGCGCCAGCCCGGCTTACCTCGAGCACTATGGCGAACCCGAGACACCCCAAGCCCTGGCTGACCATCGCTGCTTGCTGAACAGCCATTACAGTGGTCGGGAAGAATGGCTTTATCACCAGCAACACGAATTACTGCGGGTCCGGGTGTCGGGGCCGTTCGCCAGCAATCACTACAGCCTGTTGAAGAAAGCTGCCCTGGCTGGTGCAGGTATCGCTCGGTTGCCGTCTTACTTGCTGCATGAGGAACTGGCCGATGGACGCCTGCGCTGGTTGTTGCGCGATTACCAGACCCGGCGCATGCCGATGTACCTGGTGCATCCGTATCAGGGGGGCTTGCCCAAGCGCACCCAGGTGCTGGCCGACTATTTGATCGACTGGTTCAAGCGCAGCGGCGAGGCACTGGATCGGCTGCAGCGATAGTCCATTCGTTGGATACCCTTTGTGGGAGTGGGCTTGCTCGCGAAGGCGGCGGCACATTAGGCATTTATGCAAGCTGATCCACCGCCTTCGCGAGCAAGCTCGCTCCCACAGGGGGGCTGTGTTCAGTTGTGGGCGTAACGCTTGGCAATCAGATGATCGATCGACAGCACCCCCGGCCCATGGGCTATCAGGTAGAGCAAGACCGCCGCCCAGGTGCCATGGGTCGGGTAGGCATCCGGGTAGACGAACAGTTGAATGGTCAAGGTCATCCCCAGCAAGGCCAGCGCGGATAAGCGTGTCGCCAGACCCAGCAGAATCAGCACCGGGAACACATGCTCGGCGGAGGCCGCCAGGTGCGCGGCCAGTTCCGGCGACAGCAACGGCAAGGCGTATTCGCTTTTGAACAAGGGAATGGTGGAGTCCGCCAGATGCGGCAGGCTGATCTGGAAGGTGCCGTCGAACAGGTCGATGGCCAGGCCTTCGATTTTGGTTTGGCCGGATTTCCAGAACACCGCGGCGATGGAAAAACGGGCAATAAAGGCGATCAGGCTATGAGGGATTTTCTCCAGCCATTGAATGAAACCAGCAATCAGAGCGTTCATTGGGTTACCTGTGCAGGTAGGAGATCAATAATGGCTTGATGGCGGATGAGCCCCGCCAGGATGTGCTTCAGGTTGAGATCGGTGTGGTGCTCGATTGCGGCCTCCATGGCCGTCGTAAGGGGCAGGCCCTGCTGCAAGGAAGTGATCAAGGCAAGGGCGCCGTGACTGATTGCGAGCACCTCCACGTCGAGGCCGTTGCGCAGTAACAGTGCGTTTTGCGCAGAACGCGGTTCGAACGGTACCGGAGGCTCTTGCTGATGGGCGGCCCAGATCGCGACCACCGCGAAAGGTGATTGCAGCAGGCGCAGTGATGGGTGAAAAACAAACTTCAAATCCGCTGCAAGCGCAGGGGACGACAGCACTTCCACGATTCGCGCCTGGCTCATGGGCTGGGCGTCGGCTGCATGCCCAGCCTCGACTTGCAGCCGCTCCAGGCGGGCTACGTCCGCCAAATAGGGCACGCAGGCGGCGGGTTCGAAATGTTCGATAAAGTTGGCAAACTCGGCGCCGTAGTCGCTCATGATCGGGCTGCGCGGTGCTGCTAGTTGAATGTATACATCGGCCATGCCTTGGAAAAATGCCTTGCCCACCAGTTGCGCCACCACGGGGTAATTGTCGGCCAAGGCGTTGATCAATGAGCTGAGCACGTTGTTGCGGTACACCGCGAAGCGGCTCTCAGGATCGGCGCCATTGGCGCTGATCAGTCCCGGCGGACAGGCCAGGCGCGGGTCGAGCAGGGCCGCGGCAAATTCGCTCTGGCGTTTCATGGCCGGGCTCCAGCGGTGCTTAACAGTCGCTCGGCCTGGCGTGCTTCGGTCAGTAGCACCTCCAATGCGGGGATGTGGTTGTCCCGCTCGATCAGGGTGGCTACCGGCCCGGTCTGTTCCAGGACCTTGCGATACAGCCGCCAGACTTCGTTATCGATGAGGGCGCCGTGGTTATCTATCAGCAGACGCTCGCCGAGGCTGTCGGTGTCTTCGGCAAAGCCGGCCAGGTGAATTTCCCCGGTCGCTTGCAGGGGCAGGGCGTCGAGGTAGGCCAGTGGATCGCGGCAGTGGTTGACGCACGAAACGTAGAGGTTGTTCACATCCAGCAGCAGACCGCAGCCGGTGCGACGAATGACTTCGCTAATGAAGTGTGGCTCGTCGAGGGTCGAGGCTTCGAACGCCAGGTAGGTGGCCGGGTTTTCCAACAGCAGCTTGCGTTTGAGGCAGGACTGCACCTGGTCGATGTGTTCGCAGACGCGCTCAAGGGTCGGCTCATCGTAGGCCAGGGGCAGCAGGTCATTGAGAAACACCGGGCCGTGGCTGGACCAGGCCAGGTGTTCGGAAAAGGACTGGGGCTGATAGCGTTCGATCAGTGCGGCCAGGCGCTGCAAATGTGCGACATCCAGCGGCTCCTCCCCGCCGATTGACAGACCGACGCCGTGCAACGACAACGGGTACTGTTCGCGTATCCGCCCCAGGTAGTGATGAAGTGGCCCGCCAGCCACCATGTAATTTTCTGCGTGCACTTCGAAAAAACCCAGATCCGGTAGGGTCTGGAGCACCTCACGAAAATGCTCACTCTTGAGCCCCAACCCTGCCCTTGGCGGCAGCCGGTTATCAGTGGCGAGGGATGGGGTATTCAACATGGTGACGGGCCTCAGGCAGACGCGATCAGGACTTGGCTTTGAACGCTTCGAGCTGGCCGAAACCAGTCGGGGAGGTTTTGCTTTCCAGGGTGGTGCAAGTGCCTTTGGGTACCGATTTCCAGGCGTTGCCCTGATAGTCCATTTTCGCGGTACCGGCGCAGGTGGTACCGGCGCCGGCGGCGCAGTTGTTCATGCCTTTGAGGGCAACACCGAAGCATTTTTCCATGGTGTCGTCAGCTGCGTGGACGGTCGAGACAGCTGTCATGCTCAGGGCAGAACCCAGGGCGAGGACCAGGGCGGTGGCGGACAGGGTGCGGGTCGAAGCAGTCATGATGATTCTCCAGTCATTCAGGGAAATGAACCGGCGTTAGCGCCGGTCTGCTGAACTAGAGAGGGGAGGTGGAGGAGTGTTACAGCGGATTTCGGATTTTTTTTATTTACTGCAAAACCCGTGGCGAGGGAGCTTGCTCCCGCTCGGTTGCGCAGCAACCGCAAAATCTTGGGGCCGCTTCGCAGCCCAGCGGGAGCAAGCTCCCTCGCCACAAAGTCATTCACTTGAGATCCAGATAAAAAAACGGCCCGAAGGCCGTTTTTTTGACATGTCACTCAACCGCCCAGATACGCCTCGCGCACTTTCGGATCGGTCAGCAAGGCTTCACCGGTGCCTTGCATTACCACGCGACCGTTCTCCAACACATACGCCCGGTCGGCGATTTTCAGCGCCTGGTTGGCGTTCTGCTCCACCAGGAACACCGTCACGCCATCCTTGCGCAGTTGTTCGATGATGTCGAAGATCTGCTGGATGATGATCGGTGCCAGGCCCAGGGAAGGCTCGTCGAGCAGCAGCAGCTTGGGCTTGCTCATCAGCGCACGGCCGATGGCGAGCATCTGCTGTTCGCCGCCGGACATGGTGCCGCCGCGCTGGGTAAAGCGTTCTTTCAGGCGTGGGAAAAGGTGCAGCACCTTGTCCATTTGTTCCTGATAATCGCCCTTATCGGTGAAAAATCCGCCCATGGCGAGGTTTTCTTCCACGGTCAGCCGGGCAAATACCCGACGACCTTCCGGCACCACAGCGATGCTCTTGCGCATGATTCGCGCAGAGTCCTGGCCCACCAGTTCCTCACCCATGTAGCGGATGCTGCCGCTGTGGGCTTGGGGCGAACCGCAGAGCGTCATCAACAGGGTGGACTTGCCGGCGCCGTTGGCTCCGATCAGCGTCACGATTTCGCCTTGGCGGACTTCGACGTTGACGCTGTGCAGGGCCTGGATCTTGCCATAGAAGGTGGAAACGTTTTCGAACTGCAGCATTTACGCTTCCCCCAGGTAGGCTTTGATCACTTCAGGATTGTCGCGGATCTGTTCCGGTGAACCGTCGGCCAGGGGGGTGCCCTGGTTGATCACGACGATGTGGTCGGAAATGCTCATGACCAGCTTCATGTCATGCTCGATCAGCAGCACGGTGACGTTGTGCTCCTCACGCAGCACGCCGATCAGCGCCTTCAGGTCTTCGGTTTCCTTCGGGTTCAGGCCGGCGGCCGGTTCGTCGAGCATGAGGATCCGCGGACGGGTCATCATGCAGCGGGCGATTTCCAGGCGCCGTTGCTGACCGTAGGCCAGGGTACCGGCGGTACGGTTGGCGAACTCGGTGAGGTTGACCTTGTCCAGCCAGTATTCGGCGTACTCCATGGCCTCGCGTTCGCTCTTGCGGAACGCCGGAGTCTTGAACAAACCGGCAAAAAAGTTGGTGTTCAGGTGACGATGCTGGGCGATCAACAGGTTTTCGACCGCCGTCATGTCCTTGAACAGCCGCACGTTCTGGAAGGTACGTACCACGCCCTTGCGAGCGATGTGGTGGCCGGGCAGGCCCTGGATCGGCTCGCCGTCCAGCAGGATGGTGCCGCCGGTGGGCTGGTAGAAGCCGGTCAGGCAGTTGAACACCGTGGTCTTGCCCGCGCCGTTCGGACCGATCAGGGCCACGACCTGCTTCTCTTTCACGGTCAGGGCCACGCCGTTGACCGCCAGCAAACCGCCGAAGCGCATGCTCAAGTTTTCGACTTTCAGAATCTCGCGGCTCATTTGCGCAGCTCCATGTGGGGGCGTTGCATAGGCAGCAGACCTTGAGGACGCCAGATCATCATCAGCACCATCAAGGCGCCGAACATCAACATGCGGTATTCGCTGAATTCACGCATCATTTCCGGCAACAGGATCATCACGATGGCCGCCAGGATCACGCCCAGCTGCGAGCCCATCCCGCCCAGCACCACGATGGCGAGGATGATCGCCGACTCGATGAAGGTGAAGGATTCGGGCGTCACCAGGCCCTGGCGGGCGGCGAAGAAGCTACCGGCAAAACCGGCGAACGCGGCACCGAGGGTGAAGGCCGACAGCTTGATCACGGTCGGGTTGAGACCCAGGGCACGGCAGGCGATCTCATCTTCACGCAATGCTTCCCACGCACGGCCGATCGGCATGCGCAGCAGGCGGTTGATGACGAACAGCGCGGCCAGGGCCAGCAACAGGGCAACCAGGTAAAGGAAGATCACCTTGTTGATCGAGCTGTATTCCAGGCCGAAGTACTCGTGGAAGGTCTGCAGGCCTTCGGCGGCGGTTCTCTCGAAAGTCAGTCCGAAGAACGTTGGCTTGGGGATGTTGCTGATACCGTTCGGGCCACCGGTGATGTCGGTCAGGTTGCGCAGGAACAGACGGATGATCTCGCCAAAACCCAGGGTCACGATCGCCAGGTAGTCACCGCGCAAGCGCAGCACCGGGAAGCCCAGCAGGAAACCGAAGGTGGCGGCCATCATCCCGGCAATCGGCAGGCAGATCCAGAAACTCAGGCCGAAGTAGTGGGACAGCAGCGCATAACTGTAGGCACCGACGGCGTAGAAGCCGACGTAACCCAGGTCCAGCAGGCCGGCCAGGCCTACGACGATGTTCAGGCCCAGGCCCAGCATCACGTAGATCAGGATCAGCGTGGCAATGTCCACCGCACCGCGGGAACCGAAGAACGGCCACACCAGGGCCACGACAATCAGCGCCAATACGATCCAGCGCTGGGTGGTCGGCAGGGTCAGGAAGTTGCTGGCCTTGGCCGGGATCACCGGCAAGCCGGGCGAAGACTTCCACGCCGCGCTGATCTGCGTGCTGAACAGCACGCGCAGGAACATCAACAGCGAACACACGGCGATGGTCATCAGGATAGCCGGACTGGTGCCATGCACTTCCAGGTTGATGCCGACGATGGTCAGTTTGAGACCGAGTACCGGATAGGCCACGGCCCAGACCAGCAGGGCGCTGAAGAGCGCCGATTTGAGATGCCTAGTCATACTTTTTCAACCTCCGGGCGGCCCAGGATGCCGGTCGGCCGGAATAACAGAACCAGAACCAACAAGCCGAACGCCACGACGTCCTTGTACTGGTCACCGAAGATGTCGGCGCCAAAGGCTTCCGCGACGCCCAGTACCAGCCCACCGAGCATGGCGCCGGGGATACTGCCGATACCGCCCAGTACCGCGGCGGTGAAGGCTTTGAGGCCTACGAGGAACCCGGCGTTGGGGTTGATCACGCCGTATTGCATGCTCAACAGCACCGCGGCGATGGCCGCCAGGGCCGCACCGATGACGAAGGTCAGGGCGATGATGTTGTTGGTGTTGATGCCCAGCAGGTTGGCCATCTTGATGTCTTCGGCACAGGCGCGGCAGGCGCGGCCCAGGCGGGAGCGGGAGATGAACAGCGTGAGGCCGAGCATGGCGACCAGGGTCACCACGAACACCACGATTTGCATGTAGGAAATCAGCACTTCATGTGCGCCACCTGGCCCGATGGAAAAATTGCCCGGGATCAGGTTGGGAATGGATTTGTCCTTGGAGTCTTGCGAAAGCAGTACCGTGTTCTGCAGGAATATCGACATGCCGATGGCGGAAATCAGCGGAATCAGACGGTTGCTGCCGCGCAGGGGGCGGTAGGCGATTCGTTCGATGCTGTAGCCATAGGAACTGGTGACGACGATGCTCGCGAGAAACGCCGCGGTCATCAACAGCGGGACACTGTCGAGTCCCATCATGCTCAGCCCGGCAATGGCGATGAACGCCACGTAGGAGCCGATCATGTACACCTCGCCGTGGGCGAAGTTGATCATTCCAATGATGCCGTAGACCATCGTATAGCCGATGGCGATCAGGGCATACGTGCTGCCAACGGTCAGGCCGTTAACCAGCTGCTGGAAGAAGTGATAGATGTCAGGCATTACAGCGCTCCTAAAAACCTGATACGCATTTCACTGGTGGAGTCATTTTCCCGCCCGGGTCCCGTGGATCTGCATCCACTTCGAACACGAGGTTTGCCAGCGAACCGCTGATGACGGTTTTGAGATTTTCAGGTGGGGAGACTGGCGGATCACGCCAGCGCGGCCCAATACATTTAAAACAAAGCCCACGGCACGCCGTGGGCTTTATTGGCAGTCAGTCAGGCAAGGCCTTACTGAGGCGAAGCTTCGGTTTTAGGTTTGCCGAAATGCCACTCGTAGACCACGAACTTGAAGTCCTTCAGGTCGCCCTTCGCGTCAAAGCTCAGGTCACCGGTTGGGGTCTTGAAAGTGCCTTTGTGGATGGCTTCAGCCACTTTGGCCGCGTCTTCGCTCTTGGCCGCTTCGATACCACCGGCAATCACCTGGACAGCGGAGTAGGACGGGAACACGAACGGACCGCTCGGGTCTTCTTTCTTGGCCTTGAATGCATCAGCCAGGGCAACGTTGGCAGGATCCTGGTCGAAGGATTTCGGCAGGGTCACCAACAGGCCTTCGGAAGCATCCTTGGCAATCTGCGAAATCGAGTCGTTACCCACGCCTTCCGGACCCATGAACTTGGCTTTCAAGCCTTTTTCCTGGGATTGACGCAGGATCAGGCCCAGCTCCGGGTGGTAGCCGCCGTAGTAGACGAAGTCGACGTTGGCTTGCTTGAGCTTGGCGATCATCGAGGAGAAGTCTTTGTCGCCGGCGTTGACGCCTTCGAAGACCGCCACTTTCACGCCTTTGCCTTCGAGGGTTTTCTTCACGGCGCTGGCGATGCCTTCACCGTACTGCTGCTTGTCGTGCAGGACCGCAACGATCTTCGGCTTGACGTGGTCGGCGATGTAGTTGCCGGCCGCAGGGCCTTGGGCGCTGTCCAGGCCGATGGTGCGGAAGATCATCTTGTAGCCACGAGCGGTGATGTCCGGGCTGGTAGCGGCCGGGGTGATCATCACGACGCCTTCGTCTTCGTAGATGTCCGAAGCTGGCTGGGTGGAGCTGGAGCACAGGTGGCCGACCACGAACTTGACGCCGTCGTTGACGACTTTGTTCGCGACCGCGACCGCTTGTTTTGGATCGCAGGCGTCATCGTATTCAACGGCGACGAGCTGCTTGCCGTCGACGCCGCCCTTGGCGTTGATCTGTTCGATGGCCATCTTGGCGCCACTGAACTGCATGTCGCCGTATTGGGCTACAGGGCCGGTCTTTGGGCCGGCGATGCCGATCTTGATGGTGTCGGCGGCGAACGAATGGCTGGCAACCCCTGCCAGAACCATAGCGGCAAACAGTTTGGAAATCTGCTTAGTAGCCTTAGTCATAGTGCTCCACTCATGCTGTTGTAGTTTTTATAGTCCTGGCGCCGTAGCAGCAGAACCGGGTCAGATATCTTGGATATCCTCGCGGAAAATGCCCCCGGCAACTGTACCGGTACAGTGTAGAGCGCCGATTGTTGGCAAGGGAAGCTGGCGCTTGGGGGCAAAACCTGAGGGTGTCGCTTTATTGAAAGAAAAAGACAGAATAGCGGCGGGGGCTGTCATGACATCTCGGCAATCCCTGGCGTTCCTGTGTTCTTCAATCGGTACTCCATTTGCTACCGGGTTTTTCTGCCAGACCACCGACGTTATCATTCGCGCCGATTTCTTTTCCGGACGGGTCCCATGAATCAAGAACCTAGCACCCTCTATGCCAAGCTGCTTGGTGAAACCGCATCCATCACCTGGAAGGAGCTGGAGCCGTTCTTTGCCAAGGGTGCCCTATTGTGGGTCGACCCGGCACTGGATCTGATCGCCGCCGCCGAAGCCGTCGCCCAGGACGAAGGTACCAAAGTCGCCGCCTGGCTGGCCGCGGACCAGCTCGCCAAGCTGTCTGAAACGCGGGCGTTGGATTTTCTGGAACGTAATCCGCAGCTTTGGGCGGTGGTGGTTTCACCTTGGATAATGATCCAGGAAAGAGCATCAAACTGATCAGTGCACCAATTTGGTTCGCGATTTCGACCCTTCAAAAGTGTGTAGGTGCGTAGCGTGATGGCCACCTGCCGTGGTGAAACGCCACAGGGGAGGGTGACGTATACGTAACGGGAACAGTTTGGGGGGGCAGCCTTTGGGCTGCTCAATTGTTTCTGGATGTTGTCGCGATGGTGTATTCAAGGCCGCATTCGCGAGCAAGCCCGCTCTCCCACAGTGGACCGCATTCCTTCTGAAGAAACGCGGTTCCATGTGGGAGCGGGCTTGCTCGCGAAAGGCGCGACGCGGTATCAAACCCGCCTCAATAACTCTTGCCCGTATGGTTATTCAAGGAAATAACCTTGGTCTTGCCAATACGGTGACGGTAGATCTCGCGCAGGTACTTGATCGACTTCTTCACGCAGTCGCGGGACAGGCGGATGTCGTTGATCGAGACGAATTTTTCCTTGTCGTTGATCAGCTCGCGGTACTTCTTCTCGTACATCGGCTTGATCGCATACCAGTTGGTGTCGAGGATCTTCGCCGGGTTCTCGAATTCGTTGAGCAGCTCGTCGATCCGTGCCTCGTCGAAGTCCTCGTTGATGATGAAGTCCAGGATCGAGTTGTCCAGGGTGTCGTCGAAGCGATATGGCGTGCGCGCAAAGCAGCGCTTGATAAAGGCCACGATCAACGTCAGGAAGTCATCCGACAGGCACGGGCTCTTGGCGATCAGGGTGGTCAGCGACAGGTTGGCCGAAGCGCCGATCACCAGTGCGTAACGCTTGAGCGTGGTGTTGGGGAACAGGCTGTTGAGGTGGGTCTTGAGCCGGTTCAGGTCCATGTAGGACAGCTTGTAGTCCTTGGGCAGCGAGACGATGGACACCACCGACGAGCAATTCTTGAAGAAATGCAGGTCGTGCAGGGCCGCGGCGTCGTAGCCGGAATTCTTGTATTGCTCCAGCGAAGCCCGGTAGCGCTTGGATTCGATCGGCAACAGGCTGATGCCTTCGATGGCCTGGGTCACTTTGTTGAAGTGCGGCAGGTCGATGGAGCGGAAGAACAGGTCATCGATGTTCAGGCGCGGCGGCTCTTTTTCGAACACCTTGAACTTGTCGCCGCTCGGCGCCGGGGTTTCCGGGACGACGGATTCGGCGTAGGCAATCGCCACCGGGCCGGCCAGGCTCATGAACAGGTCGTTGGCGTCCAGGCGAATGGTTTCGCCAATGTCGATGCCGGCACGGCGGAAGTAGTTCTGGTCGTAGTCGGTCGTGACGGCCTGGGCGGTCAGGATGTTGAAAATCTGCTGGGAGATGTATTGGTTGGCGTGCTTCTCCATGGCATTGACATCAATGTTCTGGATGTTGCCGTCATCGCTTTCTTCGGCATAACGCATGATGTCGTTGGAGATCAGCATCATTGCGTTCCACGGACGGATACGGCCCATCACGCTGGCTTCGCTGCTGTCTTCGTTGGCGAAGTTGTACGAGAAATCCCATTCTTCCGACAGGTATTTGCACAGCAGGCGTCCGGCGTTGATGTGCAGCGCCTCGGACATTTCGCTGCGGTGGTCGGAAATGTTCGGCAGCACGCAAATGCCACTGGTGAAGATCGGCTCGAATACGAAGGAGTGGCCGCTCTTGCTGTCGTGTTCGTCCATCGGCTTGGTGTCGAACGTTTTGTTCATGTACGAATACTGCTGGGCCAGGCCGAATTCCGAGGCCATGCCCGAACCGGTACCGCCACCGGCACTGAAGATCGAGAAGTACAGGCGCGACTGGTTGGCCTTGATGCCGCAGCTGTCGATCAGGTACGAGTGGATCATTTTCCAATCGGGGCTGGAGAAGCGCTGGGTGTCCTTGTTCAGGATGATCTTGGCCAGGTACTGGCCCAGGATCGGCGCGTTACCGGCACCACCGGCGTGGACTTCCGACAAGTCCATGATTTTCATCTTGCTGTAGTCACGCAGGAAACCGCTTTTCTCGCCTTTGCGCGAGAAGCGGATGCGTCCGGCGATGTCTTTGTCCAAGTCGCCGAGCATCACCAGAGGCTCGACCAAGAACACCGGTTTGCTGGCCTTGTTGCTGCCCAGGCGCAGGTTATTGCGGATCCACTGCGTAGGGCGGTAGCCCTTGTCGCTGTAGCTTTTGTCTTCGGCGTTGAATTCGTTGAGGTAGAACTTGCGGGCGTTGTACACCAGCTCTGCCACGTCGAGGGCGATGTTGGAACCGCAGCGCCCCAGGCCGATCAGGCACACCGAGGGGAACTCCTGCTGCCCACGTTCGCTCTCGTCATCCACCAGATGAGGAGGGCGTGGGAACACGGCATCGCGCAGGCCATCGAGGTTGTCGAGGATGCGGTCGGTGTTGGTTTCGGTGAAATACAGATATTGCTGGGTCGCCAGGGATCGCGAGCTGCTCGAAAGCGTCGGAGCTTCAGGGCCGTTGGCGGCCGGGCTCAGGGTCAGATCGGAAACCGCAGTGGCTGTTTTTTTGGAAGTCATTGTGCGCCGTATGCCTGAACTGGTCGGTTCGACAATCTCTGTCATCGAACCATCGCGGATGGAAGCTCGCGTCCTGAATGGCGCGAAGGTCGGCCCAAGCGGTCAGGGCTACAGCCTGAGCAGCGCTGGGGAGAAACTTTTCCTGATCACGTTGAATCGGCCACGGAGCGATGATCTTTAACCGAAAAAAGGCAAAGTGATGGCAATTGTTACAAAGACTTGAGCGGCATCAAGAAATACCTGACGCGCCATGGTCGGGTATCAACCTTGCGAATGATTGGAGACAGTCCTCGCACTGCTGTCTAGATTGCAGGTTCCGGGCTCGGATGCCTCGCCGCTGCCCCATAACAATAAAAGAGACGGACCCATGCAGAACTCGACCCAAGCGGCGAATGCCTGGCGCATTCTGTTCCTGCTGTTCCTGGCCAACCTGTTCAACTTCTTCGATCGCACCATTCCGGCGATCATTATCGAGCCGATCCGTATGGAGTGGAGTCTCAGCGACTTCCAGATCGGGATCATCGGCACCGCGTTTACCATTGTCTACGCCATTGCCGGGCTGCCGCTGGGGCGCATGGCCGATACCGGTTCGCGCAGCAAGTTGATGGGCTGGGGCCTGGCAGCCTGGAGCGGACTGACGGCGGTCAACGGCCTGGTGGGCAGCTTCTGGGCTTTTCTCTTGGTGCGCATGGGCGTGGGTATTGGTGAAGCCAGTTATGCACCGGCCGCCAACTCGTTGATCGGTGATCTGTTCCCGGCCCATCGTCGGGCGCGGGCGATGGGCATCTTCATGCTCGGCCTGCCCCTTGGCCTGCTGTTGGCGTTCTTTACCATTGGCGCGATGGTCAAGGCGTTCGACAGCTGGCGTGCACCGTTCTTCATCGCGGCGGTACCGGGGCTGATGCTGGCGGTGTTCATGTTTTTCATCAAGGAACCCAAGCGCGGCGCGGCGGAAACCGTGCAAGTGTCCCAGGAGAAGGTCGACCGGCCTGTTCGTCGGGTATTGGCGATACCGACATTTCTTTGGTTGGTGCTGGCGGGGCTGTGCTTCAACTTTGCGACGTATGCCTGCAACTCGTTCCTGGTGCCGATGCTGCAGCGCTATTTCCTGATGCCGCTGCATGAGGCGGCCGTCGCCACCGGGATCATGGTGGGCGTGACCGGGTTGTTCGGCCTTACCCTGGGCGGCTGGGTCGCTGACAAGATTCACCAGCGCGTACCTAACGGCCGCCTGCTGTTCGCGGCGTTCAGCCTGGCGATCTCGACGGTCACCACGGCCTGGGCCCTGCACGCGGGGCGTATTGAAATTGGCGTGTTCGTGGCGGTGTTCAGCGTCGGTTGGTTGTTTGCCTATAACTTCTACACCTGCGTCTACACGGCGATCCAGGACGTGGTTGAACCGCGCCTGCGCGCCACGGCGATGGCGTTGTACTTTGCCGGGCTTTATTTGCTAGGCGGGGGGCTGGGACCGGTGGTGGTGGGCGGGCTGTCCGATTACTTCGCCCGCACGGCGATGGCGGCGGCTGGCGTCGATCAGATGACCGAGGCGTTCAAGGCCATCGGGTTGCACGACGCGATGTATCTGATTCCGGTGGCGTTGTTTTTGACGATGGTGTTTTTGTTTATGTCTTCGCGGTGCTTTGTGAGGGATGCCAAGCGGATGAAGGAGGGAATGAGTGCGGTGGTGGTGCCGGGCGTTGCTGTGGCGGCGGCCTGAGCAAAGCCTGACATCAGCTCGCCAGCTGTATCTGTTCGAGTATCTGGCTGTCGGTGATGTTCATGTCGTCCAGCAGTAGGAACATCTTGCTCAGCACCTCAGCCATTTTTCTGTCGGTGTCGGCGAACGGCAGGTAGAACTCGGTGGCGCTGCCGCTAACAGGCACGATGCACAGGTAGTTGCCGGGTTCGATATGGATGGCCGCGCTGCCCAGGTGAATGCGGTAGTTCGCACGCTGGCCGGTAATGTGCAGGAAATGCCCTTCACATCTGACGTTTTGCAGTCCCAGCCCCCGAGTCAGCTCCGCGACCAGTTCGGCGCGTCGCTGCAGGGTTTCCTGACTGGTGCTATAGCCGTCCGCGGCGTGGGCCACGGAGACCAGTAGGTCGGCATCACGCATGACTTCTGAAAACAGCAGTGGCGGTACCTGTTCAAGCGGCAAGGCTTTCTGGTCGCGGTGGAACGCAATCGTGTCGAAGGTGAAGTGTTCTGTTTGGGACAGGTAATGACCGGTATCCAGAAAATTGAACGTGGCGTAGATGCCGTGCTCCTTGCTCTCGTAATAGATGTCTTCGACGCTTGAGGTCGACCAGTTGCGAACCTGCAGCAACCGTGCGGCCACTTTGCCTTTCAGGCGGTGGCCGGCAAATCGATTGGACCACACGTGTGTATCTCGCTCGGCGGGGGTCAGCAGGTACAGCTCGCGAAAGGCTTGTTTGAAGGGCTGTACACGGCGGTGGCTGACGACCGCTTTCTGCCAGGCCGACAGTTGTCCTGCCGTGAACAGATGAAAAGGGTGTGCAATGCGCAGGTTCTGTTTAACGGTGTACTGGCGCCCTTCAATGTCGGTCACTGACAGCGTCGTGCTGTCGAGCCAGCCCAGCACAGCGTCGTCGGCTTGAACGATGAGTTGCTCCAGTAGCAGGCGGACCGTAGGCATTTTCAGTAGGGTTTTCAGGACATCCAGAGCCAGGGTTTCGCCGCTGCTCATCATCGTTTCCAGAGTGCGGCAGAAGCGTGAAGTCTGTTCCTGGATCTGGGCCTGCTGTGCTTTGAGAGCAAGGAAGTCCGCGTTTTTGCGAATCGCTGGCGGTGCGGTCTTGAGCGTCTTTCCGGCTTTGCAGATGCGCAACGTGGGCGACAAGCCGTCGCTCACCAGCGTGACGTCATAGCCATCGATGGTGGCGGCCGTCATGGCGGATTCGGAGATCTGCGATTCCATGGCCCATTCCAGGCGAATCGCCGATGGATAACCGGCAACACGCGCCAGGTTTTCCAGCCCCGCCTGAATCGCCGCGTGGGAGTTGGCCTGTCGTTGAGCGCCGTATTTACGCACCTCCTGGTGCAATTTCTTGAGCTTCAGGTAGCGCTGGCGTACGTCGTCCGAATGCGTGACGGGCAATACCCCATAGATGCGCATTGCCGGCTGGGCGTGGCGGGTCAGCTTCTTTTCCAGTGCGGGACGACCGATACCCTGATAGGCATCGAGCAGCACGCGGGTTTCGGGAAACGCCCAGTGCGAGGGAGCGAGTGCGGCGAGGTAGTCGCGCAAGTGCTGCGGGTCAGCTTCGGCCAGCGCCTTGTCCAGAAGATAGCGGTCCACCACACCCACGGTTGCATCCAGCGTATTGGGCAGGTCGCTGCCCCAGCCGGACTGGGGGGCGAGGGCGATGTTCAGGTATTCACGCTGGAAGCCTTGCAGATCACCCCAGCCGAGCGCGTCGAGTACCACTCGGCTGGCGTGCCCGGCGTAGGGCAGGGCGGTCAGCAGGGTATCTCTTGAAAAACGGGTCAGTGGCGCGAGCAGCTCCGCCGATTGCTCCTTGGGCAATTGCTGGAGCGACAGGAAACGTTCGAGCACCGCGGCCGTACTGCCGAAGCTGTCGTGAAAGGTGTCGGGTGTCATACCCAGACGTTCGATGGCCGCCAGGGCCAACAGCAGCCAGCGGGTCTGATAGACCTGCACCGAACGGAAGGTGTCCGCCAGCTTCTCGGCATTATCGGGTAATCCGGCCAGGGCGTCCTCGACATAACGAACGGTAAAATTCGCCAGTTCAGGTGGCACGTCGGCCGGCTCCTCGATCAGTGAATCTTCGCGCTGAGGTTGCTCCGTCTCGCACGCTTCGTCGTCAGGGGCTTCGTCATCTGGGGCGTCCTCGTCTAACGCTTCACCGGCGTACCGATTCGAGTCCACGTCATCACTGCCGAGCCCGGCGGCGTCTGTATAGAACATCATGGCGCGACCCCAGGTGTTGGCCGCCCGGGCGAAGCGAGGGTAATCGAGCCGGCCTGCTTCCATCAGGCCCAGAGCAATGCGCCGGATCTCCTTGTGCACGTAGATGTACGCGTCGGCGAGTCGCCTTTGCTCTTCATCAGGCGAGGACGGTGGCTGCACACGGTTCCAACTGCCGTCCAGCAACCATTCGGCGAACGTTTGCCAGACCGGGGTGGACGGGTAATCGCTCAGGCGGTTGATGCAATCCGACACATCGGGAAAGGCCCAGGCGTGTTCCGGGCGTCTGCGGTAATAGGCTGGATCGTCGTCATCAGTGGGCAGTGGATAGTCGCTGTCCTCGAAAGCAAATTGCAGCATGTGCTGCAGTCGCGCACAGATCTGCTCCAGCGCATAGGCATCGGGGTGGGCAGTCACCCACGCATCGCAAATGCGATATTGCAGGCCGTAGCGCTGTTGGTCGCGGCGGTCTTTCAAGTCGTCCCAGACGATCGGGAACACAAAACCGTCCGCCAGTGCCCTGGCGCCTTCCTGTGGCTGCTGCCTGACCCAGTCGTTGGCAATGCTCAGGAAGTCGATGCCATCCCAGATATCGATTTCGAATTCGTCATATCGTCTGAGCTCGGGATAGGTATCCAACGCGCTGTCACAGAAGGCTCCCAGCGCAGCGAGGCGTGTGGATTGGTCCGGCATTGGACGACGTGATTGCATGAGGGGCTCCGAAGAAGAGAGCAACAGGAATCAACCGCCAAGCAGCGGCATCAGACGGATAAACGCAAGCGTGGAAGGGGGGCTCACATCAACGAGGTCATTCAGGTTCTGTAGCATGACGCCGTTGTGCAGAACGCGGAATGCGCGGGTCTCAAAGCCCTTCAAGGCTCGCTCGATTTCGACGTCGAGATCCAGTTTGGGGGATGCCTTGGCTTGCGGCATGACGACTGCGCCTTCACCGGCTTGCTGAAGGATCTCCCGCTCGCTCAGGTACTGGCGATCGAGCACCTCGCGCATGGCCGCCTGTTCCAGCCAGTGCTGGACCGACAGCGCGGCGATCTGTTCGGCAACGGTGAGGCGAATGAGCTCGGCGACCGTCAGGATCGACGAGATCGGTGTCAGGGTGACGGGGGGAAGCAAAGGCTCCTGGCGTGCGCCTTTCAGGCAATAGCTATGAACCACCAATTCCATAACGTACCTCTCGCAAGCCAAGCCAGCCGGGCGGCAGCTTAGCATCTTGCGGTCAATGTGGCTAAAGTCGGAATGGGGCCGTGGTCGGGCTTTTTGGGTGGTGTGTATCCACACGGACCTACTGACCCTTCTCCTCCCGCCCCCGCAACACCCGATCAGGCATCACAACAGCCGCCATCAACCCCAACAACGACACTGCCGCACTGATCAACAGCAAATGCCGAAACGTCCCAAGCAATTCCCCGCGCAAGGCATCCTGCGCCGCGCCCGGCGCAGCGTTCAGGCTGTCCAGCAAGACATTCCCCGAATGCCCTTCGCCAATCAACGACGAGCCGGCAAGCCGGGCGAAGTTCGAATCCTGCAGCAAGGCCAGCAACAACGCCGACATTAAGGCCACGCCCACCGCGCCGCCCAGGGAGCGGAACAGGTTGGTGGTGCTGGTGGCAACGCCGATGTCCGCTTGTTGCACAGAATTCTGCGAGCCCACCAAGGAGGTCGGAAATTGCATGCCCGAGGCAATGCCGCTGAGCAGCATGAATACGCTGCTGAGCCAGAACGCAGCGGGTGGGGTGAGGGCCATGCCAAGGATGGACAGCGGCAGGAGCACGGCGCCGCCCAGGATCATCGGTTTGTAGCGGCCCGTGATCGACGTACGGCGCCCGGCGAAGTACGCGCCGATGGGCAGCCCCATGGCCAGGGGCAGCAAATGCAACGCGGCGCTGTCCGCACCGGCGCCGGTTACGCTCTGAAAGCGCAGCGGCACCAGCACTGTCAGGGAAATCGCCTGGAAGCTGGTGAAAAATACCGTGCACCAGCACAACACCGCGCTGCGATTGACGAACAGGTGCATCGGCAACAGCGGTTCCCGGGCCCTGCGCTCATGCCAGGCGAACAGCCCCAGCACCGCTATCGCGCCAATCAACAGCCCCAGCACTTCACGGCTGTACCAGGCGTGGCCATGTCCCACCTGTGTGATCCCCAGCAACAGCGCCGTCAGGCCGATGATCAGCAGCATTGTGCCCAGGTAGTCGATGATCGGCGTGCGTTGCGGTACTGGCAGCCCGACCAGGGTGCGCCTGGCTACCCACCAGGCCGCCATGCCCAGCGGCAGGTTGATCCAGAACACCCAGCGCCACGACAGGTATTGCGTCATGTAGCCGCCGAGCACCGGCCCGGCGACGCTGGCCACCGCGTACATGCTGCTGAAATAGCCCTGGTAGCGGCCACGCTCGCGAGGGGGCACGATGTCGCCGATGATCGCCTGGCTCACCGAGATCATCCCGCCGGCACCAATGCCTTGGAGTATCCGCGCCAGCACCAGTTGTTCCATGTCTTGCGCCAAGCCACACAATAGCGAGGCCAGGGTGAACAGGCCCATGCCAAACAGCATCAGCGGTCGCCGGCCATAAAGGTCCCCGAGCTTGCCGTAGATCGGCACTGCCACGGTCATGGCGACCATGTAGCCGGAAATCACCCAGGCCAGCAGGCTGACGTCCTTGAACTGTGCGGAAATGGCCGGCATCGAGACGGCGACGATGGTCTGGTCGAGCGCTCCGAGGAAAATCGCCAGCATCAGGGCTGCCAGTACGCTGCGTATGGCCGGCTTCGGGGTGTGGGGAATATTGAGCTGAGTCACGGTAGAACCTGCGGGCATCGCGCCGGGTCGGAGCCCGCAGTTTAAGTCGATAGCCGGCTATTCGATAGCCTCATAAGGAAGTCCGACGTAATTTTCTGCGATGGTTTTTCGGCCGGCCTCGGAGTCGACGAAATACTCCAGCTCCGCTTCGCTGATGCGCTGGTTGAAAGCGTCGTCGTTGTCGAAGCGGTGCAGCATCGAGGTCATCCACCAGGAAAAACGCTCGGCTTTCCAGACCCGCCGCAGGCAGATGGCTGAGTACTGTTGCAGCAGATCCACACGGCCATCGCGATAGACCTTGAGCAGAATGTTGAACAGCGTGCTGACATCACTGGCCGCCAGGTTGAGGCCCTTGGCGCCGGTGGGCGGGACGATGTGGGCCGCGTCGCCCACCAGGAACATACGCCCGTACTGCATGGGCTCGACCACGAAACTGCGCAGCGGCGCGATGCTCTTCTCGATGGACGGGCCGGTTACCAGCGTTTCGGCCAGGTCGGCGGGCAGGCGGGCTTTGAGTTCGGTCCAGAAGCGCTCGTCCGGCCAATCGGCGACCAGTTCCTCGGCGGGTACTTGCAGGTAGTAACGGGTACGCGTCTTGGAACGCATGCTGCACAGGGCAAAACCGCGCTCGTGCCGCGCGTAGACCAGTTCCTCGTGGACCGGCGGGGTATCGGCCAGGACGCCGAGCCAGCCAAACGGATAGACTCGCTCGAAGACCTTGAGTTTTTCCGCCGGGATGGACTGTCGCGCCACGCCATGGAAACCGTCGCAACCGGCGATATAGTCGCAGTCCAGGCGCCAGGTGTCGCCCTGGTGCTCGAAGGTCACGAAGGGTTGGTCGGTTTGCATGGCGTGGGGCTGGGTGTTTTCGACCTGATACAACGTGCGGGCGCCGGCGGCTTCGCGAGCGGCCATCAAGTCACGGGTGACTTCGGTCTGGCCGTAGACCATGACGTTCTTGCCGCCGGTCAGGCCCTTGAGGTCGATGTGCACGCGCCGATCGTTGAGTACCAGCTCAAACCCGTCGTGGGGCAGGCCTTCGGCGTCCATGCGTTGGCCGACGCCGGCCTGGCGCAGCAGGTCGACCATGCCTTGTTCCAGCACGCCGGCGCGGATACGGCCCAGTACATAGTCGGGGGCCTGGCGTTCGAGGATGACGGTGTCGATCCCGGCGTTGTGCAGCAACTGGCCGAGTAGCAGGCCAGAGGGGCCGGCGCCGATAATCGCGACTTGGGTCTTGAGGGTTTTCATTGTTCTTATGACTCGCACGAAGCACGCGACCAGGGTCGGTGTTGATTGTTATAGATCGAGTGCCTGCATTTTTCGCTTGCGGAGCTGTCAGTTGAAGGGGAAAACTGAGCCGATACCTGTTCTTTCTGCCAATTGGTGCGATTATCGCCCGCAACCCCTGGCCCGGATCCACGTTATGAAAAAACCTGACTTGCCTTCGATCCCGGTGTTCAAGCTCTACGGCGAGAGCCAGGATTGGCCGACGCCGGACCTGCTGCACTGCGAAACCATTTCCAAGCGCAGCAGCGAGCATCAATGGGAGATCAAACCCCATCGGCATGCTGACCTGTGCCAGTTGCTGTTCGTCTTCAAGGGCCAGGCGGAACTGGAAATCGAAGGCCTGCGCACGCAACTCGACGAGCCGGCGGTGCAGATCCTGCCGCCGCTGTCAGTGCATGGCTTTCGTTTTTCCGAAGATGTGGAAGGTTACGTGGTGACCCTGGCGGCGCCACTGGTGACGCACTTGCAAGCGCAGTTGGGGCATTCGGTGAACGTCCTGGCCCAGGCTGAAAGCTACCCGGCCCTGGACAACGCCGAGTACCTCAACAGCCTGTTCAGCGCCTTGCAGAATGAATATGTGGGGCATCAACCGGCCCGGGAAATGCTGATGCATGCCCTGGTCAGCGTGATCATGGTCTGGGTCAGCCGCCAGGTGATGCAACGACGTACCCAGACCCAGCGCCCGCAACGCGCCCGGGAATACCTCAACGGGTTCATTCAACTGGTGGAAGAAACCTATCGCCAGCACGTCAAGGTCGAGGATCTGGCCCATCGCCTGGGCATTTCCGTGTCGCACCTAAACGGCACCTGCCGGGAACTTGCGGGGCAACCGGCATTGCAGATCATGCACGAGCGCCAGTTGCTGGAAGCCAAGCGGTTGCTGACCTATACCGGCATGACCATCTACGAGATTTCCGAGATGCTCGGTTTCTCCGACCCGACCAACTTCACCCGGCTTTTTCGCCGGCGCGTCGGCATCTCGCCCAAAGCGTTCCGGGACCGGCTCAAGACCGATCAGCAGGACGACTGAATACGCCTCAGCGAAGGGCGTTCAGGGTCGCGTTGTGGGGGATGCAACGTTCCATATTGCAGCTGGCGTATTCACGGGGCTGCTGCCTGGCCTGCTCGACCCGGTAGGCCGCCGTGCCGTACAGCGCCAGCGTAGCGGCGCAGGTGACGAAGATGGCGAGGCGTCTTTTTGTTTTGATGTTCATGGCGGTGACCTCTGAACGAATACCCTGGGGTACTGTTTAAAGCATAGGTCAGCGCGGGTGAGTTGCCAGCGAGGCGGGGGCTGTTTGTAGATCGGTATTCAGGCCACTGATGATCCCTGTGGGAGCGGGCTTGCTCGCGAAAGCGGTGGGTCAGTCACTTTAATGTTGGAGGTTGTTCCGTCTTCGCGAGCAAGCCCGCTCCCACAAGGGTTAGCGGTGTTCTTAACTCAAGTGTTCAGGCTTCATCGGATCGCCCGGCTTGACGTCCAGTTGATGGCGAACGTCTTCGAACATTTCGTCGTAGTACTTGTGCATCGAACCGATGCTGGCGGTCTTGGGCAAGCCATATTTCTGCGCGATGCGGGTGGCATGGCGGGCAAAGTCGAAGGCTTGGTCCTTGGCCAGGAAGAACGTCTCGTCCAAGGTCTTGTCCTCGACGGTGCCATGCACCCGAAACGACATACCCGCGCCCTCCTTGGGATCCTGCTCGAGCGTGTAGTCGATGCACAGGTTGTAGCTGAAATCCTCCTTGTTCAGCGCATGGCGCTCCATGTGCAGGTGACCGGGTTCGAACATGGCCATAAGCGTTTCTCCTTTGAAGGCATGGAGAACGGCAGACACCGCGCCTGCCGCATAAGTTTTCCCTTTATCGATAAACAATTCCCGGCGTGGCCGTGCTGATGCGCGTGCCGGCAGTGCCTTGGACAATAGCATCGATGTCTGCCAACGACCCGATCACCGCAACCTTGCCAGTGTTGCGCGCAAATTCGCAGGCCGCTTGCACCTTCGGTCCCATGGAACCCGCAGCGAAACCGAGTTTTTCCAGATCGTCGGGGTGAGCCTGGACGATGGCTTGCTGGGTCGGTTTGCCAAAGTCGATGTATGCCGCATTGACGTCAGTGGCGATGACCAGCAGATCGCTTTCCAGCTGTTCGGCCAGCAGCGCCGAGCACAGGTCTTTGTCGATCACCGCTTCCACGCCTTGCAGCTTGCCGTTCGCGTCGTACATCGTCGGAATGCCGCCACCGCCGGCGCAGATCACGATGCTGCCTTTTTCCAGTAGCCATTTGATCGGGCGGATTTCAAAGATGCGCTTGGGTCGTGGGCTGGCGACCACCCGGCGGAACTTGTCGCCGTCCGGGGCGATGGCCCAGCCTTTTTCAGCGGCCAGTTTTTGCGCCTCTGCCTGGCTGTAGACCGGGCCGATGGGCTTGGTGGGGTTCTGAAAAGCCGGATCGTTGCCATCCACCTCGACCTGGGTCAGCAGCGTGGCGAACGGCACCTCGAAATCCAGCAGATTGCCGAGTTCCTGTTCGATGATGTAGCCGATCATGCCTTCGGTTTCGGCGCCGAGGACGTCCAGTGGATATGGCGTGACCGAGGTGTAGGCCGCGGCCTGCAACGACAGCAGGCCCACCTGCGGGCCGTTGCCGTGGGCGATGACCAGTTGGTTGCCGGCGTGGACTTTCGCGATCTGCTCGGTGGCGGTGCGGATGTTGCTGCGTTGGTTCTCTGCGGTCATGGGCTCGCCCCGACGCAGAAGGGCGTTACCGCCCAGGGCAATGACGATGCGCATGGTGTTGTCCTCTGACAGATACATAACGGACGACTCGGTCCCTTGTGGGAGCGGGCTTGCCCGCGGAGGCGGAATAACAGGCACAGTTCCTTCGACTGACACACCGCTTTCGCGAGCAAGCCCGCTCCCACACTGGATTGCATTCCAGCGGGGAGGGCGCCTTCAGATATCCGCCAGCGCCGACACCAGGATCGCCTTGATGGTGTGCATGCGGTTTTCCGCTTGTTCGAAGGCGATGTTGGCCGGGGATTCGAAGACGTCCTCGGTGACTTCCACGCCGTTGGCCAGGTTCGGATAGCGGGCGGCGATGTCTTTGCCGACCTTGGTTTCGCTGTTATGAAACGCCGGCAGGCAGTGCATGAATTTCACCCGTGGGTTGCCCGAGGCTTTCATCATCTGCGCGTTGACTTGGTAGGGCAGCAGTTGCTCGATACGCTCATCCCAGGCCTCCACCGGCTCGCCCATGGACACCCAAATGTCGGTGTGGATGAAGTCCACGCCCTTGACGGCTTCCTTGGGGTCTTCGGTGATGGTGATGCGCGCGCCGCTTTCGACGGCGAAGGCCTGGCACTGGTCGATGAAGTCCTGATGCGGCCACAAGGCTTTCGGCGCGCCGATGCGCACGTCCATGCCCAGCTTGGCGCCGATCATCAGCAGCGAATTGCCCATGTTGTAGCGGGCATCGCCCAGGTAGGCATAGCTGATGTCATGCAGCGGCTTGTCGCTGTGTTCACGCATGGTCAGGGTGTCGGCGATCATCTGGGTGGGGTGGAATTCGGCGGTCAGGCCGTTGAACACCGGTACTCCGGCGAACTTGGCCAGTTCCTCGACGATTTCCTGTTCGAAGCCACGGTACTCGATGGCGTCGAACATCCGGCCCAGCACCCGGGCGGTATCTTTCATGCTCTCCTTGTGGCCGATCTGCGACGACACCGGATCGATGTAGGTGACGTGGGCGCCCTGATCGTGGGCCGCGACCTCAAAGGCGCAGCGGGTACGGGTCGAGGTCTTTTCGAAAATCAGCGCGATGTTCTTGCCCTTGAGGTGTGGCTGTTCGGTGCCGGTGTATTTGGCGCGCTTGAGGTCACGGGACAGGTCCAGCAGAAAGTGCAGCTCGCGGTTGGTGTGGTGCATCAAACTCAGCAGGCTACGGTTACGCATGTTGAAAGCCATGATGGATCTCCTTGGGTTTCGGTTATCCCCTTGGGCGCTGCCGGATAAGCAGCGGCCAAGGCCAAAAATCAGTAGTCGATAGGGTCGCGGATGATCGGGCAGGTCATGCAATGGCCGCCGCCGCGGCCCCGGCCCAGTTCGCTGGCGCTGATGGTGATGACTTCCACCCCGGCCTTGCGCAGCAGGGTGTTGGTGTAGGTGTTGCGGTCGTAGCCGATCACCACGCCCGGTTCCAGGGCCACCACGTTGTTGCCGTCGTCCCATTGTTCGCGCTCGGCGGCGAAGCTGTTGCCGCCGGTTTCCACTATTCGCAGCGCCGGCAGCTTGAGGGCGGCGGCCACGGTGTCGAGGAAACTGCCTTCCTCGCGGCGCACGTCGATGCCGCCGGGTTTGCTCTCGTCAGGGCGCAGGGAGAAGGCGACGATCTGGCTCACCACTTCCGGGAAAATCGTTACCAGGTCGCGGTCACAGAAACTGAAGACGGTGTCCAGGTGCATCGCGGCGCGGGATTTTGGCAAGCCGGCAACAATGACCCGTTCCACCGCTTTGTGCTTGAACAGGTTCAGCGCCAACTGGCCGATGGCCTGGCGGGACGAGCGTTCGCCCATGCCGATCAGCACCACGCCGTTGCCGATAGGCATCACGTCGCCGCCTTCAAGGGTCGCGTTGCCGTGCTCTTGGTCGGGGTCGCCGTACCAGATCTGGAAATCGGCGTTCGTGAACTCGGGATGGAATTTGTAGATGGCGCTGGCCAGCAAGGTTTCCTGGCGTCGCGCCGGCCAGTACATCGGGTTCAGCGTCACGCCACCGTAGATCCAGCAAGTGGTATCGCGGGTGAACTGGGTGTTGGGCAGCGGCGGCAGGATGAAGCTGGAGTGCCCGAGGAAGTCGCGGAACATCTGGATGGTCTTGCCACCGAAGCTGTCCGGCAGATCGTCTGCCGAGACGCCGCCGATCAGGAATTCAGCGATATGGCGCGGCTCCAGGCTGCGCAGCCACGAGCCGACTTCATTCACCAGGCCCAGGCCCACCGAGTTGGCAGTGATCTTGCGTTGCAGGATCCAGTCCAGGGCTTCGGGGATGGCGACGATGTCGGTCAGCAGGTTGTGCATTTCCAGCACGTCGATGCCTCGCTCGCGCATCTTGGTGACGAAATCGAAATGGTCGCGCTTGGCCTGGTTGACCCAGATCACATCATCGAACAGCAGCTCGTCGCAATTGTTGGGAGTCAAGCGCTGATGGGCGAGGCCTGGGGAGCACACCATGACTTTACGTAATTTACCGGCTTCGGAATGAACGCCGTATTTCACTTTTTCCGTGGTCATTACAAATCCTCCAGTGAAAACAATCAGTCAGCTACAAGGTCAGGAAGCCGTCGTAGAGCCCGTAGGCAGCCACCAGGGCACCTGCGATCACCGCGGCAAAAATCAGCTTCTCGACAGAGGTGAAAATCGGTTTGCCCAGCTCATGCTTGGCCTTGGCGAACAGGATCGCGCCGGGGGCATAGAGCAGGGCAGAGAGCAGCAAATACTTGATGCCGCCGGCGTACAGCAGCCACACCGCATAGACCAGGGCGATGGCACCGATGGCCAGGTCCTTGCGGCGTTCGGCCAGGGCGTTTTCATAGGTTTCGCCGCGCACCGCGAGCAACAGCGCGTAGGCCGCCGACCAGAGGTAAGGCACCAGGATCATCGAGGTGGCGAGGTAGATCAGTGACAGGTAGGTGCTGGCCGAAAACAGCGTGATGATCAGGAACAGCTGGACCATCGCGTTGGTCAGCCACAGGGCGTTGGCCGGGACATGATTGGCGTTCTCGCGACGCAGGAACGCCGGCATGGTGTGGTCCTTGGCGGCGGCGAACATGATCTCGGCGCACAACAACACCCATGACAGCAGCGCGCCGAGCAGCGAGATGACCAGGCCAACGCTGATCAGCACCGCGCCCCAATGCCCCACCACGTGCTCCAGCACGGCGGCCATGGACGGGTTCTGCAGTTTTGCCAGTTCCGGTTGGGTCATGATGCCCAGCGACAAAACGTTCACCAGCACCAGGAACAACAGCACGGTGATGAAGCCGATCACAGTGGCCTTGCCCACGTCCGAGCGTTTTTCGGCACGGGCGGAAAAGATACTCGCGCCCTCGATGCCGATGAACACCCACACGGTGACCAGCATCATGTGGCGTACCTGGGTCATCACGCTGCCCAGGTCCGGATTCTTCAGGCCCCAGATGTCGGCGGTGAAGATGTCGAGCTTGAACGCGAACACCGCGATCAATACGAACAACACCAGCGGCACGACCTTGGCGACGGTGGTGACCAGGTTGATGAACGCCGCTTCCTTGATCCCCCGCAGGACCAGGAAGTGCACCGCCCACAACAACACCGACGCGCCGATCACGGCTGCAACGGTATTGCCCTCACCGAAGATCGGGAAGAAGTAACCCAGGGTGCTGAACAGCAACACGAAGTAACCGACGTTGCCCAGCCAGGCGCTGATCCAGTAACCCCAGGCCGAGGAGAAGCCCATGTAGTCGCCAAAGCCGGCCTTGGCGTAGGCATACACGCCGCCGTCCAGGTCGGGCTTGCGGTTGGCCAGGGTCTGGAACACGAAGGCCAGGGTCAGCATGCCGACGGCGGTGATCGCCCAGCCGATCAACACGGCTCCGACGTCGGCGCTGGCGGCCATGTTTTGCGGCAGGGAAAAGATTCCCCCACCGATCATGGAGCCGACGACCAGTGCCACCAATGCACCCAATCGAAGTTTTCCGGGGGTATCAGACATTTGCGAGACTCCAATGCAGGAGAAGAGAGTCAGTAGGCTAAAACGAATTGAAACTTCAATAGCTGATCTGGATCAGTGCATGACAACATTCCATTGTTAATGAAAGAGTTATTACCGTCTCTCGGTCTTCATGAATTTTCCTGGAGGACCGTTCCAGAGCGGCTGGTGTGGTGCGATGGGGAGGTTTGATCTGCGGCGGTAATATTTCCGCTAGTTGATGAAAACCTGCTGCGCAACGAATGCCTGGGCGAGTGTCTGGACAAGAAAAGAGTTGCCGTCATGGCCTTTTTTATAAGCGTCTTGGAGAATGCCCGGCATAAGCCCTTGGGACTTAGCCCTGAATGACGCTATTTAAAATAGTCATGTCGTTTTATTTACATATTTGATAGTGAGAAAAGATGCCGCAGCCGATTGAGAAATTGCGACTCGGGGCGCTGGTTGCGCTGGTGGTGGGATCGATGATTGGCGGTGGGATTTTTTCCTTGCCGCAAAACATGGCGGCTCGGGCCGATGCCGGTGCGGTACTGATCGGCTGGCTCATTACCGCCGTCGGCATGCTGTCCCTGGCTTTTGTGTTCCAGACCCTGGCCAACCGCAAGCCCGGGCTGGACCCGGGTGTCTACGCCTACGCCAAGGCCGGGTTTGGCGACTACATGGGCTTCTCCTCGGCCTGGGGTTACTGGATCAGCGCCTGGCTGGGCAACGTCGGTTACTTCGTGTTGCTGTTCAGCACCCTGGGCTATTTCTTTCCGGTGTTCGGCCAGGGCAACACGCCGGTGGCCATCGCTTGCGCGTCGGCGCTGCTGTGGGCGGTGCATGGGCTGGTGCTGCGGGGTATCAAGGAAGCCGCGTTCATCAACCTGGTGACCACCATCGCCAAAGTGGTGCCGCTGGTGATGTTCATCGTCATCGCCGCCATAGCGTTCAAGGCCGAGATATTCACCCGGGACATCTGGGGCGCGATGAACCCGGACCTGGGCAGCGTAATGGACCAGGTGCGCCACATGATGCTGATCACCGTGTTCGTGTTCATCGGCATCGAGGGCGCCAGCGTCTATTCAGCGCGGGCGCAACGGCGTGCGGACGTAGGGCGGGCGACGGTCATTGGATTCGTCGGGGTGTTGGCGTTGCTGGTACTGGTGAACGTGTTGTCGTTGGGCATCATGACCCAACCGGAACTGGCAAGACTGCAAAACCCGTCTCTGGCCGGTGTCTTGGAACACATCGTCGGGCCCTGGGGCGCGTTGCTGGTCAGCCTGGGTTTGGCGGTATCGTTGCTGGGGGCGCTGTTGTCCTGGGCGCTGCTGTGCGCTGAAATCCTCTATGCCACTGCCCGGGACAAGACCATGCCGGCGTTCCTGACCAAAGAGAATGCCAACCATGCCCCGGTCAATGCCCTGTGGTTGACCAACGGCATGATTCAACTGTTTTTGCTGATTACCCTATTCTCCGAAGGTACGTACACCAGCCTGATCTACCTGTCGTCGTCGATGATTCTGGCGCCGTACCTGTGGTCAGCGGCCTACGCGGTATTGCTTTGCGCCCGGGGTGAAACTTATGAGCAGGGCTCGGCCCGGCGCGTGAAGGACCTGTTCGTCGGTGGCGTCGCGCTGTGCTACGCGGTGTGGCTGCTGTACGCCGGTGGTGTGAAATACCTGCTGCTGTCGGCGCTGTTGTATGCGCCCGGGATCATCCTGTTCGCCCAGGCCAAGCGCGAGCAGCGGCAGCCCTTGTTCACCCATATGGAAAAGGGAATCTTTGCCTGCGTGATGGCGGGGGCGGGCATGGCGGCTTATGGTTTGTACCGCGGCGTGCTGGTGCTGTAGAACTACTGCGGCTCCCTCACCACATGGGCACCTCACCACTGTGGGCGATGGGCCCCCAGTTCAGCCGCCGGGAGCGCCCATTGCACCGGCGTCCCGGTGATTTTCAGCGGCACGTGCAGCCGCTGGGCCGGGCCCCACGGCGTTTGTTCGATCAAGAGTCCTCGGTCGTCGCTGGCCTCGGGTCGCAATGGGGTCGGGTCCCCTGCGCCACGCTCGATCAACAGCTTTGCCGTGCGCGCCAGTGACAAGCGTGCCGAGCCGCCGTGACCATTGTGCAAGCGCCGGGATAGCAGCACCAGTGCGCTGGCCGCCAGCAGATAGCCGGTGCCGTGATCCAGTGCCTGCACCGGCAGTGGTGTCGGTTTGTCGGTGTGTTTCCAATTCATGCCCGCTTCGGCAACGCCGCTGCTCATCTGCACCAGGCTGTCGAAGCCGCGCCGGTTCTGCCACGGGCCGCTCCAGCCGTAGGCGTTGAGGCTGACATCAATCAGGCCCGGGGCGATCTGCTGGCGTTGCTCGGCGCCATAGCCCAGGTGCTCAAGGGCGTCGGCACGGTAGCCGTGCAGGAGGATGTCGGTGTCCTGGAGCAGTGCCTCGAATGTGGCTCGATCGTCGGCGCGATGAAGATCGAGGCGGGCGCAGCGTTTGCCCAGGGTGACTTCTGGCACCACGCCGGGTTCGTTCCAGGTCGGTGGGTCTATGCGCAGGACATCGGCACCCAGGCCCGCGAGGAAGCGGCTGGCGACAGGGCCGGCCAGGACGCGGGTCAGATCCAGTACCCGCACGCCCGCCAGCGGTCGCGCTACGGAGCCGAGCCAGGGTTCAGGCCGCTCGATGATGGACTTGCTCAACTGCACCAGCGGCTCGGCGTTCACCGCCATGCCTTGGGGATGCGCCTGCCATGCCTGCCATGAGCGCATCTCGGCGGCGCAACCGCCGGCGTCGACCACGGCCTGCTCCAGCTCGGCCTTGTTCCAGCGGGCCACTCGGGTCGCCATGTCGGCGCGGTCAACGCAGGGGCCGAGGACTTTTTCCGCCGCCAGTCGATGATGAGGGGCGTTGGTGTGCAGGCGAATCCAGCCGTCGGCGGTGGCATAGTCACCGGCCACTGGGTCCCACATCGGCGGCACGCTCCAGCCAATCGGACGCAGGGACGTGGAAAACCACAACGAGGCCAGGCGCCGGTCGACTTCGACAGGTGGCAGGCGGCCGGTCTGTTGGTGGATGAGCCCGGCGGTTGCCTGCCCGGCTGCAGCGATGCTGGCGCAGGCCAGCTCCGTGACGGCGAAGGCGGAGGACAACGCGCCTTCGCCGGTGAAGAGGATCGGCGTCATGGGCAAGCCGAGCGCGGCTTGCACGGACGTCAGCAGATCGGTCATCGAAAGCCCTCCAAAACCAGAGAGGGAGCATAGACCAAAAAAACGTGGCTGCCGTCATCGCAAGCAAGCTCGCTCCCGCAGGGAATGGTGGCGTTTCAGGCAAGCTCTGCTGTGTAAGCGTGTTCCAACAGCACCGTAAAGCGGTTGAACGCTGCCAGCGCGCCTTTGTCTGCCTCGGCTTCTTGCTGTTCGGTAAAGGCCAAGCCGTCGAGCGTGCGGGTGAAGGTTTTCCAGCCTTCGGCGCGCCCGCCCGCGGGTTCCGCCAGGTGCCGGGCGCCGAAGGTTTCGCTCAGCCCCAGGGCCGCGGCTCGCTTGATCAAAAACGCGGCGCCGAGCTTGGAGCCTTCGCCGACGAATAGCCAGCCGAGGGCTTCGGCTTGGGTCGGATTGTTCACCGCGCCAGCCACCGGCGCGGGGACTTCGGTGTCCAGGTCCGCGAGGTCGGCCTTGGCTGCTTCGGCCCGGCAGCGGGCCGGCAGGTCAGGGATCAAGGCGCATAGCCCTGGGTCGTTGTATAAAGCCACCAGTTCCGACTGGAACAGGTACTGGGCAACGACGAAACGGGCGAAGCTGGCCGGGGTTTCGAACGGGGCGTGGGCCTTGACCAGCGCGTCGAGCCTGCTGTGGGGCTCGTGGGTGATCTGGTTCAGGCGTTGGGACCGTAAAGCGGGATGGTGTGGGGTCATGAAAAATTCCTTTGAGTTCAGAACGTGGGGAAACCCGGCGGCTGGATCAGATATCCCAGATCAGATTGACGGCGAAGTTGCGCCCTGGCGCAGTCAGGCGGTCAAGGTTGGCGGGGCTCAGCACGGCAGCTTCGCCGACGCTGTCGTAGCCGCGCACGTCGTCCCATAGCCAATATTTTTTATCGGTGAGGTTGTAGAGGCCGCCGCTGACGGTGATGTCGGAAGTCACTTTGTAGAAACCGGTCAGGTCGAGAATGCCGAAGCCTGGAGTCTTGAACTGGCTGCTGACGCCGTCCGGAGACTTGAAGTTGCTGTCGTCGACGCGATCCTTTTGCTTGACCAGGGTCCAGCTGAGCAACGTGCCGTAGTGGTCTTGGTCGTACCCGAGGCCAAACACACCGGTCAGCGGGTTAATGCTGTTGAGCGGTTCGCCGGTATCGTTGTTGCGACCGTAGGCGTAGGCCACGGTGCCTTGGGTATACAAGCCCTTCGGCGCGCCCAGCACGTCCAGGTCCAGCCGTCCGCGAACCTCGGCGCCCTGGATGGTGGCGTGCTTGATGTTATTGCTCTGGAAGGTCAACTGGTCGGCGCCGGGCGTAATGGCGTCTTCGTTGATGAAATCGCGGTACTTGTTGTAGAACACCGCGACATCGAACGAGCCAGCGTCGAAACGCCCACGCAAGCCGGTCTCATAGCTTTTGCTTTTTTCCGGTTCCAGGTCCGGGTTGGGTCTGACGCTATACCCCACACCGGCATTGTCGAAACGGCCATACAAGGCCTTGGCGGTTGGGGTGCGGAAACCTTCGGCGTACTGGCCGTACCAGGTGTATTCCTCCGTCAGGGCGTATGTCAGGCCGAACTTGGGCGAGACGCGATGCCAGGTTTTGTTTTCATCGCTGACGTCACCGCCGGCGGTCGGGTCCACGGTCTTGAGGAATGCCTCGGTCAGATGCGGCTTGAGCTGGGTGTAGTCGTAGCGCAACGCGGGGGTGAACGTCCACTTGTCCCAATTGATCTGGTCCTGGGCGAACAGGCTGTAGGTATTGATGGTCGGGTCGGGGAAGTCGCTGGCCTTGGCCAGTACATCCGCTGTGCTGGTGGCACCCACGGCGGTGCAACCCCGGCCAACGGCCAGGCACACGCCATTGCCGCTGCGTGAGCCGGTGACTTTTTGTTGCTTGAGCGTCGTGCCGTAGGTCAGCACGTGATCGGTATCGGCGATGCGGAAGGCTTTGTCCAACTGCGTGTCGAAGACCCACTGCTTTTCTTCATAGAGGGTGTCCCGGGTGCGCAGGACCTGGCGGGTGATCGGGAAGTAGAACTCGGCGGTGCTCTGGTCGGTCTTGGCGACTTGGTGGTTCAGGCTCCACTTGAGGTGATCGGCCAGCAGGCTGTTCAGGGCGAAGCTGTGCTCCAGGCCAAAACGCTCACGGGTGATGGTGTCGTTGCCGGTGCGCCATTGGTACATGCCGCCGGGCAGCACCGAAACGGGAATGGCCGGTCGGCCGTTGGAGTAGGGCCCGCCATAGGCGCTTTTCAAGTCGGTATCGCGGTCGTCCTTGTACTTCTCATAGACCAGGCTCAGGCGCGCGTCATCGTTATAGTCCCAGCCGAGCTTGGCCAGCACATTACTGGCGCGCACGTCTTCCGGGTTGGCGGCGGTGCGGTCCAGGCCGGTGCCGTTATGGCTGCCATTGGATTCGGTTTCGTGGCCGTCGCGCTGGCTGTAGTGCAACAGGCCGTCGATCTGCCCGCTGCGGCCGGCAACGGTGGCGGACTTGAGCCAGCTCTCATCGGCGGAGCTGTAGCCTGTCTTCAAGCGGGCGCCTACGTCCTCGCCTGGCTTGATGATGTCGTCCGGATCGAGGGTGAAGTAGCTGACGACACCGCCAATGGCATTGCTGCCGTACAGCACCGAGGCCGGGCCGCGCAGGATTTCGACGCGCTTGATGATTTCCGGGTCGACGTAGTTGCGCTGGGTCTTGGCGTAGGGGCCGTTGAAGAAGCCATCGGGTATGGCTACGCCGTCGACCTGGGTCAGGATGCGGTTACCGTCGATGCCACGAATGTTGTAGCCGCTGATGCCGCCGCGCTGGCCCGCACCGCCCACCGAAACGCCGGGCTCGTAGCGCACCAGGTCCTTGAGGGTATTGACGTTGTTGCGGTCCAGTTCCTGGCGTTCATGGACGGTGACCGTACTGGGTACGCCGGTGATGGCCTGTTCCTGGCGGGTGGCGCTGATGGTTACCTGCGGCAGGTTCAACACGTTGCCGGCGCTGCGTTTTTCCAGGACGACGCTGTTGTCGCTCAGCTTGCGGTAGCTCAGGTGGGTCCCCAGTAACAGGCGTTCCAGGGCCTTTTCGGGCGACAGCGAGCCATTGACCCCCGGCGAGGCGACGCCTTCTGCCAATTGCGCCGGCAGGCCGACTTGCCAGCCAGTGACGGTGGTGAAGGCGTTCAGGGCCGAAACCAGGGGTTGCTCGGCGATGGCGAAGGTGTAATCGCCCATGCTGCGTGCAGGTGGTTGTGCGGCGGTGGCGGCCAGGACGGCCGGCGCGGTGACGGCCATGAGGATGGCGGCGGTCAATAACGACAGCGTGCAAGCAGGGGCAAGGAACCGGCAAGAAAGGCGAGAGGACATCGATAGCGCTCCGTGTCGCATCTGTTATAGGTGCAGATTCGCGTTGGTAGATGCGAATCAATTGCATTGGCTATAACGAGACGAACCAGCGGAGCCTATCGAGTAAAAATAATGCTCATTTAGTTGAGAATCACCAGCGCCGGGAATTCCTGAAGACGTGCCGAGGTGATCTGGGCCAGGGAGCGGACCACGTCCAAGGGCTGGTCGAGGCGGTAGTTTCCAGTCACCGCGACACTGGCCAACTGTTCGTTGTTGTTGATGATCCAGCCGGGGTAATAACGTCGTAGCTCGGCCAGCACTTCGCCAAGCGGCCGGTTTTCGAACACCAATCGACCCTGGACCCAGGCCAGGTCGGCAGCGGCATCGAGTCGGGCGGGGCGGTCGAAACCGTTGGGGCCGATGCGGATGCTCTCCCCGGCTGACAGTCGGACATGGGCATCGTTACGGTTGGCCCGCAGGTCTACGTCGCCACGCTGCACTTGGACCTGAGCCACGCCATTGAGGTAACGCACCGCGAACGTCGTGTCGCTGACGCTGGCCGTGACCGGGCCGGCATCGATTTCCAGCGGCAGGTTGCGATTGCCCGGCACCTCGAAAAGCGCCTCGCCTTTATACAGGCGGGCCACCTGCCGCTGGGCGTTGAACGTGCTGGAGAATGCCGAGTCGGTGTTAAGCAAGACCTGGGAGCCGTCCTCCAATTGCACCCGCTGGCGTTCACCGACCACCGTCAGGTGATCGGCCCGAAAGCGCAGGGGCAGGTCGCTGAAGTTGAACAGGCCGAGAAACAGCACGGCGGCGGTGGCCAGGGGTTTCCAGTGGGCACGCAGGCGTGACAGCGCGGTGACCTTGGGCGCGGCCTCCAGTTGACGGGCACTTTCCATCACTTGCGGTCCGTTCCAGATCGCCTGGGCCCGGGCGAACGCCTCGCCGTGGCGCGGATCGGCCGCCAGCCAGGCCTGGAACTGCTGCGTCTGCTCCGCGCTGGGGCTGTCCAGGACGATCAACCAATCCAGCGCCTGTTCCATGGCGTGGGCGGTTTCCGGCGCTGTGTCTGGTCGATGCTGGTTGTCCGTCACGGGAGTTCCTCGGAGTTGGCGATAAACGCGAGTGCAGCATGACGTCTAAAGATGACCGTCGCCGCTGCGGCCAGCCACGCCCACACAGATCGCCATAATCAGTTTCAGTTCCTTTTGCACCGTACTCAGGGACACGCCCAATCGCTGGGCGATGTGCTGATAGCTGTGGCCATGCAGGCGGCTGAGGATGAAAATCTGCCGCTGGCGTGGGCTCAAGGCTTGCAAGCTGACGTTCAGGCGTTCGAGCAATTGTTGGGCATGGGCCGCATCCTCGGCGCTGCTGTGGGGAGCCGCGATATTGTGGACGATCTCCTGGGGTACGTCGTCGAGCAGGGTCCGGGACTGGATACGGCGCGCGCGCAAATGGTCCAGCGCCAGGTTGCGAGCAGTCTGGAAGACGAAGGGTTCGAGATGCTCGATCGTACGCTCACCCAGTGCGCGGGTGACGCGCAGGTAGGTTTCCTGAAGCAGGTCTTCGGCGATGCTGGGGTGGCTGACCATTCGCTCGAGGGTGCGCAGCAGCGGCGTGCGCTGGGCGAGGAAGACATGATGAAAGCGCGATTGACTCACGGTAGGGCCCGATCCGGTTCGTGTAGATGATAATGCTTATCACCTACACGATGGGTCAAGCCTTGATTTCATTGCATCCTGTAACCCTGTGGGAGCGGGCTTGCCCGCGAAGACGGTGGGTCAGCTAACTCTCCGTCGACTGGCACTCCGCTTTCGCGAGCAAGCCCGCTCCCACAGAAAGCTCAAGGCTGCCGTGTCGGTTATTCCGCGTTACACAACGCCAGGCAGTTATCGAGCATGCGGTTGGAGAAGCCCCATTCGTTGTCATACCAGGCCAGTACCTTGAGCAGCTTGCCGCTGGCCTTGGTGTGGTTGGCGTCGAAGATCGACGACAGCGGGTTGTGGTTGAAGTCGCTGGAAACCAGCGGCAGGGTGTTATAGCCGAGGATCTTCGAATGCTGGCTGGCATGGCGCAGCAGTTCGTTGACTTCTTCGGCCGAGGCTTCGCGCTTGAGCTGTACGGTGAGGTCGACCAGGGACACGTTGATCACCGGCACGCGCACGGCCATGCCGGTCAGCTTGCCCGCCAGTTCCGGCAACACCAGGCCCACCGCTTCGGCGGCGCCGGTCTTGCTCGGGATCATGTTCTGGGTGGCCGAACGCGCGCGGTACGGGTCGCTGTGGTAGACGTCGGTCAGGTTCTGGTCGTTGGTGTAGGCGTGGATGGTGGTCATCAGGCCACTCTCGATGCCCAGCTCGCGATGCAGCACCTGGGCCACCGGGGCCAGGCAGTTGGTGGTGCACGAAGCATTGGAAATGATCTGGTGGGACTGGCGCAGGATGTCGTGGTTCACGCCATACACCACGGTGGCATCGGCACCCTTGGCCGGGGCCGAAATGATCACCTTGCGGGCACCGGCGCTGATATGCGCGGCGGCTTTGGCGCGATCGGTGAACAGGCCGGTGCATTCGAACACGACGTCGATCTTCTCGGCGGCCCAGGGCAGTTCGGCTGGGTTGCGGATGGCGCTGACCGAGATGCGATCGCCGTTGACCGTCAGGCTTTCGTGATCGTGCTGAACGTCGGCATCGAACGTGCCGTGAACGGTATCGAACTTGAGCAGATGGGCATTAATGGCACTGTCGCCCAGGTCGTTGATGGCGACGATCTGCAAGTCGCGACGGTAGCCTTGGGTATACAGTGCACGGAGGACGTTGCGGCCGATGCGGCCAAAACCATTGATTGCGATTCGAAGAGTCATTAACTGCGCCGCCGTCGATTTGTTGTTGGAATTACAAGATTATTCGCATAAAAATAGAAAACAAGCCTTTTTAGTGGCAATATTTTGTTTTATCTACAACGAGTGACCTGAATCAACTGGTCCGAGTGGTCAAGAAACCGTCTGTCGCCTGCCCTTGGCAGGTGTTCGCGACGGGCTTCTTGACCAGCATAGACAATCAGGTCGCCACACCCGCTAGCCTGGAGTTCTACACATGCATCCCCGCGTTCTTGAGGTCACCGAACGGCTTATCGCCCGCAGCCGCGCCACGCGCGAGGCTTACCTTGCATTGATTCGCGGTGCTGCCAGCGACGGCCCGATGCGCGGCAAGCTGCAGTGCGCCAACTTCGCCCACGGTGTGGCCGGCTGTAGCAGCGACGACAAGCAGCACCTGCGGATGATGAACGCCGCCAACATCGCCATCGTGTCCTCCTATAACGACATGCTCTCGGCCCACCAGCCCTACGAAACCTTTCCCGAGCAGATCAAGAGCGCCTTGCGCGAGATCGGCTCGGTCGGCCAGTTCGCCGGCGGCACGCCCGCGATGTGCGACGGCGTGACCCAGGGCGAGGCGGGCATGGAACTGAGCTTGCCGAGTCGCGAAGTGATCGCGTTGTCCACGGCGGTGGCGTTGTCCCACAACATGTTCGACGGTGCGCTGATGCTCGGCATCTGCGACAAGATCGTCCCGGGCCTGATGATGGGCGCGCTGCGCTTCGGTCACTTGCCGACGATCTTCGTACCCGGCGGGCCGATGGTCTCGGGTATTTCCAACAAGGAGAAAGCCGACGTTCGCCAGCGCTACGCCGAAGGCAAGGCCACCCGCGAAGAGCTGCTGGAATCGGAGATGAAGTCCTACCACAGCCCTGGCACCTGCACCTTCTACGGCACCGCCAACACCAACCAATTGCTGATGGAAGTGATGGGCTTGCACTTGCCGGGCGCTTCGTTCGTCAACCCGAACACCCCGTTGCGCGACGCCCTGACCCGCGAAGCGGCGTTCCAGGTCACGCGCCTGACCAAACAGAGCGGCAACTTCATGCCTATCGGCGAAATCGTCGATGAGCGGTCGCTGGTCAATTCCATCGTCGCGCTGCATGCCACGGGCGGTTCGACCAACCACACCCTGCACATGCCGGCCATCGCGATGGCGGCGGGCATCCAGTTGACCTGGCAGGACATGGCCGACCTCTCCGAAGTGGTGCCGACCCTGAGCCACGTCTATCCGAATGGCAAGGCCGACATCAACCACTTCCAGGCGGCGGGTGGCATGTCGTTCCTGATCCGTGAACTGCTCGAAGCCGGGTTGCTTCATGAAAACGTCAACACCGTGCTCGGTCACGGCCTGAGCCGCTACATCCAGGAGCCGTTCCTGGAGGAGGGCAAGCTGGTGTGGCGCGATGGCCCGATCGAAAGCCTCGATGAAAACATCCTGCGTCCGGTGGCCCGCGCGTTCTCGCCAGAGGGTGGGTTGCGAGTGATGGAAGGTAACCTGGGCCGTGGCGTGATGAAGGTTTCCGCGGTGGCGCTGGAGAATCAGGTTGTCGAAGCCCCGGCGATGGTTTTCCAGGATCAGCAGGACCTGGCCGATGCGTTCAAGGCCGGCCTGTTGGAGAAGGATTTTGTCGCGGTGATGCGCTTCCAAGGCCCGCGTTCCAACGGCATGCCGGAGCTGCACAAGATGACGCCGTTCCTCGGTGTGTTGCAGGACCGTGGCTTCAAAGTGGCATTGGTGACCGACGGGCGCATGTCGGGTGCGTCGGGGAAAATCCCGGCGGCCATTCATGTCAGCCCCGAAGCTTATGTCGGCGGCGCGTTGGCCCGGGTGCAGGAGGGCGATATCATTCGCGTCGACGGCGTCAAAGGCACTTTGGAACTGAAGGTGGACGCCGCGCAATTCGCCGCGCGCACGCCGGCCAAGGGCCTGTTGGGCAACAACATCGGCACCGGTCGCGAGCTGTTCGGTTTCATGCGCATGGCCTTCAGCTCGGCGGAGCAGGGCGCCAGCGCCTTTACTTCGGCCCTGGAGACGCTTAATTGAAATTGGCTTTGGTCGGTGACATCGGTGGGACCAACGCGCGTTTCGCGCTGTGGAAGAACCACAACCTGGAAAATATCCAGGTGCTGGCGACGGCGGATTACGCCTGCCCGGAAGATGCCATCAAGGTTTACCTGAGCGGCATGGGCATGGCGCCGGGGGCCATCGGCTCGGTGTGCCTGTCGGTGGCAGGCCCCGTGAGCGGTGATGAGTTTCGCTTCACCAACAATCACTGGCGCCTGAGCAACCTGGCGTTCTGTGAAATATTGCAGGTGGAGAAGCTGTTGCTGGTCAACGATTTCTCGGCCATGGCCCTGGGCATGACCCGTCTGCGTCCCGATGAATACCGGGTCGTGTGCGAAGGCACCCCCGAGCCCATGCGTCCGGCGGTGGTGATCGGGCCGGGCACCGGGTTGGGCGTCGGTACGCTGCTGGACCTGGGCGAAGGTCGTTTCGCGGCGTTGCCGGGGGAGGGCGGCCATGTCGACCTGCCGATGAGCAGCCCACGGGAAACCCAGCTGTGGCAGCACATCTACAACGAGATCGGCCATGTCAGCGCCGAAACCGCCTTGAGCGGCAGCGGCTTGCCTCGGGTGTACCGCGCCATTTGCGCGGTCGATGGCCATGCTCCAGTGCTCGATACCCCCGAATCCATCACCGCCGCGGGCCTGGCCGGCGACCCTATCGCCTTGGAAGTACTCGAACAGTTCTGCCGTTGGCTGGGGCGCGTGGCCGGCAACAATGTGCTGACGGTGGGAGGGCGCGGCGGTGTGTACATCGTCGGAGGGGTGATCCCACGGTTTGCCGATTTCTTCCTTGAAAGCGGTTTCGCTCGTTGCTTCGCCGACAAGGGCTGCATGAGCGATTACTTCAAGGGCATTCCGGTCTGGCTGGTAACGGCGCCCTATTCGGGCCTGATGGGCGCGGGTGTGGCGTTGGAGCAGTCTGCTCAATCTTGAAATTGAAATACGGACCCTGTGGGAGCGGGCTTGCTCGCGAAGGCGGTGTGTCATTCAACATTGTCGTTGCCTGACACTCCGCCTTCGCGAGCAAGCCCGCTCCCACAAAGGTTCTGTGGTGTTTGTACGGTCCAACCATCAGGCATAATCCGCCCCAACCCAAACAACAAGGACGAGGCCCGTGAGTTCAGTGAACAAATCGATTTTGTTGGTCGACGATGATCAGGAAATTCGCGAGCTGCTGGACACCTACCTCAGTCGCGCGGGTTTCCAGGTGCGTACCACGCCCGATGGCGCCGGGTTCCGCCAGGCGTTGAACGACGCTCCGAGCGACCTGGTGATTCTCGATGTGATGCTGCCGGATGAAGACGGCTTCAGCCTTTGCCGCTGGGTTCGCCAACACCCGCGCCAGGCCCATGTGCCGATCATCATGCTGACCGCCAGCTCCGACGAGGCCGACCGGGTCATCGGCTTGGAACTGGGGGCCGACGACTACCTGGGCAAGCCGTTCAGCCCGCGTGAATTGCAGGCGCGCATCAAGGCTTTGCTGCGCCGGGCGCAATTCGGCCAGGAACGCTCCGGCGGCGAAGTGCTGGCCTTCGACGAATGGCGACTGGACATGGTCAGTCACCGGTTGTTCCACACCGACGGCGAAGAGGTGATTCTCTCTGGCGCCGACTTTGCCCTGCTCAAGCTGTTCCTCGATCATCCCCAGGAAATCCTCGACCGCGACACCATCGGCAATGCCACCCGTGGTCGTGAACTGATGCCCCTGGACCGGATCGTCGACATGGCGGTCAGTCGCCTGCGCCAGCGCTTGCGCGACACCGACAAGCCGCCGCGGTTGATCCGTACGGTGCGCGGCAGCGGTTATCAATTGGCGGCCAGTGTGGTTGCCAGCAATGGTCACTGATTGGGTCAGGAAAGTCGTCCGGCGGGTGCCAGTGCCGCGTTCGTTGCTGGGTCGCATGCTGCTGCTGACTTTACTGGTGGTGCTGTTCGCCCAGACCCTTTCCAGCCTGATCTGGGTGTCGCAACTGCGCGCCACCCAGCTTGAGGGCCTGGTCACCAGCGCCCGCAGCCTGGCTCATTCGATGACCGCCAGCGTCAGCTACTTGCGTTCGTTGCCGGTGGCTTACCGGCCGCTGGTACTCGACCAATTGCGCAGCATGGGCGGTACGCGGTTTGTCGTCACGCTCAATGACAAGCCCCTGGGCATGGACGTGCTGCCGGTGACGCCACGCAAACTGGCGGTGCTCCAGGCGGTGGACGAAGTGCTGCGCCGGTCCTTGGGCCACAATGCCGACATTTCGGTGACATTCGTCAGCCCCGACGATCTGCGTATTTTCAACGCCGGGCTCAAGCTCGACGAACTGCCGCGCTCATGGGCGCACTATGCCTTGACCCTTGAACCGGTGAACCCGCCGGTGCTGGTCACGCAAATCCAAATGGCCCCCGGCGAATGGCTGTACATCGCCTCGTTGTTGCCGGAGCCCTATACCAGTCTCGAAGAGCAGGACCTGCCCAAGCAGCAGGTCGGCTTCATCGTGCTCACCAGCAGCTTGTTGCTGCTGTTCATCGGTTTGCTGGTCCACTGGCAGAGCCGGCCCCTCAAGCGGCTGGCCCGGGCGGCAAGGGATATGTCCCTGGGCGCCGAAGTGGAGCCCGTGGCCGAGGGCGGCGGCAGCGAAGTGGTGGAGGTGGGGCGGGCGTTCAACGCCATGCGCGAACGCATCAGCCGCTACCTGACCGAGCGCAGCCAATTGTTCAGCGCGATCTCCCATGACTTGCGCACGCCGATCACCCGGTTGCGCTTGCGGGTCGAGTTGTTGGAAGACGAAAACCTGCAAGCCAAGTTCGGCCGTGACCTGGACGAGCTGGAGTTGCTGGTCAAGGGCGCGCTGCAATGCGTGAAGGACACCGACATCCACGAAAACATCGAACCTGTGGACCTCAACCATGTGCTCGATTGCCTGGTCGAACCGTATCTGGCGCCCCACGGCAACGGTCGCGTGACCCAGGATGGCCGGGCATTGGCGCCGTATCCCGGCAAGCCGCTGGCGCTCAAGCGGTGCATCGGCAACCTGATCGACAACGCGTTGAAGTATGGGCAGAACGCCCACCTGCACATCGATGACGACGAAGCCGCGTTCATCCTGCACGTCGACGACGAAGGCCCGGGCGTGCCGGAACAGCGCTTGGAGCAGGTGTTCGAACCGCACTTTCGCCTGGCCGGGCAGCAGCAGGGCTACGGCTTGGGCCTGGGTATCGCCCGCAACATCGCCCACAGCCATGGCGGCGAAGTGAGCCTGCAAAACCTGCGCGAGGGTGGGTTGCGGGTGACGCTGCAATTGCCTCGCAGTGTGGAATAGCGCAACCGCGTTATCGTTCTTCGCGAGCAAGCCCGCTCCCACATTGGCCCTCATTGGATGCGGACAATGTGTTCGGCCCCTGTGGGAGCGGGCTTGCTCGCGAAGACGCCATCAGCCTCAACACATGTCTGAGGGGAATGTCACAAGCCTGTGACATAACTCGCCCCTTTCGTTACCTGCCTCCCGTCATCCCTTGTTTAGACTCCCTGCGTCAAAACAACAAAAAAGGTACCCAACGATGGACACCTTCCAACCGGCCTTCAGCAGTTGGCTGAATGCGCCTGCCCACCAGCAATGGCTTGCCACCGAAGGCTTGCGGTTGCTGGCGTTCGCCAAGGCGTCGAAGCTGCCGGACGGCTTTGGCAACCTGGATGAGCTGGGTCGTCTGCCGGTCGATGCCCGGGCCGAGACCATGAACACCGCGCGCATGACCCACAGCTTCGCCATGGCGCACATCCAGGGCCTGCCCGGTTTCGCCGAGTTGGTGGACCACGGCGTCCAGGCCCTCGGCGGTTCGCTGCGGGACGCTGAATTCGGCGGCTGGTTTGCCACGGCGCAACCCGATGAAGACGCCACCGGCAAAGCCGCCTACCTGCACGCATTTGTCGCCCTGGCCGCCAGTTCCGCAGTGGTGGCCCAGCGTCCTGGCGCCCAGGCATTGCTGGACGAGGCGGTGCGGATCATCGACACGCATTTCTGGAGCGAGGAAGAGGGCGCCCTGCGTGAATCCTTCAACCGCGACTGGAGCGAGGAAGAGGCCTATCGCGGCGCCAACAGCAACATGCACGCCACCGAAGCCTTCCTGGCCCTGGCCGATGCCACGGACGACACGCGTTGGCTGGTCCGTGCGCTGCGCATTGTCGAGCGGGTGATCCACGATCACGCCGCCGCCAACGATTACCTGGTTGTTGAGCATTTCGACCGCCACTGGCAGCCGCTGCGCGAGTACAACCACGATAATCCCGCCGATGGTTTCCGCCCGTACGGCACCACCCCCGGCCATGGTTTCGAGTGGGCCCGGCTGTTGCTGCACCTCGAAGCCGCGCGAGTCCAGATTGGCATGCTGACCCCCGGCTGGTTGGCCCAGGATGCGCAAAAACTCTTCGACCAGAACTGCCGTCACGGCTGGAACGTCGATGGCGCGCCCGGCATTGTCTACACGCTGGACTGGGACAATCGCGCGGTGGTTCGCCATCGCCTGCATTGGGTCCATTGCGAAGCGGCCGCTGCTGCCAGTGCCTTGCTCAAGCGCACCGATGAGGCGAAGTACGAAGCCTGGTACCGACAATTCTGGGAGTTCTGCGACAAGCATTTCATCGACCGTTGCGATGGCAGCTGGCATCACGAACTCGATCCGCAAAATCGCCCGAGCGCCGATATCTGGGCGGGCAAGCCGGACCTGTACCACGCCTGGCAGGCGGTCTTGATTCCGCGCCTGCCCCTGGCACCGAGCATGGCGTCAGCCCTGGCGCGGTTGTCCAGGCCTTCGCCTGTGTAACCATGTCGTGACATTTGCACGTCCCTTCGTTACCTGTGAAGGGATTCCCTCTGATTAGAATCCATGCAGCGCAAGCACCAGACTTGCATGCATAACAACAAGAAAGGTAATTCTAGATGAATGCGATTTCTCGCCTCGCTACTGTCATTTCTCTTGCTTCCCTGCTTCCCGTCGCTGCGTTCCCTGTCACCACCCTTGCCGCCGAATCCAAAGGTTCCGTGGAAGTCGTTCACTGGTGGACGTCGGGTGGCGAAAAAGCCGCGGTCGATGTGCTCAAGGCCCAAGTGGAGAAAGACGGCTTTACCTGGAAAGACGGCGCTGTCGCCGGCGGTGGCGGTTCTACCGCGATGACCGTGCTCAAGAGCCGCGCCGTGGCCGGCAACCCACCGGGTGTCGCCCAGATCAAAGGCCCCGACATCCAGGAATGGGCGTCTACCGGCCTGCTCGATACCGACATCCTGAAAGACGTCGCCAAGGCCGAAAAGTGGGACAGCCTGCTCGACAAGAAAGTCTCCGATACCGTGAAGTACGACGGTGACTACGTCGCCGTGCCGGTGAACATCCACCGCGTCAACTGGCTGTGGATCAACCCGGAAGTCTTCAAGAAAGCCGGCATCACCAAGAACCCAACCACCCTGGAAGAATTCTACGCTGCTGGCGACAAGCTCAAGGCGGCGGGCTTCATTCCGCTCGCCCACGGTGGCCAGCCTTGGCAGGACAGCACCGTGTTCGAAGCCGTGGTGCTCTCGGTCATGGGGGCTGATGGCTACAAGAAAGCCCTGGTCGACCTGGACAGCAAGGCGCTGACCGGTCCGGAAATGGTCAAGGCGCTGACCGAGCTGAAAAAAGTCGCGACCTACATGGACGCCGACGGCAAGGGCCAGGACTGGAACCTGGAAGCGGCCAAGGTTATCAACGGCAAGGCCGGCATGCAGATCATGGGTGACTGGGCCAAGAGCGAATGGACCGCCGCCAAGAAAGTCGCTGGCAAGGACTACGAATGCGTAGCCTTCCCGGGCACCGACAAGGCCTTCACCTACAACATCGACTCCCTGGCGGTGTTCAAGCAGAAGGATAAAGGTACTGCGGCCGGCCAGCAGGACATCGCCAAGGTCGTGCTGGGTGAGAACTTCCAGAAAGTCTTCAGCATCAACAAAGGCTCGATCCCGGTTCGCAACGACATGCTGGCCGACATGGGCAAGTACGGTTTCGATTCCTGCGCCCAGACCGCTGCCAAGGACTTCCTGACGGACGCCAAGTCCGGCGGCCTGCAGCCGAGCATGGCGCACAACATGGCAACCACACTGGCGGTCCAGGGTGCGTTCTTCGACGTAGTGACCAACTACATCAACGACCCGAAAGCCGACCCGGCCGATGCTGCGAAGAAACTCGGCGCAGCGGTTCAGTCGGCCAAATAATCGTTAGCAACGCAGGCCCCCTGTGGGAGCGGGCTTGCTCGCGAAGGCGTCGTGTCAGTTGATACATCTATTGCCTGACACATCGCTTTCGCGAGCAAGCCCGCTCCCACAGGGAATGCCCTTGTAATCATTACCCTTTGTACTGGATTTCCCCATGAGTTCTGTTGCTGTGTTCAGCAAGGCCTCGCCGTTCGATGCACTGCAACGCTGGCTGCCAAAACTGGTGCTGGCGCCGAGCATGTTCATCGTCCTGGTGGGCTTCTACGGCTATATCTTGTGGACGTTCGTTCTGTCGTTCACCACTTCGACGTTCTTGCCGACCTACAAATGGGCGGGGCTGGCGCAATACGCACGGCTGATGGACAACGACCGCTGGTGGGTGGCGAGCAAGAACCTGGCGCTGTTCGGCGGCATGTTCATCGGCATCACCCTGGTGATCGGCGTACTGCTGGCGGTGTTTCTTGACCAGCGTATTCGTCGCGAAGGTTTCATCCGCACCATTTACCTGTATCCGATGGCGCTCTCGATGATCGTCACCGGTACCGCCTGGAAATGGCTGCTCAACCCAGGCATGGGCCTGGACAAATTGTTGCGTGACTGGGGCTGGGAAGGCTTCCGCCTGGATTGGCTGATCGACCCGGACCGTGTGGTTTATTGCTTGGTGATTGCGGCGGTATGGCAAGCCTCGGGTTTCATCATGGCGATGTTTCTCGCTGGCCTGCGGGGTGTCGATCAATCGATCATTCGTGCCGCGCAGATTGATGGCGCAAGCATGCCGCGTATCTACTGGAAAGTGGTGCTGCCAAGCCTGCGTCCAGTGTTCTTCAGCGCAGTGATGATCCTGGCGCACATCGCCATCAAGAGTTTCGACCTGGTGGCGGCGATGACAGCCGGCGGCCCGGGTTACTCCTCCGACCTGCCCGCCATGTTCATGTATTCCTTCACCTTCAGTCGCGGCCAGATGGGCATGGGCTCGGCCAGCGCAATCCTGATGCTCGGTGCGATTCTCGCAATCATCGTGCCTTACCTGTACTCCGAGCTGAGGACCAAGCGTCATGACTAGTCTCGCTGCCAAACCTTCCATCAGCCTGAGTCGGATCGCGATCTACGCGGTGTTGATCCTCGCCGTATTGCTGTACCTGGTGCCGCTGGTGGTCATGCTGCTGACCAGCTTCAAGACCCCGGAAGACATCAACACCGGTAACCTGCTGAGCTGGCCGACCGTAGTCACCGGCATCGGCTGGGTCAAGGCCTGGGCCACGGTCGACGGCTACTTCTGGAACTCGATCAAAATCACCGTCCCGGCGGTGCTCATCTCCACCGCCATTGGCGCATTGAACGGCTACGTGTTGTCGATGTGGCGTTTTCGCGGTTCGCAGCTGTTCTTCGGTCTGTTGCTGTTCGGTTGCTTCCTGCCGTTCCAGACCGTGCTGCTGCCGGCCTCGTTCACCCTCGGCAAGATGGGCCTGGCCAGTACCACCACCGGCCTGGTGTTCGTGCACGTGGTCTACGGCCTGGCGTTCACCACGCTGTTCTTCCGTAACTACTACGTCAGCATTCCCGATGCGCTGGTGAAGGCGGCGCGGCTGGATGGCGCGGGTTTCTTCACCATTTTCCGGCGGATCATCCTGCCGATGTCGACGCCGATCATCATGGTTTGCCTGATCTGGCAGTTCACGCAGATCTGGAACGATTTCCTGTTCGGTGTGGTGTTTTCCAGCGGTGATTCGCAGCCCATCACGGTGGCGCTGAACAACCTGGTCAACACCAGCACCGGGGCCAAGGAATACAACGTGGATATGGCGGCGGCGATGATCGCCGGGCTGCCGACCCTGCTGGTCTATGTGGTAGCAGGCAAGTATTTCGTGCGCGGCCTGACGGCCGGCGCAGTCAAGGGGTAATCATGGCAACGCTCGAACTTCGCAATGTAAACAAGACCTACGGTGCCGGCCTGCCGGACACCCTGAAGAACATCGAGTTATCGATCAAGGACGGTGAGTTCCTGATCCTCGTCGGACCTTCGGGCTGCGGCAAGTCGACGCTGATGAACTGCATCGCCGGGCTAGAGACCATCACCGGCGGCGCGATCATGATCGGTGACCAGGATGTCAGCGGCATGAGCCCCAAGGATCGCGACATCGCCATGGTGTTCCAGTCCTACGCGCTGTACCCGACCATGAGCGTGCGCGAGAACATCGAGTTCGGCCTGAAGATCCGCAAGATGAGCCAGGCCGCCATCGACGAAGAAGTCACTCGCGTGGCCAAGCTGTTGCAGATCGAGCACCTGCTCAACCGCAAGCCTGGCCAGCTTTCTGGTGGCCAGCAACAGCGCGTGGCCATGGGCCGGGCGCTGGCGCGGCGGCCGAAGATCTACCTGTTCGACGAACCGCTGTCCAACCTCGACGCCAAGCTGCGGGTCGAGATGCGCACCGAAATGAAACTGATGCACCAGCGCCTGAAGACCACCACGGTCTACGTGACCCACGACCAGATTGAAGCGATGACCCTGGGCGATAAAGTGGCGGTGATGAAGGATGGGATCATCCAGCAGTTCGGCACGCCAAAGGACATCTACACCAACCCGGCCAACCTGTTCGTGGCGAGTTTCATCGGCTCTCCACCGATGAACTTCATCCCGCTGCGCCTGCAACGCAAGGACGGTCGCCTATTGGCGTTGCTCGACAGCGGCCAGGCCCGTTGCGAGTTGCCGCTGGGCATGCAGGACGCCGGCCTTGAGGACCGCGAAGTGATCCTTGGCATGCGCCCCGAGCAGATCGTGCTGGCGGGCAGCGAGCCCAATGGCCTGCCGACCATTCGCGCCGAAGTCCAGGTCACCGAGCCTACCGGGCCGGACACCCTGGTGTTCGTCAACCTCAACGACACCAAGGTCTGCTGTCGCTTGGCGCCGGACGTCGCGCCGCAAGCCGGCGAAACCCTGACGCTGCAATTCGATCCATCGAAAGTGCTGCTGTTCGACGCCCAGTCCGGCGAGCGCCTGGGCGTGGCGGGTCAGCCGCAAACAGAAGGCCGCGCTGCGAATGTCGCGCAGTTCAAAGGTCGGTGAGGAACAAATGTGGGAGCGAGCTTGCTCGCGAAGACGGTGTGTCATTTAACGTTTGCGGCGACTGACACACCGCTTTCGCGAGCAAGCCCGCTCCCACAGGGAGTATGCGGTGGGTGGGGGACCACCCGCCGCAATCGTTGTAAACCGCGTTAGATAAAAACAGTTAATAACAATAAATTAAAGACGAGGATGTAGGGATGAAGAAGAAAAACAACGCCCAGCTAATCTGCCAGTTATCAGCCGTTGCGGCGATGATGCTGGCCGGTAGCGCACACGCTGCCGACGCTTTCAGCGCCGATTCGCAGTGGATGACGGGTGACTGGGGTGGCGAGCGGACCAAGCTGATCGAGCAGGGTATCGACATCAAGGCCGACTACGTCGGTGAAGTCGGCGGCAACCTGCACGGTGGCTACAACAACGACAAGACGGCACGTTACTCCGACCAATTTGGTCTGGGCGTGGCGCTGGACCTGCAAAAATTGTGGGGTTGGGATAACACCCAGGCCAAGATCCAGCTCACCAATCGTAACGGTGAAAACATCTCCAACGACCGGGTCGGCGATCCGCGTGCAGGTACCTTGAGTTCTTCCCAGGAAGTCTATGGCCGTGGCCACATGGTCCGTCTGACCCAGTTGTGGATCAAGCACCAGTTCCTCGACGGCAAGCTGGACGTCAAGGCCGGTTACTTCGGCGAAGGCGAAGACTTCAACACCTTCCCTTGCGAGTTCCAGAACCTGGCGTTCTGCGGCTCCCAAGTGGGTAACTGGGCCACCGGTATCTGGTACAACTGGCCAGTCATGCAGGCCGCGATCCGCGTGAAGTACAACATCACGCCTGAGTTTTACGCGCAGATCGGTGCGTACAACCAGAACCCATCGCAGCTGGAGCACGGCAACGGCTTCAAGCTCAGCGGCAGCGGCACCAAGGGCACCGTCATTCCAGTCGAACTGGTCTGGTCGCCGAAGGTCAACAACCTGCCGGGCGAATACCGTGTCGGTTACTACAAAAGCACGGCCGATGCCAATGACGTGCGTGAAGATGACAACGGTGACGATGCGGCAACTACCCAAAACGCCTACCGCAGCCACAACAGCAAGCACGGCTACTGGTTCGTTGCGCAACAACAACTCACCACGCACAACGGCGATGCTTCGCGCGGCCTGAACATCGCAGCCAACGCGACCTTCCACGACAAGGACACCAACATTGTCGACAACTACCAGTCGCTGATGCTGGTGTACAAAGGCCCATTCGATGCGCGTCCAAAAGATGACATCGGCATCGGCGCCTCCCGCATCCATGTCAACGACGACGTCAAGAAAAACGCCGAGCTGACCAATTTGGCCAATGGCGTCACCGACTACAACGATCCACTGTTCGCGCCGCTGCGTAGCACTGAGTACAACTACGAACTCAACTATGGGATCCACGTCACCAACTGGCTGACCGTGCGTCCGAACCTGCAGTACATCACTCACCCAGGCGGTGTGGATGAAGTCGACAACGCACTGGTGGCCGGCCTGAAAATTCAGTCGGTGTTCTAAACGTTGTTGCGATAAGCTCCTCTCTATGTGCGCATATTTGCGGACGGCCAAGGCTGTCCGCTTTTTTTTGGGGAGCAGGTTTGGTTGGATGCTGGACTCGTGGCGAGGGAGCTTGCTCCCGCTGGGTTGCGAAGCGACCCCAACGCCATTCACTGCGGTGCGTCAGCCAGACTGTATTTGCCCCGTTTACGACAGCGCAATTCAATGATTTCCAGGACTGCGGCCCATGCATGAGCACCCACTGCAACGCTTCTTCAGATCCTTGCGCGAGCGCCCGGTGTTTGCCTGGGAGCGCTATCAGCAGCGTGACGTGTTGGTGATCGATCATCCGCTGTGCCAGGCGGTGTTCAGTCGCCAGGGGGCGCAATTGCTGCACTTCCAACCGCGCGACCAGAAACCCTGGTTGTGGTGCGCGGCCAAATGGCCGCAAGTCGGCGCAATACGTGGCGGTGTGCCGGTGTGCTGGCCGTGGTATGGCCGTCACCCCAGTGAAAATGCCTGGCCATCCCACGGATGGGCGCGCTTGATCGACTGGAAACTGCTCGACAGCCAAAGCGATGATGACGGCGTGCGTTTGCACTGGCGCTTGCAACTGTGTGACTGGCAGGTGGACTTGCATGCAGACCTGGGCGAGCGCATGGAATTACGCTTGAGCACCGAGCATCAAGACCGCTTGCCTTGCCAGTTGAGCCAGGCTTTGCATGCCTACTGGCGTATTGGTGATGTTGGTGAGATAGCGCTGTCTGGGCTCGAAGGTGCGCGAGGTTACGATCAATTGAGCCGTGCGGTTTGCCAGCAGGAAGGCGAGTTGCGGGTCGAGGGTGGTTGCCAGCGGGTGTTTCAACATGAGGGAGAATTGCAGCTCAAGGATCATGCCTGGCAGCGCGAATTGTGCATCGACACCGGCGACAGCGCCGACACCGTGGTGTGGCATCCCGGTGCCCGGCCATTGTTGGGAGTGAGTTGGGATGAGGTGTCGGAGTTCGTCTGCGTCGAAGCGGCCAGTGGCGGCACCGACAGCCTGTGCCTGGCGCCGGGGGAGCGGGCGCATTTGAGCTTGCAGGCGCGGGCGGGGGCTTGATCCGGGGTTTGGGTGAGGCTACTGGCCTCATCGCGAGCCGGCTCGCGCCCACGGGGTTTTTGTGAACGCCGAAGATCCAATGTGGGAGCGAGCTTGCTCGCGATGACGGCCTGTCAGGCAACAAAGCACTCAGGCCCGATCAGTTGAACTCATCTCCCACCGGATATCGGCTGGCATTCAGGCTTTCCTTGATCTTGCGCAGATGCGGCTGGAAGTCCACGCCCCGGCGCAACGTCATGCCAGTGGCGAGCACATCGAGCACGGTGAGCTGGATGATCCGCGAGGTCATCGGCATATAGATGTCAGTGTCTTCGGGCAGCGGAATGTTCAGGCTCAGGGTGCTGGCCTTGGCGAGCGGCGAGCCTTCGGCGGTCAAGCCCAGCACCGAGGCGCCGTTTTCCCGGGCGATGCGCGCCACTTCCACCAGCTCGCGGGTCCGTCCGGTGTAGGAAATGATCACGAACAGCTCACCGGTGTGTGCCACCGACGCGATCATGCGCTGCATCAGCACATCGGCGTGGGCGGTCACCGCCAGGTTGAAGCGGAAAAACTTGTGTTGGGCATCCAGCGCCACCGGGGCGGAGGCGCCGAGGCCGAAGAAGTGGATCTGCCGGGCCTGGATCAACAAATCCACGGCGCGACTGATCAAATTTGGATCAAGGGCCTGACAGGCGCTGTCCAATGAGGCGATGGCACTGCCAAAGATTTTACGGGTATAGGCTTCGGGGTTGTCGTCGGCCTCCACTGCGCGGCTGACGTAAGCGGCGCCGCTGGCCAGGCTCTGGGCCAGTTGCAGCTTGAGCTCCGGGTAACCGCTGACGCCGAATGAACGGCAGAAACGGTTGACCGTAGGCTCGCTGACCGAGGCGGCCTGGGCGAGGGCGGCGATGCTGAAGCGGGTGGCCTGCTGTGGGTTGTGCAGGATGATTTCGGCCACCTTGCGTTCTGCCTTGTTCAGGTCTTCAAGGCGACTCTGGATCTGTTCGAGTAAATTTCGCACGCGGTCCATACAAGATTCCTAGAAAGACGGGCCTTTGATACGACCCTTTGCGGTGGCCTATCCTACTGATGGCTCCGACAGACCACCACTCGGAATCAGATTTTTCGAGAAATGTTGTAGTTATTACTACATTTTTCCTTGAGTGATGCCTTGAAAAAAGGTATTTGTAGCTTAACTTGATAAAAGAACAAACATCATGCCTTCGATTACGGTTGAACCGTGCACCTTTGCCTTGTTCGGCGCGTTGGGCGATCTGGCCTTGCGCAAGCTGTTTCCTGCCCTTTATCAACTCGATGGCGCCCAGTTGCTGCACGAGGACACGCGCATCATCGCGCTGGCCCGTGAACCCGGCAGCGAGCAGCAGCACCTGGCATTCATCGCCGCGGAGCTGCGCCGCTACGTGGGCGACAAGGACCTGGACGAAGCCGTGGTCGAGCGCTTTCTGGCGCGACTGACCTACCTGCATGTGGATTTTCTCAAGACCGACGATTACGTCGCCCTGGCCGAGCAGGTGGGCACGGCTCAGCAAATGATCGCCTATTTCGCCACCCCAGCGGCGGTGTACGGGGCGATCTGCGAGAACCTGGCGAAGGTCGGCTTGAGCGAGAACACCCGTGTCGTGCTGGAAAAACCCATCGGCTCGGACCTGGAATCGTCGCGCAAGGTCAATGACGCCGTGGCGCAGTTCTTTCCGGAAAACCGTACCTATCGCATCGACCATTACCTGGGCAAAGAGACCGTCCAGAACCTGATCGCGCTGCGCTTTGCCAACAGCCTGTTCGAAACCCAGTGGAACCAGAACTATATTTCCCACGTGGAAATCACCGTGGCCGAGAAGGTCGGTATCGAAGGTCGCTGGGGCTATTTCGACAAGGCCGGTCAACTGCGGGACATGATCCAGAACCACCTGCTGCAGCTGCTGTGCCTGATCGCCATGGACCCGCCGGCCGACCTGTCCGCCGACAGCATCCGCGACGAGAAGGTCAAGGTACTCAAGGCCCTGGCGCCGATCAGCCCCGAGGGCCTGACCACCCAGGTTGTGCGCGGCCAGTACATTGCCGGTCACAGCGAAGGCAAGGCCGTTCCAGGCTACCTGGAAGAACCCAACTCCAACACCCAGAGCGACACCGAGACCTTCGTCGCCCTGCGTGCCGACATCCGTAACTGGCGTTGGGCCGGCGTGCCGTTCTACCTGCGTACCGGCAAGCGCATGCCGCAGAAGCTGTCGCAGATCGTCATCCACTTCAAGGAACCGTCCCACTACATCTTCGCCCCCGAGCAGCGCCTGCAGATCAGCAACAAACTGATCATCCGCCTGCAACCGGACGAAGGGATCTCCTTGCGGGTGATGACCAAGGAGCAAGGCCTGGACAAGGGCATGCAATTGCGCAGCGGTCCGCTGCAACTCAACTTCTCCGACACCTATCGCAGCGCACGGATACCCGATGCCTACGAGCGGTTGTTGCTGGAAGTCATGAACGGCAATCAGAACCTGTTTGTCCGTAAAGATGAAATTGAAGCCGCGTGGACGTGGTGTGACCAGTTGATCGCCGGATGGAAGAAGTCCGGTGATGCGCCCAAGCCGTATGCGGCGGGGTCCTGGGGGCCGATGAGCTCCATCGCACTGATCACGCGGGATGGGAGGTCGTGGTATGGCGATATCTGAACTGAAACTGCCCCAGGGCGTCAGCGCCCAGGCATTCAAGACCCCGGTACTGTTGGCCGAAGGTTTGGCATTGAAGGTGGCCGGGCAATTGCGCGAAGCGATCGACGCGCGCGGCGCGGCGACCCTGGTGGTGTCCGGTGGACGCAGCCCGGTGGCGTTTTTCCAAAGCCTGGGCAAGCAGGCGCTGGACTGGTCCAAGGTGGTGGTGAGCCTGGCCGATGAGCGCTGGGTGCCGGTTGAACACGCCGACAGCAATGCCGGCCTGCTCAAGCGTTATCTGCTGCAAGGGGCGGCGGCCAAGGCCCAATTTCTCAGCCTCTACAGTGCGAGCGCGAACCTGGAAGCCGCTGCCGAACAGGCGGATCGCCTGCTGGCCGAGCTGCCGCCGATCGACGTGCTGGTCCTGGGCATGGGCGATGACGGGCACACCGCCTCGCTGTTTCCCGGCAGCCCGAACCTGGCCCAGGCCCTGGATGCCAGCGGCGCCCGTCGTTGCTGGCCGATGCTTGCGCCAACCGTGCCACACCAGCGCCTGACCATGAGTCGCGCACTGCTGGCTTCGGCGAAATACAAAGTGCTGTCGATTTCCGGTCAGTCGAAATTGACCACCCTGAACGCCGCCGTGGCCGGTGACGACGTCGCCGAAATGCCGATCCGCGCGTTTCTGCAACCCACGCTAGAGATTTACTGGTGCCCATGAACCAAGGATCAACCGCTATGACAAACCCATCCCCGACCGTTTCCATGGCGGACAAAGTTACCCTGATCGACAGCCTCTGCGCCAAGGCGCGGATCCTGCCGGTGATCACCATTGCCCGTGAACAGGACATCCTGCCGTTGGCCGATGCCCTGGCTGCCGGCGGCCTGACGGCGTTGGAAGTGACCTTGCGTTCCCAGTACGGCCTCAAGGCCATCCAGGTGTTGCGTGAACAGCGTCCGGAGCTGGTAACCGGCGCCGGTACCGTGCTCGATCGTCACATGCTGGCCGCCGCCGAGGCTGCGGGTTCGCAGTTCATTGTGACGCCGGGTATCACCCGTGATCTGCTCGAAGCCAGCGTCTACAGCTCGATTCCTTTGCTGCCGGGCATCAGCAACGCCTCCGGCATCATGGAAGGCTATGGCCTGGGTTATCGCCGCTTCAAACTGTTCCCGGCCGAAGTCAGCGGTGGCGTCGTAGCCATCAAGGCCTTGGGCGGCCCGTTCGGCGAAGTGAAGTTCTGCCCGACCGGCGGCGTGAGCCCGGCCAACATCAAGAGCTACATGGCGTTGAAAAACGTGATGTGCGTGGGCGGTAGCTGGATGCTTGATCCGGAGTGGATCAAGAACGGCGACTGGGCCCGCATTCAGGAGTGCACCGCCGAGGCACTGGCGCTGCTGGACTGATTGATTTACCGAACCTCGTTGGGTGTTCTACGGTTTTACGGTGCGCTTGGTCGGCGCGCCGTTTTTTTATGCCTGGGATTTAGTGCTCTGTCCCGTGGCCGTCACAGGCGGCTCAGTTCGGTCAATGCCTTGATCAAACGGTCGATATCACGCGCCAAGGTAATCAAGCCTGGCGTAATGCGTATGCACGGCCCGACGCTGGTGTTGCGCACCACGGTGAAGATCCCATAGTCGTTGAGCAATCGATCGGCCATCGCTTGTTGATCGGCCTGGGCAGTGAAGCGCATCGCGGTAATGCCGCAATAAAGGCCGGGGTCGTCCGGCGTCATGACTTCGATGCCGGGAAGATCGCGCACGGCCTTTACCCACAAATCGCGCAGGTAGCTCAGGCGCGCGCCTTTGGCCGAAGCGCCACCGAGGGCGCGGTGCTCTTCGAACACCAGGGGCAGGGTCAACAAGGCGGGGATGTTGGGCGTGCTATGGGGTGTGCGCGAGCGGATGTCGGTAGCGGGATAGCTGCCTTCGTCCATGTCCGGGTCGATATCCACCAACCGGTGGGGGGCGATATACAGGAAACCCTGGGAAAGGGGACCGCCGATCCACTTCTGCAGGTTGAACCCGGCAAATTCGATCCCGAGTTTCTTCAAGTCGAAATCGATCTGGCCCAGGGCATGGGCACCGTCGAGGATGATATCGACGCCGAACTCCTTGGCGCTCTCGGCAATCGCCCGGACCGGCATTACCAATCCGGTGAGGTGGTTGACATAGGTCAGCGCCATCAGCTTGAGGCGCGGATAACGAATGAACGCTTCGCGATAGGTGCCCACCAGGCTTTCGAAACTGGCGGGGTGCTGGTGGACGATTTCGATCACCTGCGCCCCGCGCTGGCGGGCCAACCAGTGCATTGCGCTCTTGACCGAAGTGTATTCCAGGTCACAGACCAGTACCTGGTCGCCGGGCTTGAGCTTGTTGTAGTTGCGGATCAGCGTCTGCAGGGCATCCACCGCGCTGCTGGCCAGCGCCACGCTCTTGGGGGAGGCATGGATCAGGTTCGCCACCTGGCGGCGAATGGCTTCGCCCTGTTCCTGGTCGAACTGCTGGCGGACGTACAACGAATTGCCGCGGTTGATGAACTCGATATTGCGCTGGTACTCCTCGACCACGGTCTGGGACATGCGCCCGAAGTACCCGTTTTCCAGATTGAGCGGTCCATTGGGATCGACATCGTAGCGACCCACGAAGGTTTGCCAGAAAGCTTCATCGTGGGCGCGCAGTGTGTTCTCGGGCATGTCGGGGCTCAACTGTTCAGGGGCGGGGCTTGGGCTTGCCGTGTTTGACGCGCAAGGGATCGAGCAAGTCCGACAATCCGTTGTGATCGATTTCCTGCATCAATGCCAGCAAGCCGCCGAGTTCTCCATGGGGAAAACCTTCGCGGGCAAACCAGTTCAGGTACTGGCCGGGCAGGTCCGCGAGGATTCGGCCCTTGTATTTGCCGAAGGGCATTTGGCGTGTGATGAGCAATTCGAGCTTCTGCGGGTTCATGGCAATCGTCTTGATTCGAAACTGCCTAGAAAATACAGGCATTCTGCATGCAGGCCAAATGACAGATCATGCAAATAGCGCGGATACAGTTTTTTGGTGTGTTGTTATCTTATTGACTTTAAAGGCTTTTAATTCGTTACGCGGCTGGCACGGCCGATGCAATATCCCTTGCAGGTTTTATTCACCAGCAAAGGAACTGAAAAATGACCGACATCAATAAAGAATCCATCTCCGTCCTGAACGACCTGATCGAGACCAGCAAGGATGGTCAGGAAGGGTTCAAGACCTGCGCTGAAGACATCAAGCACCCAGAACTCAAGGCTCTGTTCGTCAAGCGTTCTGCCGATTGCGCGACTGCCGCGGCCGAACTGCAAGCGGCCGTGCGTTCGCTGGGCGGTGATCCGGAAACTTCCACCAGTGTCAGCGGTGACTTGCACCGTCGCTGGGTAGACGTGAAATCCATGTTCACCGGCAAGGACGAAGAAGCAGTGCTCAACGAAGCCGAGCGCGGCGAAGACCATGCGCTCAAGGCCTATAAGGAAGCGCTGGAAAAAATCACCAAGCACAACCTGGTGGGTATTCGTGATCTGGTCGAGCGCCAGTACCACGGCGTGCAACGCAACCATGACCAGGTCAAGGCACTGCGTAACCAGGCACGCGCCAGCTAAACGCGCCTTGATGTGAAAAAAACGCCAGCCAGCCTGGCGTTTTTTTGTGGGTCGTTATTCCAGCTTAGGGCAAATGAAGCGTCCGCCAGAAAAGTGTGTTGTTAAATCCGTTGGTAATCACCTATGGACGCTACATAGTTAGCTAGCTAATAATTGCACCGGCCAATCACCCCATATTGCATCTATCGTTATTGCGTCCCCATCAGAGTTTTTCGCGTGCCCATTACCTTCCAGGCCTTGTTCGCCCCCGACCGCCTCGCCGTGCAGTTCGCCATCAAAACCGTATTGGGTGGCGGGTTGGCGCTGTGGCTGGCCTTGCGCTGGGGCTTGGAACAGCCATCCTGGGCCTTGATGACCGCGTTCATCGTGGCCCAGCCGCTCTCCGGGATGGTGGTGCAAAAGGGTTTGGCGCGATTGCTCGGCACGTTGGTGGGCACCGTCATGTCGGTGGTGTTCATGGGGCTGTTCGCCCAGGCGCCGTGGTTGTTCCTCCTCGCCCTGGCGCTGTGGCTGGGCCTGTGCACGGCGTGTTCCACGCTGTTGCGCAGCGCCTGGTCCTATTCATTCGTGCTGGCCGGCTACACGGTGGCGATCATTGCCTTGCCGGCCATTTCCCATCCGTTGAGTGTGTTCGATCAGGCGGTGGCGCGTTGCACTGAAATCAGCCTGGGCATCGTTTGCGCCACGGCGGCCAGTGCCTTGCTCTGGCCGTTGCGGGTCGAGCGGCAATTGGCGGGTCAGGCCCGTGCGGCCTGGCAGAGCGGCATGCAAGCGGCACGGGCCACCCTGGCCGGCGACGCGCAGGCCCGTAAAGGCTTGCTGGAAATCCTTGGCAAGATTGTCGCGGTGGACGCCCAGCGCGAACACGCCTGGTTTGAAGGCAGCCTTGGCCGGCAACGGGCCCGGGCCATCAGTGGTCTGAGCCAGAAATTATTGATGCTGCTGCGTATCGCCCGCTCCGTGCGGCGCCAGTGGAAGCAACTCGAGCCCGAAGAGGCCGAGGCCTTGCAGCCGTGGATGAGCGAGGTGCAGCAAGCCCTCGACGCCGACAGCGCGACCCTGCAAGCCTTGCGGCCGCAGTTGCTGGACGCATCTCACGACGCCGGTTTCAGCTCGGCGCAGAGTTATTGCCTGGCCCGGCTCGCCCTGTTGCTCGACACCGCCCTGGCGGCCTGCGCCGCGCTGGCAGCGGTACAGGAGGGCAGGGCGGCGGCGGATCCTCCACGGACCCTGGCTCCGCACCGTGACCTGTCCCTGGCCATGGTCTTTGGTGCCCGCAGCGCCCTGGCATTCCTGGCGGTGGCCAGTTTCTGGCTGGCAACGGCATGGCCTGCCGCTTCGGGTGCCCTGGTGCTCACTTGCGTGGTGTGCAGCCTGTTTGCCAGTCGTGAAAACGGTGCGCAGATCGGCCTGAGTTTCTTGCGCGGCATTCTGTTGGCGGTGCCGACGGCGTTTGTCATCGGTGAGATCGTCCTGCCGCAATGGAGCAGTTTCGCGATGCTGTGCATGGCCATGGGCGTGCCATTGTTTTTTGGCGCACTGGGCATGGCCAAGCCGCAGATTTTCGCCACCGCGACCTCGTTCTGCCTGCATTTCGTGGTGCTGGTGTCGCCGCTCAACGCCATGAAATATGACGTGGCGGCGTTCTTCAACAACGCCCAGGCGATGGTGATCGGTGTAGGCGCGGCCGTACTGGCGTTCAACCTGCTGATTTTGCGTAACCCGGCCTGGCACAGTCGGCGTTTGTTGGCTGCGACCCTCGACGATCTGGTGCGCCTGACCCATCGCAGCCTGCGCGGCGCCGAGAGCTGGTTCGGCGGACGCATGGCCGACCGCTTGCTACAGCTGGCGCGGCATTATCCCGAGCTGCCGGTGCAGGCACGCAGCCGTTGGGATGATGGCTTGCTGGGCCTGGACATCGGCGACGAACTGTTGCACTTGCGGCTGAGTCTGGCCGTGGCCCAGATACCCGATAGCGTGGCGCAGCGCCGTTATTTCGAAGCGCTGGAAGAAGCGCTCGAACACGGTCCGGCCGGTGACCAGGCCGATGCCCTGGCACCGGCGAGCACCGAGTTCCTGGAAGTCCTGGCGGCCCAGCCACCCAATGATGCGCTGAAGTTGGCCCAGGGCGCCGTGGTGCAATTGCAAAGCAGCTGGCGCGCCTGGTGCCGCCAGCATGAACCTGAAGGACGGGAGCACAACCATGGGCTTGCGTGAGTGGTCGATCGGCGGGGTGCTGCTCAGCCCCTTCCTGGTTTATGTGGTGCTGGCGTTGCTGGTGACCGGTGCGCTGCGCCTGTTGCTCAGCCTTGTGCCGGCCGGGCGCTGGATCTGGCACGAAGCCTTGTTCGACTGCGCCCTGTATGTTTGTGTCCTGACTGTCATTACCGTGGTCCTCGGGCCACTCTAGGAGTTGAACATGCGTACCTCCGTACGTGTTGCCGTCACGCTGTGCGTGGTGGCTGTGGCGATCTTCGCCGGGTTTCACCTGTGGCAGTACTACATGCTGACGCCCTGGACGCGCGATGCGCGAATTCGTGCCGATGTGGTGGTGATTGCGCCGGACGTGTCGGGTTGGGTGCGTGAGCTCAAGGCTGTGGATAACCAGCAGGTGAAGGCTGGCGACCTGTTGCTGGACATCGATCGCGAGCGCTTCGAGGCGGCGGTGGAGAAGGCTCGGGCGGTGGTTCAGACACGCCAGCAGCAACTGAGCCTGCGCGAGCACGAAGCCAGCCGTCGCGCCGCCCTGGGGCCCCAGGCCATCAGTGCTGAACTGCGCGAGAACGCCCAGATCAACGCCGGCATTGCCCGGGGCGAACTGCGCGAAGCCCAGGCCGAGGCCAAGGTGGCCGAACTCAATCTGGCCCGCAGCCAGGTACTGGCTCCACGCAGCGGCCACATCACCAACCTGCGCCTGGCCGAAGGCAACTATGTAAACGCCGGGCAACCGGTCATGGCGCTGATCGATGACTCGACGTTCTACGTGCAGGCTTATTTTGAAGAAACCAAACTGCCAAGGATCCGCGTGGGTGATGCGGTCAAGGTCTGGCTGATGAGCGCCGACCATGCGCTGGAAGGTCATGTCGAAAGCATCAGCCGGGGGATTACCGACCGCAACACCAACCCCGATGCGCAGCTACTGGCCGAGGTCGAGCCGACCTTCAGTTGGGTACGCCTGGCCCAACGCATACCGGTGCGGATCAAACTGGACAAGGTGCCCGAAGGGGTAAGCCTGAGTGCCGGGATGACGGCGAGCGTGCAGGTGCAGGAGGGCCATCAATAGTTGTCGCGCCGCGATCACCCGTGGCGAGGGAGCTTGCTCCCGCTGGGGGCGAAGCCCCCCAAAAAATCGACCTTATTTGATCTGATCAAACGCGGTCGATTTTTTACGACGGCTTCGCCGCCGAGCGGGAGCAAGCTCCCTCGCCACGGAAAAACGCTTCGCTTCATCGATTCAACCGACAGTGATCGCCGGCAACGTCGGCAGCGTCACGGTCTGTTGCTTGCGTGGCGCGAGGATTTCGGCTTCGCCATCCACTACCAGCTCATCGCGCTGATTGAATACACGCGTGGCGATGCGCACACGGAATTTTGGCAGTTTCTCCAGGATTTCCAGGCGCACAGTCAGGGTGTCACCGATCTTGACCGGTTTCTGGAAGCTCATCTGCTGGCCGATGTAGATGGTGCCCGGGCCAGGCAACTCGCAAGCCACCGCCGCGCTGATCAGCGCCCCGCTGAACATGCCATGGGCGATGCGCTCCTTGAACATGCTTGCCGCCGCGAATTCGGCGTCCAGGTGCACCGGGTTGTGATCGCCGGACATCGCGGCGAACAACTGAATGTCGCGCTCTTCGACGGTCTTGCTGTAGCTCGCGGTCTGGCCGACTTCGAGGGCTTCGTAAGGGATATTGGTAACCTGGGTCATCTGTCTCAAATCCTGTGACGGGTAAAGGAAAACGCTGCAAAACCTACTCGCTTCGTGGCGGTCGCTTGTGGCTCAGTGCCTGGGCAATCCAGGCCAGCACGTCGGCCGTCACTTCGTCGCGGTTGGTTTCGTTGAACAATTCGTGTCGGGCCTGTGGGTAAATCGTCAGTTGCAGGTTCCGGCTGCCGGCGTCGCGCAGGGCGTCGGCCAGATCCTTCAGACGCTTGCCTTCGCTCACCGGATCACATTCACCGCCGATCACCAACACGGGCAGGCCCGGATCGATCTGGGCGAGATTGGACGCTTTGCTGATTTGCTGCAACCCGCCGAGCAGATCGACCCACAGTTGATTGGTGCAGCGAAAGCCGCACAGCGGGTCGTGGACGTATTTGTCGACTTCGGTCGGGTCGCGGCTGAGCCAGTCGAAGGGGGTGCGCGCCGGTTTGAATTTCTTGTTGAAGCTGCCGAACGACAGCCACTCGATCAAGGCGCTGCGCCCCGTGGCACCCTGGCGTCGACGTTCGAAGCGGGCGATCAGCCGAGCCGCCCGATAAAGCGCCACAGGCTGGAAATTGGAACCACTGAGAATCGCCCCGTGCAGGCTGGCGCTGTGATGCAGCAAGTAGCCCTGGGCGATGTAGCTGCCCATGCTGTGACCCAGCAGCACCACGGGCGTATCGGGATGTTGCTGGCCGATGTGATGATTGAGGCTGGCCAGGTCACCCACCACCTTGGCCCAACCGCCCGCATCTGCAAAATGGCCGAGAATCATTGCCTGGCCGGTCTTGCCATGGCCGCGCAAGTCCGCAGCGTAGACGCCGTAGCCTTCGTCGCACAGGGCCTGGGCCAGGCGTGCGTAGCGGCCGCTGTGTTCGGCCATCCCGTGTGCCAGCATGACCAGCGCCTCGGGCGCGGTGTCAGGCAGCCATTGGTTGACGAACAGGCGGCTGTGGTCGGTCGCGGTCAGCCAGAACGTTTGGTGGATCATGGCGGTTCCTTTGCGCAGTGTCGCTGCATTGTATAGCTCATCCGCTGCGTCTCGCCTGATCAGCCCACGCCAAGGCAGGAAGATTCACACAATCTATGACGCAGGCCGCCATATTTGCCTGATACGCCATAACTGCTAGTGTCCCAGGGAGTTCCGCCTCTGCAAGCGATACAGACGCGGCCCGGATTCGCTCAGGTAAGAGGATAAAAACAATGCAGCCTGATTTCTGGAATGACAAACGCCCGGCCGGCGTGCCCCTGGATATCGACCATGGGGCCTACAAGTCGGTTGTCGAGGTGTTCGAGCGTTCCTGCAAGAGATTCGCCGATCGTCCAGCGTTCAGCAACATGGGGGTGACCCTCACGTATGCCGAGCTCGAACGCTACAGCGCGGCTTTCGCCGGCTATCTGCAGGCTCACACCGACTTGGCCCCGGGTGACCGTATCGCGGTGCAGATGCCCAACGTGCTGCAATACCCGATCGCGGTATTCGGTGCCTTGCGTGCGGGGCTGATCGTAGTCAACACCAACCCGCTGTATACCCCGCGGGAAATGCGCCACCAATTCAAGGATTCCGGGGCCCGGGCGCTGGTGTACCTGAACCTGTTCGGGCAGAAAGTCCAAGAGGTCCTGCCCGACACCGACCTGCAATACCTGATCGAAGCGAAAATGGGCGACCTGATGCCCACCGCCAAGGGTTGGCTGGTGAACACGATGGTGAGCAAGGTCAAGAAGATGGTCCCGGACTATTCGCTGCCCCAGGCCATTTCCTTCAAGAGTGCCTTGCGCCTGGGGCGTGGCCAGGGCATCAAGCCGCTGAAGGTCAGCCTCGAAGATATCGCGGTGCTGCAATACACCGGCGGCACCACCGGGCTGGCAAAGGGGGCGATGCTGACCCACGGTAACCTGGTGGCCAACATGCAGCAGGCCCGGGCGTGCCTCGGGCAGATCGGCGACGACGGCCAAGCACTGCTGCGCGAGGGCCAGGAAGTCATGATCGCGCCGCTGCCGCTGTACCATATCTATGCTTTCACAGCCAATTGCATGTGCATGATGGTCACCGGCAACCACAACGTGCTGATCACCAACCCGCGGGACATCGGCGGCTTCATCAAGGAACTGAAGAACTGGCGTTTTTCGTTGCTGCTGGGGCTCAACACGCTGTTCGTGGCGCTGATGGACCATCCAGATTTCAAGACCCTGGATTTTTCCCACCTCAAGGTCACCAATTCCGGTGGGACCGCCCTGGTCAAGGCCACCGCCGAGCGCTGGGAGCAGATAACCGGTTGCGGTATCACCGAAGGCTATGGCTTGACCGAAACCTCGCCGGTGGCCTGTGCCAACCCCTATGGCGGTAAGTCCCGGTTGGGCACGGTGGGGCTGCCGGTGCCGGGCACACTTATGAAAGTGATCAACGACGACGGTGTCGAGCAGCCACTGGGCGAGCGTGGCGAGCTGTGCATCAAGGGGCCGCAGATCATGAAGGGCTACTGGAACAAGCCCGAAGCCACGGCCGAAGTGCTGGACAGCGAGGGCTGGTTCAAGTCCGGCGACATCGCGGTCATCGACCCGGACGGGTTTGTGCGTATTGTCGACCGCAAGAAGGACATGATCATCGTGTCCGGTTTCAACGTGTACCCCAACGAAATTGAAGACGTGGTCATGGCCCACCCGAAAGTCGCCAGTTGCGCGGTGATCGGTGTGCCGGACGAGCGCTCGGGCGAAGCGGTGAAACTGTTCGTGGTGGCGCGCGAGACGGGAGTCAGCCTTGAGGAGCTCAAGGCCTACTGCAAGGAGAACTTCACGGGCTACAAGATTCCCAAGCACATCGTGCTGCGGGAGTCGTTGCCGATGACGCCGGTGGGCAAGATCCTGCGACGGGAACTGCGGGACATCGCCTGATGTAGAAGGTGTTCGTTTCACTGAAAATCTGTGGGAGCGAGCTTGCTCGCGATAGCGGTGGTCAGCCTGAATGAGATGGGCTGACAGACCGTTATCGCGAGCAAGCTCGCTCTCACATTTTTGTATTTCAACTGAGGTCATTTAGAGCGCTTCTAGAAGCTCTAGATTTTTTACTCTAAAAGTGACCATAAGATAGTCTTAAGTCATGTTCATGACTGTAGGGGCCGTTTTTGGCTCTAGGCGACCCTTGGCAAAGCTGCTACTCTCGGCGCGCTTTTGGGACTTCTCGGCCTTGATTCAAGCCAGATCACCAATAAACACACACCAATAATAATCGCATCAAATGCGGTGAGAATTCGCGTTGCTGAGGAGTGGGCTTCCATGATCGAAGACTTTTGGAAGGATAAGTACCCAGCTGGGATTGCTGCCGACATCAATCCAGACGAGTATCCGAATATTCAGGCGGTGTTGAAGCAGTCCTGCCAACGCTTTGCCAACAAGCCGGCGTTCAGCAACCTCGGCAAGACGATCACCTACGGTGAACTCTACGAGTTGTCCGGTGCCTTTGCTGCCTATCTGCAACAGCATACCGATTTGCAGCCGGGCGATCGAATCGCCGTGCAACTGCCTAACGTTCTCCAGTACCCGGTGGCTGTGTTCGGTGCGATCCGCGCCGGGCTTATCGTGGTCAATACCAACCCGCTGTATACCGCGCGGGAAATGGAACACCAGTTCAACGACTCTGGCGCCAAGGCGTTGGTCTGCCTGGCAAACATGGCGCACCTGGCCGAGGCCGTGGTGCCCAAGACGAGCGTCAAGCACGTCATCGTCACGGAAGTCGCCGATCTGCTGCCACCGCTCAAGCGCCTGCTGATCAACAGCGTGATCAAGTACGTGAAGAAGATGGTGCCGGCCTATCACCTGCCCAAGGCCATCAAGTTCAACGACGTGCTGCGCAAAGGCCACGGCCAACCGGTGAGCGAAGCCAATCCCACCAGCGACGACGTGGCCGTATTGCAATACACCGGCGGCACCACCGGCGTGGCCAAGGGCGCGATGCTCTCCCACCGCAACCTGGTGGCGAACATGCTGCAGTGCAAGGCACTGATGGGCTCCAACCTCAACGAAGGTTGCGAGGTACTGATCACACCGCTGCCGCTGTACCACATCTACGCGTTCACCTTCCATTGCATGGCGATGATGTTAATCGGCAACCACAACATCCTGATCAGCAACCCGCGGGACCTCTCGGCGATGGTCAAGGAACTGTCGAAGTGGAAATTCAGCGGTTTCGTCGGCCTCAACACGCTGTTCGTGGCCCTGTGCAACAACGAAGCCTTCCGCAAACTGGATTTCTCGGCGCTGAAAGTCACCTTGTCCGGCGGCATGGCCCTGCAACTGGCGGCGGCCGAGCGCTGGAAAGCGGTCACCGGTTGCCCGATCTGCGAAGGCTACGGCATGACCGAAACCAGCCCGGTGGCCACCGTCAACCCGATCCAGAACATCCAGGTCGGCACCATCGGTATCCCGGTGCCGTCGACGCTGTGCAAAATCATCAACGATGCGGGTGTCGAGCAGCCATTGGGCGAAGTCGGCGAATTGTGCGTAAAAGGTCCGCAGGTCATGAAGGGGTACTGGCAGCGCCAGGACGCCACCGACGAGATCCTCGACAGCGAAGGCTGGCTCAAGACCGGCGACATCGCCGTAATCCAGCCGGACGGCTACATGCGCATCGTCGACCGCAAGAAGGACATGATCCTGATCTCTGGCTTCAACGTGTACCCCAACGAGCTGGAAGACGTGTTGGCGACCTTGCCGGGCGTGCTGCAATGTGCGGCTATCGGCGTGCCGGACGAGAAGTCTGGTGAGGCGATCAAGATTTTCATCGTTGCGCGGCCGGGCGTCACGTTGACCAAGGAGCAGGTCATGGAGCACATGCGTGCCAACCTCACCGGCTACAAGGTGCCGAAGTCGGTGGAGTTCCGTGATGCGCTGCCAACCACCAACGTGGGCAAGATCCTGCGGCGTGAGTTGCGTGATGAAGAGCTCAGGAAGTTGGGTCTGAAGAAGTAAGCCCGATATGAAGCAAAAGCCCCGCGAATGCGGGGCTTTTCGTTGGCTTCGATTTCCTGGGACAAGGATGCTTGTGTGGCGAGGGAATCGGTGCCTCTCGGACCTGGTTACAACCGAAACTGCGCGAAATCCACGTTAGTACCACCCGGACGCATATCCTGCAGATAGGAATCCTTATCGGCACTCAATTCCAGGCTCAGGGCCGCCTTGCGCTTGCCCTGGTTGCGCACTTCCAGGCCTTCCATTTTTTCCCGCAGGAACACTGTTGGCACTTTCAAATGCAGCAATTCATCGGTCGCTGGCGTATGCAGCAGCAGGTGGATCCATTCGTACTGACCGATGGCCAGGCGGGCCACCGGGATATCGAACCAGAAAATGTTGCGGTTGCGGTTCAATTCGCTGAAATGGCAATTGTTGACGCCCAGTACGGCGCCGCCCAGTTCCTGGTTTCTGCGGGCAATGGCCTGCTTTTTATCGAGTTTCATAACGTTCCTACGGGATTGGAGCTTCAGGCCAGAGCCTGACACGTGGGGCATTCTCGACGGTTACCAGCCAAACATAAAGCCCCGCCCTTACTAACAATGAAACTTGCCCCGTCAATCGTCGGTCAATTCAGCGTCTGCGGCAAAACGACGAAATTGCTCCAAAGTCGCCAAACAGGCTACTTTGTTGTAAATAACGGCCCTTGAGTCGCCTTGCGACCACCCTTTTTGCGGCGAAAGGAGACGCACATGATGTTTTCGGCCTTGAAAGGCTTACCCCTGCATCGTGTGATGATGCGCACCGTGACCGAGTTTCTCGATGACGAGATGTCGACGTACGCCTCGGCATTGGCCTACCAGATGTTGTTTTCACTGTTCCCCTTTATTCTCTTCCTGATCGCCTTGATCGGCTTCCTGCACTTACCGGACTTCTTCTCCTGGCTGCGCCTGCAATCGGAACTGGTACTGCCGCCCCAGGCCTTGGAGCAGGTCAATCCGGTAATCGACCAACTCCAGCAATCCAAGGGCGGCTTGTTGTCGGTGGGTATCGTCATCGCGCTGTGGACCGCCTCGGCGGGCGTGCGGTTGATGATGAGCGCGATGAATGCCGCCTACGATGTGGTAGAGGGTCGTCCGGCCTGGAAACGCTTTCCGTTGTCGATTTTTTATACGGTCGGTATCGCCGGGATGCTCCTGGCCGCCGCTGCCTTGATGGTCCTCGGACCGCAGGTGATGGGTTGGATTGCGGCCCAGGTCGGTCTGGAGGAATTCATCGTCACGCTCTGGACGATCGTGCGCTGGCCGGTGATCGTGTTCTTGCTGATGGTTGCCGTGGCGCTGATCTATTACGTGATGCCCGACGTAAAACAGGAGTTTCGCTTCATCACGCCGGGGTCGGTGCTGGCGGTGGTCGTCTGGATCATCGCCTCCCTGGGCTTCGCGTTTTACGTCAAGACATTCGCCAACTACAACGCCATGTATGGCAGCATCGGCGCGATCATCGTGCTGCTGCTGTACTTCTACATTTCCTCGGCGGTGCTGTTGCTCGGCGCGGAGATGAACGCGGTCATCGAGCACATGTCCGCCGAGGGCAAGGACCCTGGCGAAAAACACCCCGGCGAGCATGAAAAACAACATGTTTCGGGCCTGGGGCGCGACCATTCCATCCCTCACACTCACCCTGACGAAGCCCGACCATGATTCGTGAAATCCTGAAGATGGGCGATGAACGCCTGCTGCGCATTGCCCCGCCGGTGCCCGTCGAAATGTTCGACAGCCCGCAGTTGTGGCAACTGATCGATGACATGTTCCAGACCATGGAAAGCGTTGGCGGCGTCGGTCTGGCGGCGCCGCAGATCGGCGTGGACCTGCAACTGGTGATCTTCGGCTTCGAGCACAGCGAGCGCTACCCCGACGCGGAGGCGGTGCCCCAGACGATCCTGATCAACCCACTGATTACACCGCTAAGCCCCTTGATGGAGGAGGGCTTCGAAGGGTGCCTGTCGGTGCCGGGCCTGCGCGGTGCGGTGGAACGCTACCAGCACATCCGCTACGAAGGGTTCGACCCCAAGGGCGAACCGATCGTGCGCACGGCCTCAGGGTTTCATGCTCGGGTGGTGCAGCATGAATGCGACCACCTGATCGGGCGCTTGTACCCGTCGCGTATCAGCGACTTCAGCAAGTTCGGGTTCACCGAGGTGATGTTCCCGGACCTGGACCCCGCTGTAGACGATTGATCATCCACCACAGAACTTGTGGGAGCGGGCTTGCTCGCGAAAGCGGTAGGTCAGCTTGCATGGATGTTGAATGTGCCGCCGTTTTCGCGAGCAAGCCCGCTCCCACATTGGATCTGTATTGAACTTTAGGATTGTGTATGTGGCGCAAGCCCCATTGCAATCATCGGCTTGCTGCGCGCATACCGGCTCAGGCGTTCGGCCATCGCATAGGGCAGTTCGGGGTCGAAGCTGAAACCACGCCGCTCATAAAACCCGCGCAAGTCGGGGTGGCAAAAGAGCCACACCGGCTCATTCACACCTTTCACCGCTTCGGCCATCAATTGCGCGGCGATGCCCTGCGCACGGTACGCCGGATCGACAAACAGTCCCGTCAACCAATGTCCGCCCGCCACCGGCCGCAGGCACAGGGCGGCGACGATTTCATCGCGCCGCGCCGCCCACAGCTGGGCGTCACGCACCGCTTTCATCGAAGACTGGTGCGCGCGATAGAACTTGTTCATCAGCGGCCACAATGATTCCTGAAGTTGTGTGTACTGGATTTCGGACATGGCTGGGTCGGGACGATAAGGGGAGGGCGATTATAAAAGAACGTGCGAGCGGCGATAGGTGTATACCTGATTTACACACCCCGTATGAGTGGAGCACTGATCATGGCCAAAGGCATGGATTCGAAAAAAGCGGCTAAGAAAAAGCCAGCGAAAAGCGCCGACGAAAAACGCGCTGACAAAAAGGCCAAGAAGGTGAACCTGTTCGGTCATTGAGCCGCATCGCCTCCACAGGCCTGAGCTGGGGCTGCGGCCCCAACTCAGTTCACGCCGGTCGCCTTGGCGCCAAGGCTCAGAGTGACGCCAGGAACATGTCCACGGCGGGTTCTTTGTCATTGGCGTGACTGGCCTGGGTTTTCTCGACCTGGGCCACCGCCGATTTGTCCTGCATGCGCTGGGCAATTTCCTGACTGACCGCCATCTGCTTCTCTGGCGGCATCGCCTCGAATTCTTCCTGCGAAATGCCCATCTCTTCAAGAATGCTGTCGCGCAGGCGCTGTTCAGGCGTCTTGCTCATGTATTCCTTGAACTCTGCTGTTGCAGAACCCGCAGACGCCACGGTTTCGGACGCTGGCGAAGCACCGGCCTGCAATTGCACGCGAGTCTTGGCGAACGCCTCGTCCACGTTATCGCTGATGGCCGTTGCCGCGTTGACCTGTTGCGTGGCCCGTTGGGTGAAAGAATCCTGTACCTGGGTGCTGGCCTGGCTGGCTTGGGCCTGGACATTATCGCGCAACGCCTGCAATGCGGCGCTTTGCAGGCCGCTGGCGGCTTCGGCGGTGGGATCTTCGCCCGGGCGTTTGAGGGGCAAGATCATGGCTTGCTGTTTTGCACTGACCAACATGATGACTACCTGTAGGTAATGACTGAGCGATGAACAGGAGCAATTCCCGTGCCGTCGCTGCGGGCCACGGGTTTGAGCGGTTGCGGCTACGAGAGACGAGGACGGGGCGGCCAACCGTTGCCGCGGGACGGCATGGATCGACCGCTTTCGCACTGGAGGCTCAGGTGCTTTCGCGAACCTTGAGTTCAAAGCCCATGTCCACCACCGGTTGGGCAATGCGATTGCCCGCCATCAGCGTCAACATCTGCTCGGCGGCGCGGCGGCCGATGGCTTCACGGGGCGTGCTGATACTGCTCAGGCGCGGCACCATGTGCGCCGAGGCGGGCAGGTCGTTGAAGCCGAGGACCGAGACTTGCTCGGGAATCTTGATGCCGCAGCGCAGTGCTTCGAACAGGGCGCCGTGGGCCAAGTCATCGTTGCCGAAGAAGATCGCATCGACATCCGGGTGGCTGTCGAGCAGTTGCAGGAACAACTCGCCGCCCAGGCCCACCGATGATGGGCGAGGCGTCAGCAATTCGAGGTCAGGGTCATACAACCCGGCTTTTTGCAACGCGCGACGGAAACCTTCGCCGCGCAGCAGGGTGCGCTGGTCCAGTTGCGCGCCGATGTAGGCCAAGCGCTTGCGGCCCTTGGAAATCAGGTGCTCGGCCGCCGTCTCGCCGGCCTTGAGTTGGGAGAAACCCACGCAATTGAGCCCGGCGCCAGGGTCCAGTTCCATCATATACACGCAGGGAATGTTGCTGGCCTCGATCATGCGCCGGGCGCTTTCAGTGCGGTCGAAGCCGGTCAGCAGCAAACCCCGGGGTTGATAGGCCATGTAATGGCGCAGCAGGTCTTCTTCCTCGTCCCGGGAGTAGTGATAGTTGCCGATCACCACTTCAAAACCCTTGGGCCGCAGCACCCGATGGATGGCTTCCAGGGTGTCGATGAACAACAGGTTGGACAACGACGGCACCAGCACCACCACCGAATGGCTCTGGGCCGAAGCCAGTGCGCGGGCGGCGGGGTTGACGACGTAGTTGAGTTCCCGGGCCGCCTGGCGGACTTTTTCTACCAGCTCTGCGGCGACAGTACTGACGCCGCGCAGGGCGCGGGAGGCGGTGATGGGGCTGACACCGGCCAGGCGTGCGACTTCGTTGAGCGTGGGGCGACCGGTGGTGCGAGTATTCTTATCGTTTTTAGGGACGGTCATCAGGGTGGCTTGCCAAACAAAAATCAAGGCACTAAGGTAGCGCTGTCTCGACGCGGCTGCAAATGCGTGAGCGGGGTTTGCCTGAGCCCCATCCGTGAGTGTCGTGTACGAACATGCTGCAACCACAAATAATGACAAGAAGGCGTCGGCAACTTCTGCTTTTGTTGCGGTGTCATAACTGGCAAAGGTAGCGCTGTCTGCGCGCTGAGGTGTTACATGAACAATCCCATCACCGCCCTGGTCATCATGGGCGTTGCCGGTTGCGGCAAAACTTGCGTCAGCCAGGCCCTGTGCCATTTGAGCGGCGCCACTGCCATCGAAGGCGACACGTTCCACCCTGCGGCCAACATCCAGAAGATGAGCGCCGGTATTCCCCTGAACGACGACGACCGCGCCGGCTGGCTCGACAGCCTGTGCGACGAGTTGCGCCGTGTCGACGCCACGGGCGAGCGCCCGGTGCTGACCTGCTCGGCCCTCAAGCACAGTTATCGCGAACGTCTGCGCAGCGCCTTGCCCGGCCTGGGCTTTGTCTTCCTCGAACTCACCCCCGAAGTGGCCGCTGACCGGGTTTCCCATCGGCCCGGCCATTTCATGCCATCCACACTGATCGACAGCCAGTTTGCCACCCTCGAATCCCCTGTCGGCGAGCCCCTGACCCTGGCTCTGGACGCATCCAACCACAGCATCGAGGAATTGGCCCAGCAGGCGTATGTCTGGTGGCTGGCTCATGGGCTGAAGCTTGCCAGCTGAACGCTGGAAAAATTTGCGTCAGAAAGATAGCGCTGTCCCGGTGACTTAAAAATAACTGCTTCAATAACAACAACAAATCAGGAGACACCCCCATGTTTGGCATGTCCCACGAGTCGTTTCTACTGCTGGATGCAGTGGTCACGGTGATCGGACTCATCGTCCTCATCACCAAGTTCAAGCTTCATCCGTTCCTCGCCCTGATCATCGCCGCGGCTTTTCTCGGCCTGACGTCGGGCATGCCGATCGGCACTATCATCAAGGCGTTCCAGGACGGCTTCGGTGGCGTGCTGGGCTTTGTCGGCATCATCCTGGCGCTGGGCACGATGCTCGGCAAAATGATGGCCGAGTCGGGCGGGGCCGATCAGATCGCCCAGACCCTGATCCGCGCCTTCGGCAAAGACAAAGTGCAGTGGGCGATGATGTTCGCCGCATTCCTGGTGGGCATCCCGCTGTTCTTTGAGATTGGCTTTGTGTTGCTGATCCCTCTGGTGTTCATCGTGGCGCGCCGCACCGGCGTCTCGATCATCAAGATCGGTATCCCGCTGCTGGCTGGCCTGTCGGCGGTGCACGGCCTGGTGCCGCCGCACCCGGGTCCGCTGCTGGCGATTGGCGTGTTTGGCGCCGATATCGGTAAAACCATTCTCTACGGCCTGATCGTGGCGCTGCCCACGGCCATCATTGCCGGGCCGATCTACGGTACGTTCATCGCCAAGCACATCCCCGGCCATCCGAATCAGGAACTGGTGGATCAACTGGCCCGCGAAACGAATGCCGCCGACCTGCCGAGCTTCGGCATCACGCTGGTCACCGTGCTCTCGCCCGTGTTCTTGATGCTACTCAAGACCTTCGCTGACGTAGCGCTGCCGGACGGCAACTTCTTCCGCACGTTCATGGACCTGATCGGTCACCCGATTTCCGCACTGCTGCTGGCGTTGCTGCTGTCGCTGTACACCTTCGGCTACAAGCAGGGCATTGGCTCCAGCCAGATGCTCAAATGGCTGGACGCGAGCCTGGCGCCAACCGCCGCGATCATCCTGATCATCGGTGCCGGTGGTGGCTTCAAGCAGATGCTGGTGACCAGTGGCGTCGGCGACGTGATCGGCCATATGGCGGTGAGTGCGCAGATCTCCCCGATCCTGTTGGCCTGGCTGGTGGCGGCGGTGATCCGCATTGCCACAGGTTCGGCGACCGTGGCAACCATCACCGGTGCCGGGATCGTGGTGCCAGTGGTCGGGATGATCCCGGGCGTGAACCGTGAGCTGCTGGTCCTGGCGACCGGTGCCGGTTCGTTGATCCTGTCCCACGTTAACGATGCAGGCTTCTGGCTGGTCAAGCAGTACTTCAACATGACCGTGGCCGAAACCTTCAAGACCTGGACAGCAATGGAAACCATCCTGTCCGTGGTAGGGCTGATCTTCATCCTGCTGTTGTCGCTGGTGGTCTGACCCATCACATCGTCGCCAATGTGGTGGGAGCGGGCTTGCTCGCGAAGGCAGACTGACAGTCAACAAATGGGTTGACTGTCATATCGCTTTCGCGAGCAAGCCCGCTCCCACAGTGGTTTCTGGTGATCAATAAATCCAGTTACCCACACTGGGTTTTGCATCAGGCGCCAGGTTTGTGTACCAACCCATCGGCCCGGAACATCGCGCGAATCCCACGCACAGCCTGGCGAATCCGGTCCTGGTTCTCGATCAGCGCAAAGCGCACGTGATCGTCCCCATATTCACCGAAGCCCACCCCCGGCGAGACGCAGACCTTGGCTTCGGCCAGCAGCTTCTTGGCAAATTCCAGTGAACCCAGGTGCGCATAGGCCTCGGGAATCTTGGCCCAGACGTACATCGACGCCTTGGGGTTTTCCACCATCCAGCCCAGTTCATGCAGGCCCTTGACCAGCACGTTGCGGCGCTGGCGGTACTGCTCGGCGATGTCGCGCACGCATTGCTGGTCGCCTTCCAATGCCGCGATGGCCGCCACCTGCAACGGGGTGAAGGTGCCGTAGTCGTGGTAGCTCTTGATCCGCGCCAGGGCACTGACCAGTTCCGGGTTGCCGACCATGAAGCCGATGCGCCAGCCGGCCATGTTGTAGCTCTTGGACAGGGTGAAAAACTCCACCGCGATGTCTTTCGCGCCGGGCACCTGCATGATCGACGGGGCTTTCCAACCGTCGTAGACGATGTCGGCGTAGGCCAGGTCATGAATCACCAGCACGTCGTACTGCTTGGCCAGGGCGATGACCCGTTCGAAAAAATCCAGCTCCACGCATTGCGCGGTCGGGTTGGACGGGAAGCCCAGGATCATCATCTTCGGCTTGGGAATCGAGCCGCGAATGGCCCGCTCCAGCTCGTCGAAGAAATCCACCCCTGGCACCAGCGGTACCGAGCGCACCTGGGCGCCGGCGATCACCGCGCCGTAGATGTGAATCGGATAACTGGGGTTTGGCACCAGCACCGTGTCGCCCTGGTCCAGGGTCGCCAGCATCAGATGCGCCAGGCCTTCCTTGGAGCCGATGGTGACGATGGCCTCGGTTTCCGGGTCGATGTCCACCTCGTAGCGGTCCTTGTACCAGCGCGAAATCGCGCGGCGCAGACGCGGGATGCCCTTGGAGGTGGAGTAGCCGTGGGTGTCTTCGCGCTGGGCGACGGTGACCAGTTTCTCGACGATGTGCGGGGGCGTGGCGCCGTCGGGGTTACCCATGCTCAAGTCGATGATGTCTTCGCCGCGCCGACGCGCAGCCATCTTCAGCTCGGCAGTGATATTGAATACATAAGGGGGGAGTCGATCGATGCGCGCAAAGCGGCGCGGCGAACCTTGTTCGGCCATTGTTGCCTCGAGATACGTGAGCGCCCGGAACCGTCCGAGCGACGTCGGCCACTGCGGTGGCCTGCGGCGCAAGATAAGGGGGCGGATGGCTCATTGTCCAGTAGCGGCGCAGAACTATTTTCGACGACACTGTCGACCTGCCGCGCGGTCGTATCAATGATCGCTGCGGACAGTTGAATTCGCCGCACCCCAATCGAACGGAATGAATGATGGAATTTTCCAGCGGTTTCCTGCTGAGCCTCTCCCTGTGCCTGGACATTGGCGTGGCCAATATCGCCATGATCACCTTGGCGATGCAGCGCGGGTATTTCCAAGGGTTCGCCCTGGGCCTGGGCACCTGCGTGGGTGATCTGATCTACGCGATCCTGGCCCTGGCCGGCATGACCGTGCTGCTGCAATACGAAGCGGTGCGCTGGGTACTGTGGATCGGTGGCTCGGGGCTGCTGCTGTACTTCGCGGCGAAAATGATTCATTCGGCGATCTATCACAGCGCCCTGCTGGCCGAGGCGGGCGAGGTGCAGGGCAACTCTTCGCGCCAGGAGTTCTTTCGGGGAATTTTCCTGGCGATGTCATCGCCCAGCGCCATTCTCTGGTTCGCCGCTGTGGGCGGCACCTTGATCGCTCGCTCGGGAGGCGGAACCCTGCTCAGCTCGGCGCTGTTTCTCAGCGGTTTTCTCTGTGCCGGGCTGTTGTGGAGCGCAGGCCTGTGCCTGGCGGCGACCCAGGGCGGCAAACTATTGGGGGATAAATTGTTGCGGTATTCCTATTGGGCATCCGCCGCGATCTTCTGTTATTTCGCTGTTTACGTGATCGTTTCCGGTTACAACGAGTTTGTAGCCAGCGCCTCGGCCACGATCCTGCCCGGGTTGTGACGAGCGAACCAAACTGGCAAATACCGTTTGGCTTCTATACTGCAAAGCCCGACTTCACGTTTCCCGGAGTGTTGACGCATGGAAAAGCACGAACGCGATTACACCGCCGAACCACGCTTCGAACAGGGACGTTTTCAGCTCATCGCCGGCTTTGGTGCGCGTTTTACCCAGGACACCGCCCAGGATATTCCTTTGCTCTGGGAGAAGTTCCTGCCCTGGCTGGGTAACGTACCCGGGCAGAAAAGCGACGTGACCTATGGCGTGTGTTGCAATCCGGACGGGAAGGGTGGTTTCGAATACATCGCCGGCGTGGAAATCAGCCGGTTGGACGATTTACCGGAGCAGTACCGCTGGATCGAACTCCAGCCCACTCAGTACGCGGTGTTCGAACATAAGGGCCCCTTGAAGACGTTGCCGCAAACGTTCCAGTACATCTGGAAAGAATGGCTGCCACAGTCCGGCCACGAACCCGCGGATGAACCGGAGTTCGAGCGCTACAGCGATGACTTCAACCCCAGGACCGGCGAAGGCACCCTGGAGATCTGGATACCGCTCAAATCGCGCTGATCAACAAGGCCCTGTGGGAGCGAGCTTGCTCGCGAAAGCTGCGGGTCAGCTTGCATAAATGTCGGATGTGCTGACGCCTTCGCGGGCAAGCCCGCTCCCACAGGGACGGTGGGCGCCTCAGGGATTCTTAAAACACCAACCCCATCCGCCGCTCATAACCGATACGGCCCTTGTACGCCTCGCCGCTGTCGACCCAGCCCAGCCGGGTATACAGGCCGATGGCCGGATCGTTGTCGGCGTCGACCGATAGCTCAAGTCCTCTGATTTCCGGCCAGGTCGCTCGCGCGACGGCGGGCAGCGCTTGCAGGCAGGCCTTGCCATAACCCTTGCCCTGGGCCCGATGATCCACTTGCAACGCATGGAGGGTGGCGCTGTGCTCGCTGGCCCAGGCGGGCAGGACCGGTGGGCGCTTGAGCAGCAGGAAGGCCACCGGCACGCCGTCCGCCAGCAGCGCGAAACCCTTGACCCCGGGGCTTGGCCTGGACAGTAGTGTATGCAAGGCACCATGGATATCGCCTGCGAACTTGATCTGTTCGGCATGGATTTCGATGGCTTCGACCTGATCGCGTTGAAGCGCGGTGAGATCTTCGTAAGGTACGAGTTGGGCGGTCACAAAAACGTCCGTTGTTTGTCGACAGAATGAGCGGCCGATTCTAGCGAGTTTTTGTCCTTGGATTATTTTTGTTTGGGCTGTCGATTCGCCGTTTCTCCAAACGACTAAGGGTGTCCTCAACAAAAACCTGCGGAGAATTCACCATGAATACCCAAGCCACTGAAACCGAAATCAAGGACCTGATCGACACTTATCGCCAGGCCGTCATGGCCAAGGACGTCGAAAAAGTCATGGCCCTCTATGACGACGACATCGTCTCGTTCGATGCCATCCAGGCCTTGCAATTCAAGGGTAAGGCCGCCTACCGGGCCCATTGGCAGGCCTGCATGGAGATGTGCCCCGGCCCGCACAAGTTCGACTTCCATGAAGTGCGCATCACCCCGGCCGACACCATCGCCTTCGCCCATTGGCTGGCCTACTGTGGCGGCACCAACGACAAGGGTGAGGAACAGGCCTGCTGGATGCGCGTGACCGCCTGTTACCAGCGTACCGGTGGGCAGTGGCGGATTGTCCATGAACACTGGTCCGCTCCGTTCGACCCGATGGCGGGCACGACGCTGTTCGACCTGCAGCCCTGATCGTCGGGTTTTTCGCCAAATGCCCGTCTGCCGTCCATAGTTGATCAGTTCGATCACGGAGCTTTCCATGAAGTACTTATGCCTGGTGTATAGCAACGAACAAACGCTGCATAACTCGCCCGACAGTCCGGAGGACGCAGAGTGCATGGCCTATGCCGAGTCGATCCAGGGCAGCGGGCGGATGCTCGCTGCCGAGGCCCTGGAGTCGGTGCAGACCGCCACAACGGTGCGCATGCGCGCTGGCAAGCTGTCGATCACCGACGGTCCGTTCGCCGAAACCAAGGAGCAACTGGCAGGCTTCTACCTGATCGATGCCAAGGACCTGAACGAAGCCATCCAGGTCGCCGGCCATATCCCGGCGGCCCGGGTCGGCTGCGTCGAAGTACGGCCGGTGCGCCAACTGAACCCCTGAACAACAATCACAAACAGGATTTCATCGATGAACCTCAAACCTGCCCCTTTTGCGCTGTCCATCAGCCGATTGATCGATGCGCCGCGCCAGAAAATCTTCCGCGCCTGGACTGAGCCGGCCTTGCTGGTCCAATGGTGGGGACCCCATGGCATGACCACGCCGGAATGTGAAATGGATTTGTGGGTGGGTGGCCAGTTTCGCACCCTGATGCGTGCGCCTGACGGCAGTGAATACCCGACCATGGGCGTGTTCCTGGAAATCATGGCCCCGCAGCGCCTGGTCTTCACCGATGCGTTCGTGCCTGGCTGGATTCCTTCGGGTAAAGCCTTCATGACCGCCGAGGTGTTGCTTGAAGAGGTGGAGGGCAAGACCCGCTACACCGCCCGTGCGCTGCACTGGAGCGAGGAGGACCGCCAGGCCCACGAAGCCATGGGCTTTCATGAAGGTTGGGGCCAAAGCCTGGACCGGCTTGAAGCATTGGTCACCCAGGGCATGCCCGACTGATGCCGGCCGAAACGGTCAAGGCGCGGGTCGAGCAGGTTTATTGGCAAGACTCACGACGCATCCTGGCGACACTGATTCGCCTGCTGGGGGATTTCGACCTCGCCGAAGAAGCCTTGCACGAGGCCTTTTTCATCGCAGTCGAGCGCTGGCAGCGCGATGGCGTGCCGGATAACCCGCGAACCTGGCTGGTGTCGGCCGGGCGCTTCAAGGCGATCGACGGTCTGCGCAGGCGCGCGCGTTTCGCCGCGTCAAAGCCGATGTTGATCGCCCAGCTCGAAGCGTTGGAGCAGGTCGATTGGAGTGACGAAGACGTGGAAGACGATCGTTTGCGGCTGATCTTCACCTGTTGTCACCCGGCCCTGGCCGCTGATGCCCAGGTGCCGCTGACGCTGCGGGAGGTCTGCGACCTGACCACTGAGCAGATCGCCCGCGCGTTCCTGGCCGCTCCGGCAGCCATTGCCCAGCGCATCGTGCGGGCCAAGGCAAAGATCCGCTACGCGAAGATTCCTTATCAAGTGCCCTCGCGCGCGGAACTGCCGGAGCGCCTGGACAGCGTGCTGCGGGTGATCTACCTGGTGTTCAACGAAGGTTACTCGGCCTCGATGGGCGCTGAGTTGACGCGCGAGGAACTCACCCGCGAAGCCATCCGCCTGGGCCGACTGCTGATGGAGTTGCTGCCCGAAGCCGAGGTCATGGGATTGCTCGCGCTGATGCTGCTGCACGACTCCCGGCGACGGGCGCGAACGTCATCGCTGGGTGAGCTGATCTTGCTGGACGAGCAGGACCGCTCGTTGTGGGACACCGAGCTGATCGCCGAGGGCTGCGCTTTGGTGGAAGCGGCGTTGAACACCCGGCGCTTCGGGCCCTATTGCCTGCAAGCGGCCATTGCCGCGGTGCATGCCGAAGCCCCAACGGCGCAGGAAACCGACTGGCCGCAGATCGTCGGGCTTTATGACGTATTGCTGCGTGCCGTGCCGTCACCGGTGATCGAGCTTAATCGCGCTGCGGCGTTGGCAAAACGCGACGGACCACTGGAAGGGTTGCGCCTGGTCGACGGGATCCTGGAGCGCGGTGAGCTGCTGGACTACTATCTCGCGCACTCGGCGCGGGCGGAGTTCTGCCGGCAGTTGGGGCGAGTGGAAGAGGCGAGGACGGCGTATCGACGAGCGCTGGAGTTGACCCAGCAACTGCCGGAACGGCGGTTTATCGAGGGACGGCTTGCGGGGTTGTAGTGACATGAGTCCGACGAACGCCGAACCCTGTGGCGAGGGAGCTTGCTCCCGCTGGGCTGCGCAGCAGCCCCAAAAACAGGGCCGCTTTGCGACCCAACGGGAGCAAGCTCCCTCGCCAGGGGGTTGTTGTTTGAAGTTTATTTCTTTCAACTGACCTGCATCAGGCAAAAAAAAGCGACCCGAAGGTCGCTTTTTCAGCCAGCCAACGTCGATCAGAACTCGTGATCGGCGTTGTCCGGGTTCAGGTCGCTGATACCCAGTTTGCCTGCTGCCTGTTCGATCGAACCGGTCTGCTTGACCAGTGCGGCGATGGCATCACGTACGATCTGGTTGCCCGCCGTGTTGCCGGCGGCAATCAGTTGGTCGTAGTGCTCACCCTTGTTGGCGTGATCGACCATGACCTGGATCTTGGCCTCGGTGTCGGCCAGGTCGTTCTTGAGCGCGGTATCCGCAGCCGGGTCGGCCTTGGCCACCAGGGACGACAGGCTGGCACCGGTCATCTTGGTGCCGTCGGCACGGGTGTATTCGCCCAGGTAGACGTTACGCACGCCTTTGGCATCGTAGAAATGCGAGTTGTGGGTGTTGTCGCTGAAGCAATCCTGCTCGTCTTCTGGCGAGTTGGCTTCCAGGGAAACCTTCATGCGCTCCCCGGCCAGTTCGCCCAGGGACAGGCTGCCCATGCCGAACAGCATCTTGCGCAGGCCGCTTTCGGCCGGCTCGGCTTCCAGGGTGGCACGGTAGTTGTCGGCCACGTCCGGCTTCCAGTTGCCGACCATTTCTTCCAGGTCGCTGACCAGCAGTTGGGTCACGGACTTGAGGTAGGCACGACGGCGATCATTGTGGCCGCCCGTGGCGCCGGCGCCTTGCAGGTAGTCGGACGCTGGGCGGTTGCCGGCACCTGGGCCGGTGCCGTTGAGGTCTTGGCCCCACAGCAGGAATTCGATGGCGTGGTAGCCGGTGGCGACGTTGGCCTCGGAACCGCCCAGCTCGTTCAGGCTGGCGAGTTTTTCCGGGGTGATGTCCTTGACGTCGACCTTGTCTTCGCCCACCTGGACTTCGGTATTGGCGATGATATTGGCGGTGGCGCCGGGGTTGCCCAAGGCGTGCTCGTAGGATTTGTCGACGTAGTCGATCAGGCCCTCGTCCAGGGGCCAGGCGTTCACCTGGCCTTCCCAGTCGTCGATGATGGTGTTGCCGAAGCGGAATACTTCGCTCTGCAGGTAAGGCACGCGTGCGGCGACCCAGGCGGCCCTGGCGGCTTTCAGGGTTTCGGCGTTCGGTTTGGCGAGGAACGCGTCGACGGCGGTCTGCAGGGTTTTCGCGGTGGATTCGGCATCGCTGTAGACCGCATAGACGATGTCGGCATAGTGCGCGACAACGGCCTTGGCGGCGGCTTCGTCGATCTTGCCGGCGGCAGCAGGGGCGACCGGTGCCGCAGTGCTGGCGGCAGGCGTTGGCGCTTGGGGCGCCGCGGCCTTGTCTTTGCCTTCGCCGCAGCCGGCGAGGGAAATAGCGATGGCCAACAGACTGGCGGTAGCCAGAGGCATACGAATCATGGCGAACATCCTGCTTCGGTGATGGATGGGACAGGCGCGAGGGTGCGCAAAAGCTGCGACATAATGCGAAAGATTTGCATTATGTGTAAAGGGTTGCAGCTGTAAATATTTCTTATTTAATAATGCGGGCCGCCGCCATCCGGCGCAGCCGCAAAAAATCGCAGGCGCCTCAACGACAGGGCGACCCAGGGGGAAGAGTCAGATGATGGAAACCTGGCTGCGCTGTGCCTGCTTCAGGTAAATGCCCAGTTCCCGTGCCGGCAGGGGTTTGCTGTAGTAATACCCCTGACCTTCGTGGCAGCCCTCGGCAATGATGTAGGCTTCTTGCTCGAGGGTCTCGACACCCTCGGCGATGACCTGCATACCCAGGCTTTTACCCAGCTGGATAATGGCCCGGACGATGGTGGCATCGTCTTCATCGTCGAGCAGGTCCTGGACGAAGCTCTTGTCGATCTTGATCTTGTCCAGCGGCAGGCTCTTGAGATAACTCAGGGACGAATAGCCGGTCCCGAAGTCATCGATGGCGATCAGCGCTCCGGAGCGGCGCAGGCTCAGCAGATGCTGGGCTGCGGTGGTGATGTCTTCCATCAGCCCGGTTTCGGTGACTTCCAGCTCCAGGCTGCGCGGTGGCAGCCGGTACATTTGCAGGAAATTATTCACCACCCGCGGCAGCTCGGCATGGTGCAGTTGCACCGTCGACAGATTGACCGCCATGCGCAGGTCGATGAAGCCCTGGTCATGCCATTCACGCAGCTGTTTGCAGGCTTGGTCGAGTACCCATTCGCCGATGGCGATGATGGTGCCATTCTGCTCGGCCAGGGGAATGAACAGGTCCGGCGGCACAAGGCCGTGTTCAGGGTGATGCCAGCGGATCAGGGCTTCGGTCCCCACTACACGCAGGTCGCGATAGCTGATCTGCGGTTGGTACACCAGGCTGAACTGCTCGCGGGCCAGCGCCTCGCGCAGGTCTTTCTCCAGTTCGCGACGGCGGCGCATTTCGCTGTCGACGCTGGCGATGTAGAACTGGTAGCGATTGCGTGAGCGACTCTTGGCCAAGGTCATGGTCTGCTCGGCTTTCTGCAACAGCTTCTCGGTGCTGTCGCCATCCTCTGGAAAAAGGGTGATGCCGATGGTGGCCCGCAGGCGGATTTGTTGGTCTTCGATGGCGAACGGCGCTTCCAGGTCATCGAGGATGCTCTGGGCCAGCTCGGCGGCTTCGTAAGGCTGTTCGATGTCGGCTTGGACCAGGGCGAACTGATCGCCCCCCAGCCGCGCCAGGGCGCCGAGGCGGCCGCTGTGGGCCCGCAGCCGGTCGGCCAGGGCCAGCAGCAATTGGTCACCCGTCTGATAGCTGAACTGCTCGTTGATCCCCTTGAAATCATCCAGTCCCACGCACAGCACGGCTACCCGGCGTTGCAGGCGCCCGGCATCCACCAGGATCTTGTCCAGTTGTTGTTGAAGCTGCTGGCGATTGGGCAGGCCGGTGAGAAAATCGTACTGGGCCATGCGCAACAGGCTGTTTTCCGCCTCGTGGCGCAGATGCGTGTTGCGCTCGATGGATTCAAGCAACTGGTTGGCGGTATTGATCCACAAGCCCAGCTCGTTCCTCTCGTGGCCCTTGAGTTGCGGGATTTTGTGCTCGCTGGGACGATCGGGGTTGATTTCGGTCAGGTGCTGGATAATCCGCGACAACGGCTTGGTCAGCAGCCAGTGATAGACCAGGTACAACACCAGGCCCATGGCCAGGGCTCGCAGCATGCCGGAAATGAAAATGATGACGGAGCTGACAATGAAACCCTGGCCGTAAGTAGCGGTGTCGAGGGTGATGCTCAGGTCGCCGTAATACTCGCTGTAGGGCCCGCGCCCGACCAGTTGCGTGGTGAATGTGCGTTCCTTGCCCAGGATCAGGTCGGTCAGCCAACGGCTTTCGGAGCGCTGCAAGGGGCGGCTTTTTTCGGCGAGCATGGTTTCGCGGGGGTGGCCGATGGAAGCCATGCGCACGGCTTCGTCCTGGAACAGCCCTTCGATCACTTGCATGCCCATTTCCCGGTCCAGGCTGTAGACGGCCTGAGTCGAAGGATCCCGGAACATATCGAGAATCCGCTGGGCGTCGCTGGCGACGGCGCGGTTGGTCTTGTACGCGTCGAACACGATCTGGGCGCAGCTCAAGATCATGCCAACGAACAATGCCGAGAGGAGCACCACCCGGAGCAACTTCACCGACAAGCTGTTCTTGAGTTCCAGCTTCAAAGAGGGGTTCCTTGTTCCGTGCGGGTAGCGTCAAGTTGCCATGAGTATTGGCAATCCTGTGATGTCAGTCAAAGGGACAATCAAACACAAGGGTTTTCGCCTGAAACATGGCAGATATACGGTTTTTTCAGAGTGATTGCTCTACGACTAATGTGTCGGTTGGAAGGGGCTGCAACTTGAGGCCTGGAGGGATTTTTTATTGGTTTGCTGACGTGAGGTCATTCATGGGCGGCGAACGTCCCGGTGATTGCGCCAGGCAAAAAAAACCCGGCCAGACGCCGGGTTTTTAACGGCAGCAGTGGTTAAGCGGTGAAGGCCTTGCCTTCGAACTGCTCGGCCACGAACTTCCAGTTGACCAGGTTCCAGAACGCTTCGACATATTTCGGGCGAACGTTGCGGTAGTCGATGTAGTAGGCGTGTTCCCATACATCGCAGGTCAGCAGCGGGGTGTCACCGCTGGTCAGCGGGTTGCCGGCACCGATGGTGCTGGCCAGGGCCAGGGAACCGTCAGCCTTTTTCACCAGCCAGCCCCAACCGGAACCGAAGGTGCCGATGGAGGTTTTGCTGAACTCTTCCTTGAACTTGTCGAACGAACCGAAGGCTTTGTTGATAGCTTCGGCCAGCGCGCCGGTAGGTTCACCGCCAGCGTTTGGCGCCAGGCAGTTCCAGTAGAAGGTGTGGTTCCAGACCTGAGCGGCGTTGTTGAAGATGCCGCCGGAGGAAGTCTTGACGATTTCTTCCAGGGTCTTGCCTTCGAACTCGGTGCCAGGTACCAGGTTGTTCAGGTTCACGACATAGGTGTTGTGGTGCTTGTCGTGGTGGTATTCCAGAGTCTCTTTGGAGATGTGCGGCTGCAGGGCGTCGTGTGGATAGGGCAGCGGCGGCAATTCGAAAGCCATGGTGATTCTCCTAATCAGGTCAGTTGCGGTGAGCGCAAGGCCGATCACGGGCGGCCAGACTAGCGCCGGGGAGTTTGTACTCTTTGCGGCGCAGGAGTCGGATCATAGCACCGGGGGTGCGGCATAACCACGCAACAACTGTGTGGGATAGAGGTTCCAGAGCGGTTTGGAATAATCAGCCGTTGACGATCAATTGCGCAGCCACGGTCAACATCATCCCGGCCACCAGCAGGTCCATGATCCGCCAGGTGCTTGGGCGGGCCAGCCAAGGGGCCAGCCATGCGGCGCCGAAGGCCAGGGTGAAGAACCACAGCAGCGAGGCACTGGCTGCGCCCATGACATAGGCGCCGGGCACGCTCTGCTGTGCACCGAGGGAACCGATCAGCAGCACGGTGTCGAGATAAACGTGGGGATTGAGCAGCGTCACCGCCAACGCACTGAGCAGCACTGCTCGCAGTGAGCGCACGGCCTGGTTCTGGCCCTGTTGCAGGCTCTGCTTCGAACAGGCCCGACGCAACGCCAGGCAGCCGTACCAGAGCAGGAACGCCGCGCCGCCCCAGCGGGCAATCGACAGCAGCAAGGGACTCTGGGCCAACAACGTCGCCAGGCCGAAAACGCCGGCGGCCACCAGCAACGCGTCGAAAGTGACGCACAGCGCCGCCACAGGCAGGTGATGTTCGCGGCGCAGGCTCTGGGCCAGGACAAACGCGTTCTGGGCACCAATGGCCATGATCAGCCCGAGGGCCACCAGCAGCCCATTCACATAACTTTGCCACATAGGTTCATGCTCCGCTGATGGCCAGTTGCTTGAGAACGTCCATGGCCCGCTCGGCATCGTCCTGGCCGACGAACAAATGGTCGTGGTAGTAGCCGGCAACGACGTTGCAACTGATACCGGCGGTGCCCAGTGCGGTAGCGAACGCGGCGGTCAGGCCAACGGCTTGCAGGGCCGAATGCACGTTCAGGGTGATCCAGGCGGCGACATAGTCGAAGCTCAACCCGGCGTCTTCGGCCTGGGTTTTTTCCAGAATCACCGTCAGTCCTTCCTGTTCCTTGAAGCTGCCGAGCGGTTCCAGGCCTGTGGGCAATGGACCGTTGGGCAGGCTGCAGAACACATATTGGCCATGGTTGAGCTGCGGGCTCATGCTGCGCAGCAGGACGGACAGTGAGGTTTCGCCAGCCATGATGTTTGTTCCTTGCGGGTTCGAATGCTGGCCATTCTCCTGCGAGACTCTGTATAAGAAAAACCAATATTGCTCATCGCTCATTAGGAAAACTGATGTTCGACTACAAATTGCTTTCTGCCCTGGCTGCGGTGGTCGAACAAGCCGGGTTCGAGCGTGCGGCCCAAGTGCTGGGCTTGTCGCAATCGGCTATTTCCCAGCGAATCAAGCTGCTGGAAGCGCGCATCGGCCAGCCAGTGCTGGTGCGCGCCGCGCCGCCGGTGCCCACGGAGATCGGTCGCCGGCTACTCAACCATGTGCAACAGGTGCGCCTGCTGGAGCGCGACTTGCAAAGCCTGGTGCCGGCGCTGGATGAGGAGGGCCTGCCGGAGCGCCTGCGCATCGCCCTGAACGCCGACAGCCTGGCAACCTGGTGGGCGGCGGCGGTAAGCGATTTCTGCGCAGCGCACCACTTGTTGCTCGACCTGGTGGTGGAAGACCAGAACGTTGGCCTCAAGCGCATGCGCGCTGGCGAAGTGGCAGCCTGTGTCTGCGCCAGTGAGCGCCCGGTGGCCGGCGCCCGCAGTGTGTTGCTGGGGGCCATGCGTTATCGAGCGCTGGCCAGCCCCGCGTTCATTGCCCGGCATTTCCCCGAGGGTGTGCGGGCCGATCTTTTGGCCCGCACACCGGCATTGGTGTTCGGCCCCGATGACTTCCTGCAACACCGCTACCTGGCCTCCGTGGGCGTCGAGGGCGGATTCGAACACCATTTGTGCCCATCTTCCGAAGGCTTCATTCGCTTCACCGAGGCCGGACTGGGCTGGGGCCTCGTGCCGGAACTGCAAGTACGGGATCAGTTGGAGCGGGGTGTGTTGGTGGAATTGTTGGCAGATAAACCGATCGATGTGCCGCTGTACTGGCATCATTGGCGCAATGGCGGGCAGTTGCTCGGTTTACTGACCGAGCAACTGATCGCAGCGGCAAGCAGTACGCTGCAAGCAGTAAGTTGAAAGTCCTTGGCTTGAAGCGTGCGGCTTGCCGCTCGAATCTGATTTTTAGGAGCATGCATGAAAATTCTGGTCACCGGCGCGAGCGGCTTCATCGGCGGGCGCTTTGCGCGTTTCGCCCTGGAGCAGGGCCTGGATGTTCGGGTCAATGGCCGCCGGGCCGAGAGCGTGGAGCACCTGGTGCGTCGCGGTGCGCAGTTTGTGCAGGGGGACCTGAACGACCCGTTGCTGGCCCGCGATCTGTGCCTGGATGTCGAGGCCGTGGTGCATTGCGCCGGATCGGTGGGACTCTGGGGACGCTATCAGGATTTTCACCAGGGCAATGTCCAGGTCACGGAAAACATCGTCGAGGCGTGCCTGAAGCAGAAGGTCCGCCGCCTGGTCCACCTGTCGTCACCGTCGATTTATTTTGACGGTCGCGACCACCTCGGCTTGACCGAAGAACAAGTGCCCAAGCGCTTCAAGCACCCTTACGCCGCCACCAAATACCTGGCCGAGCAAAAAGTCTTCGGTGCCCAGGAGTTCGGCCTCGAAGTCCTGGCCCTGCGCCCGCGTTTCGTGACCGGCGCTGGCGACATGAGCATTTTCCCGCGCCTGTTGAAAATGCAGCGCAAGGGGCGCCTGGCGATTGTCGGCAACGGGCTGAACAAAGTCGACTTCACCAGCATGCAGAACCTCAACGAAGCCTTGCTCAGCAGCCTGCTGGCGGCCGATTCAGCGTTGGGCAAGGCCTACAACATCAGCAACGGGGCACCGGTTCCGTTGTGGGATGTGGTCAATTATGTGATGCGACAGATGGACGTCCCACAGGTCCGGCGTTATCGCTCCTACGGCTTGGCCTACAGTGTCGCAGCCCTGAACGAAGGCGTGTGCAAGTTGTGGCCGGGGCGGCCCGAGCCGACGCTGTCGCGCCTGGGTATGCAGGTCATGAACAAAAATTTCACCCTGGACATCGGCCGGGCGCGGCATCATCTCGATTACGATCCGCAGGTCAGCCTGTGGACCGCCCTGGATGAATTTTGCGCCTGGTGGAGGGTCCAACACGCCCATTGATCGGCCCGCCGTGAACCGAGTGCCAGGTTCGGGGTCAATCGGTGCGGCGGGCGAGGGGGTTATACTCGCCGCATCAAGCCATTGCCGGTTTCCCAAAGGTTCAGCTCATGCCCATGCGTAACGATGCCAACGACGACTTCGATGATGTACCGAGCCTGCGGATGCGGGCCGACATTCCCGATGACGATGATTTCCTGCCCAACCGCCCGCCTCACGTGCAGGCGCGCCCGGCGCCCGCTGCTGCGGCCAAGGCCAAGGTCAAGGGGCCCAGCACCGGGCCGCTGTGGGCATTGGTCGGCGCGTTGCTGTGTGCCTTTGGCTTTCTCGCCTGGTGGAGCTTCCAGCAGATTTCCCTGATGGAACAGCAACTGGTGGCCACCCAGGAAAGCTTCGCCCGGATCAGTGAGGATGCAGCGGGGCGTTTGCAGGACATTTCCGGCAAAGTGGTCGCTGGGCAGTCCAACGTCATGAGCGACAGTGAAGCCTTGAAATTGCAGATCAAGCAGTTGGACACCAAGCTGCAAGAGCAGAGCCGGCAGTTCGACAGCAAGCTGCAGGAACAATACAAAGCACAGCAAGCCACGTTCGGTCCGTCCGCCGACCTGGACAAGGAACTGGCCCAGATCATTGCCCAAGCCAATGAACAGCAGAACGCCAACACTCAGCTGCAAGCTTCCAACAAGGAGCTCCAGGCACAGGTCAAGGCGTTGTCGGCTGAAGTCACCGCCCTGAAGAACCAAGGCGAGGGCGGTGCCCTGGATGCCCAGCTCAAGAGCATCGGCGCTGACATCACTGCGCTGAAAAGAGCCACCTCCAACTCAGCTATCGAGCGTCTCGAGCAGGAGATAGTCGTGCTCAAGAGTCAGCAGGATAACGGCAACACGGCCGAGTTCGACGCCTTCCGCGGCCAGGTCACCCGCAATATCAATACCCTGCAAGCGCAGATCCAGCATCTGCAGCAGCAGCTCAGTGCCCGGGCTCAATGACAAACCTGTGAGAACTTGCCCGAGAGTTGATGGGGGCAGTCAGTACCCCATCGCGAGCAAGCTCGCTCCCCCAGGTTATGCAGAGGCCGGCTAGCCCCTAGTGAAAGCGAGCTTGCTCGCGATGGCTTTGTCCCGGTCAAAACTGCATTGCCCCAACACAGTTTCCTGAATACTCCCACATCACCCCGCGCCGTCTACGCTCTTGAGACACCAACAAGAACGAGGGGCGCGCGTATGGGGTTTTTTCGTAGGATGGCCTGGTTGGGCGTAATGCTGGTGCTGGGGCTGCCAGCGGTTCATGCCGCGACACCCGACGACGGCCAGGCAGCCCGGGCGCTGCTGGAAAAGGCCTTGGCCTATTACCACGACAATGGCGACAAGGCGTTTGCCGCCTTCAGTCGCCAAGGGGAGTTCGTCGACAAGGACCGCTACGTCTTCGTGGTGGATACCCAAGGCGTGATGCTCGCCAGCGGTGGGCCGTCGTCGGCGCTGATTGGGCGCGACGTGTCCGAGATCCTCGGACCGGACCTGCGCAAAGCGTTCAAGGACGCCCTTAAAACCCCCGAGGCCAGCGGCATCCAGCAGGCCGAATACCGCTGGCAGAACTGGGCGGACGGCAAGGTCGAGCGCAAGCATGTGTACTTCCAACGGGTCGGTGAGCGAATCCTGGCCGTCGGCTACTATCTGCCACGGGCTTCTGCCGAACAGGCCAAGGCGCTGCTGGACAAGGCTTCGAGCGATTTGCTGAAGAATGAGAAAGCGACGTTGACGGCGATCAATTCCCTCAAGGGCGGTTACTTGCAGGATGACCTGTATGTCTTTGTCGTTGACCTCGACACTCGGCGGTACGTGGGCCACGGCACCAATCTGCGTTTGATCAATACCGACTTCTCGAAGATCAAGGACCCGGATGGCAAGCCGGTGGGCGAGCCGATCCTGGCCATGATCGGCAAGCAGGACGCGGGGGAGTATGAGTATCGCTGGAAAAACCCAGTGACCGGCAAGGTCGAGGACAAGCACGCGTACCTGAAGAAGGTCGGGCATTTCCTCGTGGCGGTGGGGTATTACAGCCCCTGAACGTGGTGAGGGAGCAAGCTCCCTCACCACGTAAGCTCTGTGTTACAGGTGAATCGGGTTAATCAACCCGCCACCAACACCCGAATCGCCTCCAGGCGCAAAGCCGCCTTCTCAAGCATCGCCAGGCCTTGTTCGCGCTGTTGGCGCAGGGCCACCAGCTCGCTGTCGCGCACGGTCGGGTTGACTGCTTGCAGGGCGGTCAGGCGCGCCAGTTCCTCATCGGTATCGGCGGCCAGGCGCCGCTGGGCCTCGGCTACGCGTTCGGCGTGGCGCGGGGCGATCTTCTCTTCGCCGGCGTTGATCCGTGGCGTGAGCTGGTCGCGTTGGGCCTGGATGAACTTGTTGGCGCTGGCGCGGGGCACGCTTTCGAGCTGGTCATTGAGGGTTTCGAACGTGACCCGGGCGGCCAGGTCGTTGCCGTTGGTGTCCAGCAGGCAGCGCAGGGCGGCCGGTGGCAGGTAGCGCCCCAGTTGCAGTGAGCGCGGGGCAACCACTTCGCTGACGTAGAGCAGCTCCAGCAACACGGTGCCAGGCTTGAGGGCCTTGTTCTTGATCAGCGCCACGGCGGTGTTGCCCATGGAGCCGGACAGCACCAGGTCCATGCCACCTTGCACCATCGGGTGCTCCCACGTGATGAACTGCATGTCTTCGCGAGACAGCGCCTGGTTGCGGTCGTAAGTAATGGTCACGCCTTCGTCGTCGCCCAGCGGGAAGCTGGCGTCGAGCATTTTTTCGCTCGGCTTGAGAATCAGCGCGTTTTCCGAATGGTCCTCGCTGTCGATGCCGAACGCGTCGAACAGGGTTTCCATGTAGATCGGCAGGGCAAACTGGTCGTCCTGCTCAAGAATGGCTTCCACCAGCGCATCGCCTTCACCCGCGCCGCCGGAGTTGAGCTCCAGCAAACGGTCGCGACCGGTATGCAGCTCGGCTTCCAGGCGCTCGCGTTCGGTGCGGGCCTCGTCGATCAGGGCTTGCCATTGGCCGTCGTCGGCTTCTTCCAGCAATGGCAGCAGGCGCGGGCCGAACTGATGCTGCAAGGCGTTGCCGGTCGGGCACGTGTTGAGGAAAGCGTTCAGGGCTTCGTGATACCACTGGAACAGGCGCGCTTGCGGGCTGGTTTCCAGATACGGCACATGCAGCTCGATGGTGTGCTTCTGGCCGATCCGGTCCAGGCGACCGATTCGTTGTTCCAGCAGGTCCGGGTGCGACGGCAGATCGAACAGCACCAGGTGATGGGCGAATTGGAAGTTACGACCCTCACTGCCGATTTCCGAGCAGATCAACACCTGGGCGCCAAACTCTTCATCAGCGAAATAGGCCGCCGCGCGGTCACGCTCAAGGATATTCATGCCTTCATGGAAAACCGTGGCCGGGATGCCGGAACGCACGCGCAGGGCGTCTTCCAGGTCCATGGCGGTTTCCGAGTGGGCACAGATCACCAGCACTTTGGTTCGCTTGAGCATCTTCAGGGTGTCGATGAGCCATTCGACGCGCGGGTCGAAGCGCCACCAGCGTTCTTCTTCGCTGGCGTCCGGCTGTGCCTGGAAGCTGACTTCCGGATACAGCTCGGGATGATCGCCCAGGGGCAGCTCGAGGTATTCATCCGGGCACGGCAACGGATAAGCGTGCAGCTTGCGCTCAGGGAAGCCCTGCACGGCGGCGCGGGTGTTGCGAAACAGCACGCGGCCGGTGCCGTGGCGGTCCAGCAGTTCGCGCACCAGGCGGGCGCTGGCTTCGACATCGCCATCATTGACAGCGGTCAGCAAGGCCTCACCTTCGTTGCCCAGGAAACCCTGGATAGTCTTGTGGGCCGCAGGCGAAAGGCGACCCTTGTCCAGCAGCTCCTGCACGGCTTCGGCCACCGGGCGATAGTTCTCGCTCTCGGCGCGGAAGGCCTTGAGGTCATGAAAGCGGTTCGGGTCCAGCAGGCGCAGGCGGGCGAAGTGACTGTCCTGGCCCAGTTGTTCCGGGGTGGCGGTCAACAGCAGCACGCCGGGGATGGTTTCGGCCAGTTGCTCGACCAGCGCGTATTGCGGGCTGGCCTGATCTTCGTGCCACACCAGGTGGTGGGCTTCGTCGACCACCATCAGGTCCCAGCCGGCGGCGAACAGCGCGTCCTGGGCCTTCTCGTCGTCCACCAGCCACTCCAGCGCCACCAGGGCCAACTGAGTGTCTTCGAACGGGTTGCTGGCATCGCTTTCGATGAAGCGTTCTTCGTCGAACAGCGCAACCTGCAGGTTGAAGCGTCGACGCATTTCCACCAGCCACTGGTGCTGGAGGTTTTCCGGCACCAGGATCAACACGCGGTTGGCGCGGCCGGAGAGCAGTTGACGGTGGATGACCAGGCCGGCCTCGATGGTCTTGCCCAGGCCCACTTCGTCCGCCAGCAATACCCGCGGTGCGATGCGGTCGGCCACTTCACGGGCAATGTGCAGTTGGTGGGCGATGGGTTGGGCGCGCACGCCGCCCAGGCCCCAAAGCGAAGACTGCAGCTGGCGACTGGTGTGTTCCAGGGTGTGGTAGCGCAGGGAGAACCAGGCCAGCGGGTCGATCTGGCCGGCGAACAGACGGTCGCTGGCCAGGCGGAACTGGATGAAGTTCGACAGCTGGGTTTCCGGCAGCGTAACGACTTCGTTCTGCCCGTTGAGGCCGTGATAGACCAGCAGTCCATCGACATCGTCGACTTCGCGCACGGTCATTTTCCAACCTTCGAAGTGAGTGATCACATCGCCCGGGGAAAACCGTACACGGGTGAGGGGCGCATTCCGTAGCGCGTACTGGCGAGTGTCGCCAGTGGCCGGATAGAGCACGGTCAACAAGCGGCCGTCCTGTGCCAGAACGGTGCCTAAACCCAGCTCGGCTTCGCTGTCACTGATCCAGCGTTGCCCCGGTTGATACTGCTGCGCCATGCTGCCTGACTCCCGCCCTGAAAAAGCCGGTTATCTTAACGGAATGATCCTTCAGACCAAAGAAATTACGTACGCGCCACGCTGCTGTGGTGCGGATTCTTCGCTCGGCGGCATGGAACTTAAGCGAGCGGAGCGATCCAACTAGCTCGGCCCCGGGGATTGCTGCAATGCCAACCGGGTCACAAGTTTCAGACCGGCGGTTCAAGCTGCCCCATTCATAGCCGACAACCTGAAGACAAGGAGACCTTTATGTTGCCACCCATGCTCCCATTGAGCGTCGTACCCATCACCGCTCAGCAGGATCCGGTTCGCCAACGACCGGATATACCGCCCGTGGTGCCGGTACAGCAAAGCTCCAACGAAAGCACTATCGACCTGCAAAACCGTGATCCGGAAGAGGGCGCGCTGCTGCTGCGTGAGGAACAACGTCGTCAACAGGAACGCGACAAGCGACGTCGTGAAGCCGATGAAGACCCCGGAGAACATTTGGCCGTGCCGGGCACCGAACTGAACGCCGATAATACCGTGCCCGTGGTGCCGTTGATCGATGATGAGTCGCGCCAAGGCCTGTGGGTCGATATCCAGATCTGATTCAGGTATTGGTCAAGGCGAGCAGGCTGGTCAACGCCGCCAACAGCCCGCATCATGGGCGTATCCGCCATTTACTGCACGATGCCGACACACCATGAGCCAAGACGACAAACTGATTGACCTCAGTGCTGAGCGCGCCAAGCGCGTTCACGACCTCAACGAAAAGCGCCTCAATGAAGTTCGCCAGGCTTTCGAGCAGGCCATGCCGCTGGGCAAGCCGAAGAAAAAACCGAAAAACAAACCGAAAAAGCGCTGAACCCCCTCGATCCATTGATGCAGATCAGTTATTCCCCCACCTTTGCGCCCCGTTGCGGGCGTTATTGACCCCGGTCAATTCTTATCCAGGCCTGATTGGTTAACTTGAACCCATCGCAACAGGGGCAAGACCAGGAGGCCAGTCATGTTTTTCGATAATGTGGTGTTTGCCGGGGTGTTGACGGTCGGCCTCATGTTCGTGTTTTTCGCAGGCTTTGGATTATTCATCTGGAAAGATGCACACAAACGCAAAAAACCGTAGGTCTTTCCGGCTACAACGAGCACGCAAGGCATTTTGGGCGACTTCGGTCGCCCTTTTTTTTTGCCAAATTTTCTGTTCCACACGGAACCCTGTGGGAGCGGGCTTGCTCGCGAAGACGTCGTGTCGGTTATTTATAGAGTGACTGGCACACCGCTTTCGCGAGCAAGCCCGCTCCCACAGTGTTCTGATCAATATTTTGGCGTAAAAAAAGGTGCGACCTATGAGGGTCGCACCTTTTTTATGGGCCGCTGGAATCAGCTGCCGAGGGCGATGGACGCCAGCCAGAACAGCCCGGCCGACAGCGCCACCGTCGCCGGCAGGGTCAATACCCAGGCCAGCAGGATATTGCGCACGGTGCCGCCTTGCAGGCCGCTCTTGTTGGCGACCATGGTGCCGGCCACGCCCGAGGACAATACATGGGTGGTGGAAACCGGCAGGCTGAAGATGTTCGCCAAGCCGATCATGCACGCGGTGGTGATCTGCGCCGACATGCCCTGGGCGTAAGTCATGCCTTGCTTGCCGATCTTCTCGCCAATGGTCAGTACCACGCGCTTCCAGCCGACCATGGTGCCCAGGCCCAGCGCCAGTGCAACCGCCAGGATCACCCAGAACGGCGCGTATTCGGTGGTGCCGGTCAGGTCTTTGCGCAGCTTGTTCAGGTCGTCTTTCTCACGGGCCGCCAGGCCTGGCAATTTACCGACCTTCTTCGCCGTGTCATCCAGGCAGAGCAGGTAGCGACGCACTTCGATACGGCTTTCCGACGGCAACGAATGATAGTCGGCCACGCCTTTGAGCGTGTCGAGCAGGGCATTGATGGTCGGCTCGGTCTGCTGCGGGTTGCAACGGAATTTCTCCGGCAGATCGCCTTCCACGCTTTTGCCCAGCGCCAGGAATTCGCCCAGTGATTCGTTGTTGCGCTTGTAGAACTGGCTCAAGTGCAGGGTCGCGTCACGGGTTCGCTCGATCTGATAGGTGGTGCTGCTCAGGTCGAGTACGAACTGCGAGGGCACGATGCCGATCAGCACCAGCATGATCAGGCCGATGCCTTTCTGGCCATCGTTTGAGCCATGGACAAAGCTGACGGCCATGGCCGAAATCACCAATACCAAGCGATTCCAGAACGGCGGATGTTTCTTGTCGTCGATCTTGCGGCGCTGTTCCGGTGTCTTGTGCATCTTCGACAACGGGCGCCATGCCTTGAGGCCAATCAATACCAGGGCGGCGACCAGGAAACCCGCCATCGGCGAGAACACCAGGGAGGCACCGATATCGATCGCCTTCTGCCAGTTCACGCCGTCGGCCAACGGGATATCGTTGATCAATGCGTTGGCCAGGCCCACGCCGAGGATCGAACCGATCAAGGTGTGGGAACTGGAAGCCGGGATACCGAAATACCAGGTGCCCAGGTTCCAGGTGATGGCCGCTGCGAGCAGCGAAAACACCATGGCCAGCCCGTGTCCGGTGTTCACATTGATCAGCAGCTCCACGGGCAACAGGTGGACGATGGCATACGCCACCCCCACGCCGCCCAACAGCACACCGAGGAAGTTGAACACACCGGAAAAGAACACCGCCAGGTGAGGCGGCATGGCTTTGGTGTAGATAACAGTGGCAACCGCGTTAGCGGTGTCATGAAAGCCGTTGATGAACTCGAAGGCGAGGACAAAAGCCAGGGCGAGCAAGAGGCTCACAAGCACCCAAGCATCCAGTCCGCTGAATAAATCGATCATGAAGGTTTTCTGACCCGGTCATAAGGGGGCGCGATTATGCCAGAAAACCTGGGTAATCGATGCACTGCCTGCTCATCGGTAACATTCTTCAACGAAATAATTTGTAGGAAACCCTCTGGTACAAGGTGTCCAGCGGGGTGCGCAACCCTTTGATTCAGGGGCGGAAAGGGCGGCAGGCATGCCTCGTCTCGACACTGAAAGGCGTGCCAGACGGTTGTCTGAAATATCTGAAAGAACTGTGAGTCCTGGGTTCCTCCCGAGCGTTGGGCTTGGGGAGGTGACGGCCCGCTCATGGCAGGCGCCCGTTATCGGTCTGCGGCCCGGGTGTCGGCCGCAGACTGCTTCACAAGAACATCCGGCCGGCGCATCACTGCTCTTCGGCTTTTAGTTCTTTTTCCATTTTCTGAAGTTCCTGGGTGAAGGCCTGGTCCTGAACGGTGGCGCGTTTGCGCCAGGGTTTGCGTTCCGGTTCAGGTTGAGCGGCATAGGTGGTGACTTCCCCGCCGTAAACTTCCTTGTAACGTTGTTCCTGGCGCTCAAGTTCCGCGCGCAGTTCGTCTTTCGTCACAGTTGTACCTAATTAATAAAGATTTAATCTGGTGATACGCACTGCATGCAGGCATGCAGACGGCCACGGCACCAGAGCTGACAGCTGACGTAGCATCAGGACTTCGTGTTATCGCCAATACAGGGATGCGACCCTGAAAGTGCTCCGGGCACTGCAGTATGGAACCACTGTGCCTGGGGACGGGAGCGGTCGAATGCCCGTACCGTCACTGAATCGCATTATAGCGGTCCAGCCGAATAACACTACGGGGAAATATTAAAGGTGCCCGTTGTTGTGTGAATCGATATTTGTATCTTGCAAGTCCGGCAACTCCGTTGCAGCCGGTCTGGCGAGTACTGTTATCAAGAGGCCATTTACCGCGACAAGTTCAATATCACTCGCAGGGGACAATTCAGACCGCTTGCCACCTTGGCCTGTCATTGGATCCTGGGGCGGGCGGCGAGCGCCATGAACTTCTTGATTGCGATTATCGGTCGCCGGTTCGATAATCGAACAGTCTTGGCGGGCAGGTCTTGTCTGTCCTCTGGCAGCCGCTTGTAATAGCCGTCATTCCCCGCGAAGGACCCGACATGAACGATCAATTGCGAAACGCCTTCACCTCAGTCGCGCCACCGATTGTCGCCTCACCGGCCAAGCGAATCCAGGCGCTGACCGGCGATCCGGATTTCATGACGTCCCTGGCCCGCGGCCTGGCGGTGGTCCAGGCTTTTCAAGAGCGCAAGCGGCATTTGACCATTGCCCAGATCAGCCACCGCACGGAAATCCCCCGCGCCGCCGTCAGGCGCTGCCTGCATACGTTGATCAAGCTAGGCTACGCCACCACCGACGGGCGCACCTATTCATTGCTGCCCAAAGTCTTGACCCTCGGGCACGCCTACCTGTCGTCGACGCCCCTGGCCGTTTCAGCCCAGCCGTACCTGGACCGCATGAGCGAGCAACTGCACGAAGCCTGCAACATGGCGACGCTTGAAGGCGACGACATCCTCTACATCGCGCGGTCGGCCACTACCCAGCGGCTGATTTCGGTGGACCTGTCGGTGGGTGGGCGCCTGCCGGCCTATTGCACCTCGATGGGCAGAATCCTGCTGGCAGCCCTGGATGACGCTTCGCTGCGTGATTACCTCGACCATGCCGACCTGCAAGCCAAGACCAGCCGGACCTTGCACACCCCCGAGGCGTTGCTGGAATGCCTGCAGCAAGTTCGGCAGCAGGGCTGGTGCATCGTCGACCAGGAACTGGAACAGGGCCTGCGATCGATTGCCGTGCCGGTGTACGACGCTTCCGGCCAGGTAGTGGCGGCGCTGAACGTCAGCACCCACGCCGGGCGCGTGAGCCGCAATGAACTGGAACAGCGTTTCCTGCCAGGCCTGCTGGGAGCCAGTCGCGATCTGAGCGCGCAGCTGTTCACGTAAGCTGTTCGATAAACGCACACACTCGGCTGCGATGAATTGACGGTATTCGGCTGGCCTCATTAATGTCGCGCAGCGTTATCCGGCGTGTTTGCCGGTCTCCAATCGTTCGCCTGCGTTTCTTGCGTGGAATAAAAATAATATGAATCAGCCCCAGACCTCCGTTGGCAACTGCCTCGATGTGCAGTCCTTCATCAATGCCCAGCCCATCTCCCGCTATCAATGGCGAGTGGTGATCCTCTGCTTTCTGATTGTCTTTCTCGATGGCCTCGACACGGCAGCCATGGGTTTCATTGCGCCGGCGCTGTCCCAGGATTGGGGGATTGATCGTGCCAGCCTCGGCCCGGTGATGAGCGCCGCGCTGATCGGCATGGTGTTTGGCGCCCTCGGTTCCGGCCCATTGGCTGACCGCTTCGGGCGAAAAGTCGTACTGGTGGGCGCGGTCCTGCTGTTCGGCGCGTTCAGCCTGGCGTCGGCCTACAGCTCCAATGTCGATCAACTGCTGGTGCTGCGTTTCCTGACCGGGCTGGGCCTCGGTGCGGGGATGCCGAACGCCACGACCTTGCTGTCGGAATACACGCCGGAGCGCAAGAAATCCCTGTTGGTGACCAGCATGTTCTGCGGCTTCAACCTGGGCATGGCCGGCGGCGGGTTCATATCCGCCAAGCTGATACCGGCGTTCGGCTGGCACAGCCTGTTGTTGCTCGGTGGGATTCTGCCGTTGATTTTGGCCGTGGTGCTGCTGGTCTGGTTGCCGGAGTCGGCGCGTTACCTGGTGGTGCGTAATCGCGGCACCGACAAAGTACGCAAGGCCCTGGCGCCGATCGATCCAACCACGATTGCCCAAGCGGCGAGTTTCAGTGTGCCGGAGCAGAAGACCGTAAAAGCCCGCAACGTGCTGGCGGTGATCTTCTCTGGCACCTACAGCGCCGGCACGCTGCTGCTGTGGCTGACTTATTTCATGGGCCTGGTGATCGTCTATCTGCTGACCAGCTGGTTGCCGACGTTGATGCGCGACAGCGGGGCGAGCATGGAGCAGGCGGCGTTCATCGGCGCGTTGTTTCAGTTTGGCGGTGTGTTGAGCGCCGTCGGCGTGGGCTGGGCGATGGATCGGTTCAATCCGCACAAGGTGATCGGTATTTTCTACCTGATGGCTGGGATCTTTGCCTACGCCGTAGGCCAGAGCCTAGGCAATATCACCTTACTCGCCACGCTGGTGCTGGTGGCCGGCATGTGCGTCAACGGCGCGCAATCGGCGATGCCCTCGCTCGCCGCGCGCTTCTATCCGACCCAAGGCCGGGCCACCGGGGTGTCATGGATGCTCGGCATCGGTCGTTTCGGCGCGATCCTCGGCGCCTGGATGGGCGCGACCCTGTTGGGCCTGGGCTGGAACTTCGAGCAAGTTCTGACCGCGCTGGTGATACCTGCCGCCCTTGCGACCACCGCAGTCGTGATCAAGGGCATGGTCAGCCATGCGGATGCGACCTGAGCCACGGGCATGATTCCTGTGGGAGCGGGCTTGCTCGCGAATGCGGTTTGTCAGGCAGCATTACTTTATCTGACCCACCGCATTCGCGAGCAAGCCCGCTCCCACAAGGGTGTTGTGTATTTGGATGAATCGATAGCCAAGCAACAATTCGTTCGATAAACGAACACTCAGTCGATTATCGGATTGTTTGGCGTTTTCCCGCAGCTTAATCTTCAGTCACTCCGGCGCTTAACCTCGCGCCTTTTTCTTCATGTCGGTCTACTGGAAAACGGGAGCCTGCCTCATGGCTGAAATCCTTTCGCTGCACGACGCGGTGAAGCAATTCGTCAACGACGGCGATACCGTCGCGCTCGAAGGTTTCACTCATTTGATTCCGACAGCCGCGGGTCATGAAATCATTCGCCAGGGCAAGAAAGACCTGACGCTGGTGCGGATGACCCCAGACCTGATCTACGACCAGTTGATCGGTGCCGGTTGTGCGCGCAAATTGATTTTCTCCTGGGGCGGTAACCCGGGTGTGGGCTCGTTGCATCGCCTGCGGGACGCCGTTGAAAAGCAATGGCCGCACCCGCTGGAGATCGAGGAACACAGCCATGCCGACCTGGCCAATGCCTACGTTGCCGGGGCCTCCGGACTGCCGTTCGCGGTGCTGCGGGCTTACGCCGGTTCCGACCTGCCCAAGGTCAACCCGCTGATCAAGAGCGTGACCTGTCCTTTTACCGGTGAAGTCCTGGCTGCCGTGCCTTCGGTGCGCCCGGACATTACCGTGATCCACGCCCAGAAAGCCGACCGCAAGGGCAACGTTCTGCTGTGGGGCATTCTTGGCGTGCAGAAGGAAGCCGCCCTGGCCGCCAAGCGCTGCATCGTCACCGTTGAAGAAATCGTCGACGACCTGAATGCGCCGATGAACGCCTGCGTCCTGCCCACCTGGGCATTGAGCGCGGTGTGCCACGTACCGGGCGGTGCCCATCCGTCCTACGCCCACGGCTACACCGAGCGTGACAACCGTTTCTACCAGGCGTGGGACCCCATTGCGCGCGACCGTGAGACTTTTACTGCCTGGATCAATGAATACATTCACGGCACCCGGGATTTCAGTGAATTCCAGGCCCGACTGGCTGCCGCTTCGCAGGTGAACAAATGACCTACTCCACCAACGAAATGATGACCGTCGCCGCAGCGCGTCGCCTGAAGAACAACGCCGTTTGCTTCGTTGGCATCGGCCTGCCGTCGAAAGCGGCCAACCTGGCGCGACTGACCTCGTCGCCAGACGTTGTTTTGATCTACGAGTCCGGTCCGATCGGCGCGAAACCCAGCGTGTTGCCGCTGTCCATCGGTGACGGGGAGCTGGCGGAAACTGCCGATACTGTCGTGCCGACCGGTGAGATTTTTCGCTACTGGCTGCAGGGCGGACGCATCGACGTCGGTTTCCTCGGCGCGGCCCAGGTTGACCGTTTCGGCAACATCAACACCACGGTGGTGGGCGACTATCATCAGCCGAAAGTCCGCCTGCCGGGCGCCGGCGGCGCGCCGGAGATCGCCGGTTCGGCCAAGAGCGTGCTGATCATCCTCAAGCAGTCGGCGCGTTCATTTGTCGACAAGCTGGATTTCATCACCTCGGTCGGCCATGGCGAAGGCGGCGATTCGCGCAAGCGCCTCGGCCTGCCGGGCGCCGGTCCCGTGGGCATCATCACTGACCTGTGCATCATGGAGCCGGAAGCCGGCAGCCATGAGTTCGTGGTCACCGCGCTGCATCCCGGCGTCACCCGCGAGCAAGTCATTGCCGCCACCGGGTGGGCGATCCGTTTCGCCGATCAGGTGCAGACCACCGCTGCGCCGACCGAGGTAGAGCTGCGTGCATTGCGCGATCTTGAAGCTCGCACCGCGGCCGCCCACGGCCAGGCACCGGGAGAAGCTTGATGCGCGACGTTTATATCTGTGATGCGATTCGAACCCCCATCGGTCGCTTTGGCGGCGGCTTGTCCGCCGTGCGCGCTGATGACTTGGCAGCAATACCGATCAAGGCACTGATGGAGCGCAACCCGTCGGTGGACTGGAACGCGGTGGACGAGGTGTTCCTTGGCTGCGCCAACCAGGCCGGTGAAGACAACCGCAACGTAGCGCGCATGGCGCTGCTGCTGGCCGGGCTGCCGGAAAGCATTCCCGGCGTGACCCTCAACCGCCTCTGCGCCTCGGGCATGGACGCCATCGGCACGGCGTTCCGGGCCATCGCCAGCGGCGAAATGGAGTTGGCCATCGCCGGCGGCGTGGAGTCGATGTCCCGCGCACCGTTCGTGATGGGCAAGGCCGACGCGGCGTTCTCGCGCAACATGAAACTGGAAGACACCACCATCGGCTGGCGCTTCATCAACCCATTGATGAAAGCCCAGTACGGCGTGGATGCGATGCCCCAGACCGCCGATAACGTGGCCGACGATTACGCAGTGTCCCGCGCCGACCAGGATGCTTTCGCCGTGCGCAGTCAACAACGCACGGCTGCGGCTCAGGCCGCCGGTTTTTTCGCCGAAGAAATTGTTGCGGTGCGCATTGCCCACAAAAAAGGCGAGACAGTGGTCGATCAGGACGAGCATCCTCGCGCCGACACCACCCTGGAAACCTTGGGCAAACTCAAACCGGTCAACGGCCCGGACAAGACGGTCACCGCCGGCAACGCCTCGGGCGTGAACGACGGTGCGGCGGCGTTGATCCTGGCGTCGGCCGAGGCGGTGAAGAAACATGGCCTGACGCCGCGGGGCAAAGTTCTGGGCATGGCCAGTGCCGGCGTGGCACCACGGGTGATGGGCATCGGCCCGGTGCCGGCGGTGCGCAAGCTCACTGAGCGCCTGGGCCTGGCGGTTGCCGACTTTGACGTAATCGAGCTCAACGAAGCCTTCGCCAGCCAGGGGTTGGCGGTGCTGCGCGAGCTGGGGCTTGCGGACGATGCGCCGCAGGTCAACCCGAACGGCGGCGCCATCGCCCTGGGCCATCCCCTGGGCATGAGCGGGGCGCGGTTGGTGTTGACGGCGCTGCATCATTTGGAAAAGACCGGCGGCAAGAAAGGCCTGGCGACCATGTGTGTCGGCGTTGGCCAGGGTCTGGCATTGGCAATCGAGCGCGTCTGACATGTCGCTCTACTAATAAGAAACCGAGGAATGCTTCATGACTGACAAGCCTGGTTATCGTCGCCCCCAAGCGGGCACCCAGCCGGAGTATTTGCACCCGCCGTATCAGTCCACCAACCTGCGCTCGCCGTCCAAGCCGTTGGTGTTCCTGCCCCATTCGCTGTCGGAAATTACCGGTCCGGTTGTAGGCGCTGATCGCTTGCAGGAAAAGGACAACGACCTCACCGCCCAGCATGCCAGCGAGCCACTGGGGGAGCGGATCATCATTCACGGGCGCGTGCTGGATGAGCACGGCCAGGCGGTGCCGGGCATCCTGGTGGAAATCTGGCAGGCCAACGCCGCCGGTCGCTACAACCACGACCGCGACAACCATGATGCGCCGTTGGACCCGAACTTCACCGGCACCGGTCGTACCGTCACCGATGCTGACGGCTGGTATCAGTTCCAGACCATCAAGCCCGGCGCCTACCCTTGGGGCAACCATCACAACGCCTGGCGCCCGGCGCATATCCATTTCTCGCTGTTCGGGCCGAGCGTCCTGACGCGCCTGGTCACGCAGATGTATTTCCCGGGCGATCCGCTGCTGGCCTACGACCCGATCTACAACTGCGTACCGGACACCCGCGCCAAGGAACGCCTGATCGCCAGTTTCGACCTGGAAAAAACCGTCCCTCACTACGCCCTCGGTTATCGCTGGGACATCGTCTTGCGCGGCCGCGACGCCACGCCGATGGAGAAATAAGATGACGCTCACCGCCACCACATCCCACACCGTAGGCCCTTACTATCACATCGGCCTGACCTGGCTGAACCGTGAAGATCTGACCGTCGCGCAAACCCTCGGCCAGCGTGTGGCAATCACCGGGCAAGTGATCGACGGCAACGGCCAATTTGTCAACGACGCGATGCTGGAAGTCTGGCAGGCCAATGCCGCCGGCAAATATGCCCATCCGGAAGATGACCAGGACAAACCCCTGGACCCGCATTTCGAAGGCTTCGGTCGGGTGCCGGTGGACGCCGAAGGGCGCTTTCGCTTCACCACCATCAAGCCGGGCACCGTACCGGGCCTGGGGGGAACAACCCAGGCGCCGCATTTGGTGGTGCTGGTGTTCGCTCGTGGGTTGGTCAAACATCTGCTGACGCGGATCTATTTCGATGGCGAACAGGCCAACGAAACCGACCCGCTGCTGGCCTGCGTGCCCGAGGAGCGCCGCGACACCATCGTGGCCAAGCCTGATGCTTCGGGTGTGTACCAGTGGAACGTGGTCCTGCAGGGCACGGATGCCGAGACGGTGTTCTTCGACTATTGATTGGCCCCCTGTGGCGAGGGAGTCTGCTCCCGCTGGCTTGCGCAGCAAGCCCAAGACCGGCGACTCGGTGTGTCAGGATGACCTCATGGCCGGGTTACGACTGCTTCGCAGCCGAGCGGGAGCAAGCTCCCTCGCCACAGGAGTCCACAGGGCCTCGAAAGTGGCATGAACCCTGTGGGAGCGAGCTTGCTCGCGATGGCGTCAGTACAGGCAACGCCTGTTTGTGGAACGGGTCTGTTTCAAAGTATGTCTAGACTTTGTGCATTCCCCAACGAGTGAATAATCCATGACCACCCCAACCAGCCACTACACCGGCGAAGAACGCAGCAAGCGCATCTTCGCTATCGTCGGTGCCTCCTCCGGCAACCTCGTCGAATGGTTCGACTTCTACGTCTATGCGTTCTGCGCGATCTATTTCGCACCGGCGTTTTTCCCGTCGGACAACCCCACCGTGCAACTGGTCAACACGGCCGGTGTATTTGCCGCCGGCTTCCTGATGCGACCCATCGGCGGCTGGATCTTCGGCCGGGTAGCGGACCGTCACGGGCGCAAGAACTCGATGATGATATCGGTGCTGATGATGTGCTTCGGCTCGTTGCTCATCGCCTGCCTGCCCACTTACAAAGACATCGGCGTCTGGGCGCCGGTGCTGTTGCTGCTCGCGCGCCTGCTGCAAGGTTTGTCGGTCGGTGGCGAATACGGCACCACCGCCACCTACATGAGCGAAGTGGCCCTCAAGGGCCAGCGCGGTTTTTTTGCCTCGTTCCAGTACGTGACGCTGATCGGCGGGCAGCTGTTGGCGGTGTCGCTGGTGGTGATCTTGCAGCAGTTTCTCAACGAAGACGAACTGCGCGCCTACGGCTGGCGAATCCCGTTCGTGGTCGGAGCCGTGGCGGCGCTGATTTCCCTGTTCCTGCGGCGTTCCCTGAAGGAAACCAGCAGTAAGGAAATGCGTGAGAACAAGGACGCCGGCAGCATCGCGGCGCTGTTTCGCGACCATAAGGCGGCGTTCATCACCGTGCTGGGCTACACCGCCGGCGGTTCGTTGATTTTCTACACCTTCACCACTTACATGCAGAAATACCTGGTGAACACTGCCGGCCTGCACGCCAAGACCGCCAGTTACGTCATGACTGGCGCGCTGTTCCTGTACATGTGCATGCAGCCGCTGTTCGGCATGCTGGCGGACAAGATCGGCCGGCGTAACTCCATGCTCTGGTTCGGGGGCCTGGGCGCGTTGTGCACCGTCCCGATCCTGCTGACCTTGAAAAGCATCAGCAGCCCGTTCCTGGCGTTTGTCCTGATCACGTTGGCGCTGGCGATCGTCAGTTTCTACACCTCCATCAGCGGCCTGGTGAAAGCGGAAATGTTTCCACCCGAAGTGCGCGCGCTGGGGGTAGGGTTGGCTTACGCGGTGGCGAATGCGATTTTTGGCGGCTCGGCAGAGTACGTTGCCTTGAGCCTGAAGGCCCAGGGCATGGAGAACGCCTTTTATTGGTATGTCACGGTGATGATGGTGGTGGCGTTCCTGTTCAGCCTGCGCCTGCCCAAGCAACCGGCGTATCTGCACCATGACCTTTGAATCCACTTGATCACTTAGGGCTCGTTTGAGTCATTGTGGCCACCGCAATCTCTGGCCACAGGACATCTACTTTCCAAGGACAGTTTTATGAGCGAACGACCGGGCAATCAGCTGTTCGATGCCTACTTCACCGCCCGCGACATGCGCGAAGTGTTCTGCGACGCGGGTCGGGTCCAGGCCATGCTCGATGTCGAGGCGGCATTGGCCCGGGCCGAGGCGCGGGTCGGGTTGATTCCCCAAAGCGCGGTGGCGTCGATCGAAGGGGCCTGTCGTGCCCAGCTCTACGACTTTTCGGCATTGAGCGAAGCGATCGCCAGCGCCGGCAATTCGGCGATTCCGTTGGTCAAGGCGCTGGGCAAACGCATTGCCGCCGAGGACGCTGAAGCCGAGCGCTACATGCACCTGGGCGCCACCAGCCAGGACGTGATGGACAGCGGGCTGGTGTTGCAATTACGCCAGGCCCTGGGCTTGATCGAAGGCGAGTTGGCGCAGTTGGCCGCCACCCTGGCCCAACAAGCGGAACGCTACGCCGCCACGCCGCTGGCCGGGCGAACCTGGCTGCAACACGCTACGCCGGTGACCCTGGGCATGAAGATCGCCGGTTGGTTGGGGGCAATCACCCGCAGTCGCCAGCGTTTGAAAGAACTCAAGCCGCGCTTGCTGGTGCTGCAATTTGGCGGCGCCTCCGGAACCCTCGCGGCATTGGGCGAACAGGCGCTGCCCGTTGCCGAAGCCTTGGCCGCCGAGCTGCAATTGGACCTGCCTGAGCAGCCGTGGCACACCCAGCGCGACCGCCTGGTGGAGTTCGGCGCGGTGCTGGGGTTGATCGCCGGCAGCCTGGGCAAGCTGGGCCGCGACATCAGCCTGTTGATGCAGACCGAGGCCGGCGAAGCGTTCGAGCCGTCGGCGCCGGGCAAGGGCGGGTCGTCGACCATGCCCCATAAGCGCAATCCCGTGGGCGCGGCGGTGCTGATCGGCGCGGCGACGCGGGTGCCTGGCCTGTTATCGACGCTGTTCAGCGCCATGCCCCAGGAGCACGAGCGCAGCCTGGGCCTGTGGCACGCCGAATGGGAAACCCTGCCGGAAATCTGCTGCCTGGTGTCCGGCGCCTTGCAGCAGTCACGGCTGTTGGCCGAGGGGCTGGAAGTCGACGCGGCGCGCATGGCCCGCAATCTGGAACTGACTCAAGGGTTGGTGCTGGCCGAAGCCGTGAGCATCGTCCTGGCCCAGCGTGTAGGTCGCGACACCGCGCACCATCTGCTGGAGCAATGCTGCAAACGCGCCGTGGCCGAACAACGCCATTTGCGGCAGGTACTGGGGGATGAACCCGAAGTCACCGCACAACTGTCTGCTGCCGAACTCGATCATTTGCTCGACCCTGCCCATTACCTCGGCCAAGCCCAGACCTGGGTCGCCCGAGCAGTGGCCGAACACCTTGCCTTCACTGCCTGAAAGGAGATTGTTGTGGGATTCGTCAAACTCGCCGAGGGCGAACTGAATTATTGTTTCGACGGGCCGCAAGATGCCCCGGTGCTGCTGCTCTCCAATTCCCTGGGCACCAACCTGCACATGTGGGACGAACAGGTCGCAGCGTTCAGCGAACACTTTCGTGTGTTGCGCTTCGACACCCGCGGGCATGGTCAATCGCTGGTCACTGACGGGCCGTACAGCATCGAGCAACTGGGCCACGACGTGCTGGCAATGCTCGATCAGTTGAACATCGACAAGGTGCATTTCTGTGGATTGTCCATGGGCGGGTTGATCGGCCAGTGGCTGGGGATCAACGCAGGTGAGCGTCTGCATAAATTGGTGGTGTGCAACACCGCTGCCAAGATCGGCGACCCATCAGTGTGGAACCCGCGCATCGAAACGGTGCTGCGTGACGGCCCGGCGGCGATGGTGGCGTTGCGGGATGCTTCGATTGGCCGCTGGTTTACCCCGGACTTTGCCGAGGCCCAACCTGCGAAGGTGAAGCAGATCACCGATATGCTTGCTGCCACCTCGCCCCAAGGCTACGCGGCCAACTGTGCGGCCGTGCGTGATGCTGATTTCCAGGAGCAATTGTCATCGATCCGCGTGCCGCTTCTTGTCGTGGCCGGCACTGAAGATGCGGTGACGCCGCCGTCGGGTGGGCACTTCATCCAGGCGCGGGTCAGCGGGGCCGAGTACGCCGAATTCCGTGCCGCGCACCTGTCCAACGTCCAGGCCGGCGTTGCGTTCAGCACGCGGGTGCTGGATTTCCTGCTCGATTCCAGCCGCGCCTGAGGAGTTTTTTGTGGACGAGAAACAACGTTACGACGAAGGCATGCAAGTGCGCCGCGCGGTGCTGGGCGATGCCCACGTCGATCGCAGCCTCAATGCCCTGACCGAGTTCAACAGCGAATTCCAGGAAATGATCACCCGCCACGCCTGGGGCGACATCTGGACCCGCCCGGGCCTGCCGCGGCACACCCGCAGCCTGATCACCATCGCCATGCTGATCGGCATGAACCGCAACGAAGAACTCAAGCTGCACCTGCGCGCTGCGGCCAATAATGGGGTGAGCCGCAGCGAGATCAAGGAAGTGATCATGCAGAGCGCCATCTACTGCGGCATCCCGGCGGCCAATGCTACGTTTCATTTGGCTGAGTCGGTGTGGGATGAGCTGGGTGTCGAGTCCCGGGCTTAAGCACCACAGGCTTGCTTGCGAAAGCGGCAGGTCAGTTTGCTTCGATGTTGAATATGATGACGCCTGCGAGCAGGCTCGCTCCCACACTGGATCTTCCGTGAGTACAAATTTTGTGTTCGACACAGATCCCCTGTGGGAGCGAGCCTGCTCGCGATGACGGTGGTAAAGCCTCCAGCCATGTTGGTTTTTACAGCAAGCTGATCGGATAGCTGATGATCAGCCGGTTCTCATCGAACTCATTGGTGCTGTAGTCCCGACGCATGGTCGAGTTACGCCATTTCACATTCAGGCTCTTCAGTGCGCCGCTCTGCGCGGTATAAGCCAGTTCGCTTTCACGGCCCCATTCCTTGCCGTCAGTGATGGCGCCGGTGTGCACGTTGTCACCGCTGATGTAGCGGTTCATCAGGGTCAGGCCTGGCACGCCGACGGCGGCGAAGTTGAAGTCGTGACGCAATTGCCAGGATTTTTCCTTGGCGTTGTCGTAGCTGGAGTTGTAGCTGTCGTTCGCCAACGTGCCGCCGCTGGTGCCGTTGACGCGCATCCAGGCGTTGTCGCCACTGACTTTTTGCAGGCCAACGTAGAAGGTGTTGCCGCCGTATTTGGCCGAGAGCATGGCGAATGCGGTTTTGTTGTCCAGATCGCCCGCCAGCGCGCTGCCGTTTTCCTTGCCGATGAAGTAGCCGAGGTTGGCACCCAGGGTCCAGTCGCCGATGGGCTGACTGTGGGTCAGGTTGAAATACTGCTGCTGGTAGATGTCGGACAGTTCCGAGTACCAGACGCCGACCTGGGTGCGTTTTTCGTTGAAGGCATATTCGCCGCCGCCGAAGTTGAAACGGTCGGAGGTGATGGCGGCGCGGCCATTCATCGACATGTCTTCCATGCTCGCGTCGTTGCGCGGGCTGTTGCCACGGAACTGGCCGCCGTAGAGGCTCAGGCCGTTGATTTCGGTGGAGGTCACCTGGCCGCCACGGAAGGTTTGTGGCAGGGAACGGCCATCGTCGGAGCGCAGGATCGGCAGGACTGGCATCCATTCGCCGACCTTCAGCTCAGTTTTCGAGACCTTGGCCTTCAGGGCTACACCCAGGCGACCGAAATCATCGGCCGGGCGCCCGTCGTCGTGCACCGGCAGCAACTGCGTACCCGCCGTGCCACGACCGCCGTCGAGCTTGACCGAGTACAGGCCCAGCACGTCCACACCGAAACCGACGGTGCCCTGAGTGAAACCGGACTTGGCGTCGAGGATGAAGTTCTGGGTCCACTCCTCGGCTTTGCCTTGGGCGTTGTTCGGGTTGGTGAAGTTGCGGTTGAAGTAGAAGTTGCGCAGGTTCAGCGTGGCCTTGGCGTCTTCGACAAACCCTGATTCCGCGGCCAGGGCGGGCAGGACGGTACTGGTCAGGGCGACGGCGATGAGGCTGGGGAATAAGTGCTGTGTGGGCTTCATGGGTGTTGTCTCTATTTTTTGTGGACGAAGCGAGTCGTTGCCGCACTGTTGAGGTGCTGGCGGTAAGGGTGGAGCCAGGGGCGTTAGGGCGACCGGGGATCAGCCTGGTGAGGCGGGGCGCGGGGGCATGGCGTCGGACCTGTTGTTATTGGTTTTGTGCGAGCGATGGTGACGGGCCGGCCTTGATCGATTCAATTGCGGTTTGCGGGTTTTGGGCGATTATCGAACAGCAAAAAGATCGATTGGCTGGATGAAGAGCCTGTGTGCGAGCTTGCTCGCGAAGGCGGCCTTACGGCTGATCAAGATTTTTTGATCGGGTACATATCCATTTCTGCGGTAACGGCTGCTTAGGGTTCCGCCCTGACGGCGGCTCACTTTTGAGAAGCGCAAAAGTAAGCAAAACGCTTTTGCCCCACCACTCGGCACCTCGCTTAGGCTCGGTGTGCCCTCACTCCGGCATTGCTCCGTGGGCCCGCCGCGAAGGGCCATCCATGGCCCAGCGCGGCTATCCCGGCATCCATGCCGGGATGCCCACTCCACAATGCCTGCGTTCGGCCAGCGTGGTTAACGGGGCGCCGAGATCAACGTCCACCGCGAGGCGGCCTAGTAGCCGACCTGGCTCTCCTGGTCGTACACCTGTCAGATCTGTGGGAGCAAAGCTTGCTCACGAGGCGGCCTTAGAGCCGACCTGGCTCTCCCGGTCGTACTCCGATCCAAATTTGTGGGAGCGGGCTTGCTCGCGAAGGCGGTATGACAGTCGGTGAAGATGTTGAATTTGCCGGCCTCTTCGCGAGCAGGCTCGCTCCTACAGGAGGAACACGGTCCCCATCAAGAACCAGGTCGGCTACTAGGCCGCCTCGTGGTGGACGTTGATCTCGGGCGCCCCGTTAACCACGATGGCCGCACGCAGGCATTGCGCAGTGGGCACCTCGGCATGGATGCCGAGGTAGCCGCGCTGGGCCATGGATGGCCCTTCGCGGCGGCCCACGGAGCAATGCCGGAGGGCGGGCATGCCGAGCCCTAGCGAGGCACCGAGTGGTGGGGCAAAAGCGTTTTGCTTACTTTTGCGCTTCTCAAAAGTGAGCCGCCTTCAGGGCGGAACCCTAAGCAGCCGTTACCGCAGGAATGGATATGTACCCCGTCAACAAGAGCAAGGCCAGCTGTCAGGCCGCCATCGCGGGCAAGCCTTGCTCCCACAGAGTTTGTGGCCGGTCTGACAGACGCGGCGAATTTTCCGACGAGGTTTTAAGGTTGCTGCTCGGAAGCGGAATCTCTAGCTTGTTTGGGTCGCTGCCAATTCAGCGATCGGGACTGCAAGCCCGCCGAATTCGTTAGGCGCCAGCGCCCGGACCCACGTCTCGGGCTCCAGTTGATGCAGGAGCGCCGTTATGAAAAAACATCATTCTTCTTCGCCATCAGAGAGCACCTTCCCCTACAACGCCCCCGATCCGGAAAAGCTCCAAGAGGCCGCAGACCGAGCACTCGATTACCATCTGGGCACCCCCACTGATCCTAAACCCAAAACCTCAACCCAAGTTTTCACCGTCATCGATACCATCGACACCGAATGTCTACTGGCCAATCTCAGCGAAACCCTGGCCTCGGCCAATGCCATGGTCAGTGACCTGGCGTTCGAGTTGGAGGGCTCGCGGCGGCATGTCGCGCTCGGCGTGGCGCAGATGATCGAGCTGAGTGAATTGTTGGCTAATCGTGCGCTGGATATCGTCGACCCGCGTTCGCCAAGTCGGAGTTGAAGCAGACACAAACAAAAAAGCCCACCTTTCGGTGGGCTTCGTGTTTCAGCATTTCAAGCGTCAATCAGAACAGCTTCGTCTCTGGCGCTTCTTCTTTCACCGGCTCGTTCTTGCCCGTCTCGGCATTCCAGCCGCCGCCCAGTGCCTTGTACAAATTGACCTCGCTGGTCAGTTGCGCAAGACGGTCGGTGATCAGCGATTGTTGCGCACTGAACAACTGGCGTTGGGCGTCGAGGAAGGTCAGGTTGCTGTCGACGCCGATGCGATAGCGACGTTCGGCCAGGCGGTAGTAGTCCTGGTTGGCGGCGACGAAGTCGGTCTGGGCCTGCAACTGTTCGTTGTAGGTCTGGCGTGCTGCCAGGCCGTCGGAGACTTCCTGGAACGCGGTCTGAATCGACTTCTCGTAATTGGCGACGTTGATGTCTTTCTGGACCTTCGCGTAGTCCAGGCTCGCCCGCAGGCTGCCGGCATTGAAGATCGGCAGGTTGATTTGCGGGGCGAAGGTCCAGGTACCCGAACCGCCCTTGAACAGGCCGGACAGGTCCGGGCTCAGGGTGCCGGCGTTGGCCGTCAGGCTGATGCTCGGGAAGAACGCGGCCCGTGCGGCGCCGATGTTGGCGTTGGCGGCCAGCAGGTTGCGTTCGGCCTGGAGGATGTCCGGGCGACGTTGCAGCAGGTCCGATGGCAGGCCGGCCGGCACTTCGCTCAGCAGGTCATCACTGAGCGGTTGCGAGTGCAGGTTGGCCGGTAGGCCGGTGCCCAGCAGCAGGGTCAGGCTGTTCTCGTCCTGGGCGACCTGGCGGGTGTAGCGGGCCAGTTGCACACGGGCGTTTTCCACTGCCGTGCGGGCCTGGCTCAGGTCCAGGGCCGAGGCAACGCCGACTTCGGCGCTGCGCGAGGTCAGCTTGAAGCTTTGCTCGTAGGCCCCGAGGGTTTCCTGGGTCAGCTTGAGCAGTTCCTTGTCGGCCTGCCAGGTCAGGTAGGCATTGGCGACGTTGGCCACCAGGCTGATCTGGGTGCTGCGCCGGGCTTCTTCAGTGGCGAAGTAGCTTTGCAGCGCTTGCTCGCTCAGGCTGCGAACCCGGCCGAATAGGTCCAGTTCATAGGCGCTGATGCCCAAGGTCGCCGAATACGAACTGCTGATCCCCGCTTCGCCGGTCTGCGAAGCCCGTGCCGGTACGCGCTGGCGGCTGCCGGAGCCGGTGGCCGAGACCGCCGGGAACAGGTCTGCCCGCTGGATGCGGTACTGCGCCGCATAAGCATCGATGTTCAGCGCCGCGACACGTAGGTCGCGGTTGTTTTCCAGGGCGACCTGGATCAGTTGCTGCAACGCCGGGTCATGGAAAAACTGTTTCCAGCCCTGCTCGGCGGCGGCTTGGCCGGGCGCCTTGGCCGACTCGTAGGCCGGCCCTTGCGGGTACTGCGCCGCGACCGGTGCTTCGGGCCGCTGATAGTCGGGAATCAGCGAGCAACCGCTGAGCACGATGGCGGCGATAGTCAGGGAGAGGAGCGACTTGCTCATTGGCCAGCCTCTTTAGAAGTTTCAGGAGTGTCGTCCTGGTCGGCATTTTTGCGGCGACCGATCGATGACACAGTCACAAAGAACAGGGGCACCCAGAAGATTGCCAGAATCGTAGCGGTCAACATACCGCCGATCACGCCGGTACCGATGGCGTGCTGGCTGCCCGAGCCGGCGCCGGTGGAAATCGCCAGCGGCACCACGCCGAGGACGAACGCCAGGGAGGTCATGATAATCGGTCGCAGACGCATCCTACAGGCTTCGATGGCAGCTTCCATCAGTGTCCGGCCCTCTTCATGGAGTTCCTTGGCGAATTCCACGATCAGAATGGCGTTTTTCGCCGCCAGGCCGATGGTGGTCAACAGGCCCACCTGGAAGTACACGTCATTGGACAGGCCGCGCAGGCTGGTTGCCATCAGCGCACCGATGATACCCAACGGCACCACGAGCATCACCGCGATCGGAATCGACCAGCTTTCATACAGCGCCGCCAGGCACAGGAAAACCATCAGCAGCGACAAAGCGTACAGCGCGGGTGCCTGGGAGCCCGACAAGCGCTCCTCGTAGGACAGGCCCGTCCAGGAGATACCGACACCGGCCGGCAGCTTCTTGGCGATGGCTTCGACTTCGGCCATGGCTTCACCGGTGGAGTAACCCGGAGCCGGGGCACCGAGGATTTCCATCGCTTCAACGCCGTTATAGCGGGCCAGTTTCGGCGAACCGTAGACCCACTCGCCCTTGGCGAACGCGGTGAACGGCACCATGGTCCCGCTGCTGTTGCGCACGTACCATTTCTTCAGGTCTTCGGGGCTCATGCGAGCACCCGGCTGGCCTTGCACGTACACCTTCTTCACCCGACCGCGGTCGATGAAGTCGTTGACGTAGCTACTGCCCAGGGCAATCGACAGGGTGTTGTTGATGTCCGACAAGGTGATGCCCAGCGCACTGGCCTTCTCGTCATCGATTTCGAGCTGGTATTGCGGCTCGTCGTTCAGACCGTTCGGACGCACCTGGGAGAGGATCTTGCTCTGGGATGCCATGCCCAGGAACTGATTGCGAGCCTCCATCAATTTGTCGTGCCCGATGCCAGCGCGGTCCTGAAGGAACACGTCGAAGCCGGTGGCGTTACCCAGTTCCAGAACCGCTGGCGGAGCGAAGGCAAACACCATCGCGTCACGGAAGGTGAAGAAGTGCTGCTGGGCACGCGCTGCGAGCTTGAACACGCTGTTGTCGGCGTTACGCTCGTCCCATGGCCGGAGCATGATGAACGCCATGCCGGAGCTTTGGCCACGACCGGCGAAGTTGAAACCGGTCACGGTAAACACCGACGCCACGGCATCGCCTTCACCGCCGTCCTTGCTCGGACGCAGCAGGAACTCGCGCATCTTGTCCACCACCACTTGGGTACGCTCGGCACTGGAGCCGGCCGGCGTCTGCACCTGGGCAAACAGTACGCCCTGGTCTTCTTCCGGCAGGAACGCAGTTGGGATGCGGGTGAACAGCCAGACCATGCCGACCACGATGATCACGTAGGCCAGCAGGTACGGCGCCTTGTGCTTGAGCATGTTGCCCACGCCGCGCTCGTAACTCCTGACGCCCCGGTCGAAGGTACGGTTGAACCAGCCGAAGAAACCGCGTTTCGGCGTGCCGTGCTCACCCTTCGGAATCGGCTTGAGCATAGTGGCGCACAGCGCCGGGGTGAAGTTCAACGCCACCATCACCGACAGGGCCATGGCCGAGACGATGGTGATGGAGAACTGCTTGTAGATCACGCCGGTGGAGCCGCTGAAAAACGCCATCGGCAACAGTACCGCCGAGAGCACCAGGGCGATACCCACCAGGGCACCCTGGATCTGACCCATGGATTTCTTGGTGGCTTCCTTGGGCGACAGGCCTTCTTCGCTCATCACCCGTTCGACGTTTTCCACCACGACGATGGCGTCGTCCACCAGCAAGCCGATGGCCAGCACCATGCCAAACATCGTCAGTGTGTTGATGCTGAAACCGAATGCCGCAAGGATCCCGAAGGTACCCAGCAGCACCACCGGAACCGTCATCGTGGTGATGATGGTGGCGCGGAAGTTCTGCAGGAACAGGAACATCACCAGGAACACCAGCACGATTGCTTCGACCAGGGTTTCAACCACACCCTTGATCGATTCGCTCACCACCGGCGTGGTGTCATACGGAAACACCACTTCCATGCCTTGCGGGAAGAACGGCTTGAGATCGTCAATGGTCTTGCGCAGCGCCTTGGCCGTGTCGAGGGCGTTGGCGCCGTTGGCCAGTTTTACCGCCAGGCCCGACGCCGGGGCACCGTTGAACTGGGCGCTGACGCTGTAGTTTTCACCGCCCAGGCCGACATCGGCGACATCACCGACGCGCACTTGCGAGCCGTCCGGGTTGACCTTGAGCAGGATCGCCTTGAACTGCTCGGCGGTCTGCAGGCGAGTCTTGCCGATGATCGTGGCGTTGAGTTGCTGGCCGGGCAGGGCAGGCAGGCCGCCGAGCTGGCCGGACGATACCTGGACGTTCTGCGCGGCAATCGCAGTTTTAACGTCCACCGGGGTCAGGTTGAAATTGTTCAGCTTGGCCGGGTCGAGCCAGATCCGCATCGCATACTGGGCGCCGAAGACCTGGAAGTCACCAACACCGGCGGTGCGCGAGATCGGGTCCTGCATGTTGGACACAATGTAGTTGGACAGGTCGTCCTTGGTCATGCTGCCGTCGCGCGATACCACGCCGATCACCATCAGGAAGTTCTTCACTGACTTGGTCACACGGATACCCTGTTGCTGCACTTCCTGCGGCAACAGTGGAGTGGCCAGGTTCAGCTTGTTCTGGACCTGGACCTGCGCGGTATCGGAGCTGGTGCCCTGCTCGAAGGTCGCGGTGATGGTCATGCTGCCGTCGGAGTTACTTTCCGACGATACATAACGCAGGTTGTCGATCCCGTTGAGCTGCTGCTCGATGACCTGCACCACGGTGTCCTGCACGGTTTGCGCGGACGCACCCGGGTAGGTCACCTGGATCGCAATGGCGGGCGGCGCAATGCTCGGATACTGGTTGATCGGCAACTTGAGGATCGATAAGGCCCCGACCAGCATGATCACCAGGGCGATCACCCAGGCGAAGATCGGACGGTCGATAAAAAATTTCGACATGGTTTACTCCCCTTTGCCGCCGGCTGCTTTATCAGCTGCCTGAGCGGGGGCCGGGTTCTTGGCATTGACGTTGGTGGCCTCGGTGGCCTTGACTTCCACCCCTGGCCGTACGTATTGCAACCCTTCGGTGATCAGGCGATCGCCGGCCTTGAGCCCGTCTTCGATCAGCCATTGGCTGCCGACAGTACGGCTGGCCTTGAGCTGGCGCAGTTCCACCTTGTTGTCCGGGCCCACCACCAGGGCGGTCGGCATACCTTTGAGGTCGCGGGTCACGCCTTGCTGCGGTGCCAGGATCGCCGCGCTGTTCACACCGGCCTGCAACTGCGCGTGGACGAACATGCCCGGCAGCAGGGTGTGGTCTGGGTTGGGGAACACGGCGCGCAAGGTCACCGAACCGGTAGTCTGGTCGACCGACACTTCGGAAAATTCCAGCTTGCCTTCGTGTGGATACTGGCTGCCATCTTCCAGGGTGAGCTTGACCATGGCGGCATTGTCACCCGCCTTCTGCAAACGACCGCTTTCCAGCTCGCGGCGCAGTTGCAGCAGCTCCACCGAGCTTTGCGTGACATCGACGTAGATCGGGTCCAGTTGCTGGATGGTTGCCAGGGCGTCTGCCTGGCCATTGCTGACCAATGCGCCCTCGGTGACCGAAGAGCGGCCGATGCGACCGGAGATCGGTGCATAGACCTTGGTGTAGCGCACGTTGATCTGGGCGGTCTGCAGGTTGGCTTCCGATTCCAGGCGATTGGCCACGGCGGTGTCGTATTCCTGGCGGCTCACTGCTTGTTCGTTGACCAGTTGCTGGTAACGATCGGCAATTGACTTGGTGGACCGCAGGTTGGCCTCGGCGCTTTTCAGGGTCGCTTCGTACACGGCCGGGTCGATCTGGTACAGCTGTTGACCGGCCTTGACGTCAGCACCTTCCTTGAACAGGCGCTTGAGGATGATGCCGTTGACCTGCGGGCGAACTTCGGCGACGCGGAACGCACTGGTGCGCCCTGGCAGCTCGGACGTCAGGGTGAAAGGCTGGGTCTTGAGGGTTACGACGCCGACCTGAGGGGTGGGTGCGGGAGGCGCCGCCTCTTCCTTTTTGCATCCGCTGAGCAGCGATGCCAGGGCGATGGCAGTGACCAGAGCGGTAACAGCTGGCTTGAATTGCATGGAAATCCTCGGGTCCAGGCGCGCAACAGGCGCACTCGAAAAGTGGAAGGTGAAAAAAGAGCGAGATACACAATTAGTAGGATGCTAAGAAATATACTTACGTACATGGTTGTTTGTAAACAGCCAAATTGCGTACCATCCGTATTTACAAAAGCCTGACAAAGGCCTGTGCAGGTCGGGGACGCGTTCCGGAAAACGTTGCCTCATTTTTATTCAGCTGATCCTTACGCATTGCTGATGCATCCTGATTGAGGTGTTACTGCCATGGTCCGTCGTACCAAAGAGGAAGCCCTGGAGACTCGCAGCCAGATCCTCGAAGCGGCTGAAAAAGCCTTTTTCGAGCGAGGCGTGGCGCGCACGACCCTGGCAGATATCGCGACGCTGGCCGGCGTGACGCGAGGAGCCATCTACTGGCACTTCAGCAACAAGGCCGACTTGCTCCAGGCCATGCTCGATACCTTGCATGAGCCGCTCGATGACCTGGCACGTGCCAGTGAAAATGAGGAAGAGCTGGACCCGCTGGGCTGTGTCCGCAAGCTGTTGGTGCGGTTGTTTCAACAGGTGGCCCTGGACCCGAAGACCCGGCGCATTAATGAAATTCTGTTCCATAAGTGCGAATTCACCGATGAAATGTGCGATCTGCGCCAGCAGCGGCGCCAGGTCAGCCTCGACTGTAATGTGCGTATTGCCTTGTCGTTGCGCAATGCGGTGAATCGCGGCCAGTTGCCGGAAGACCTGGATCCCGAAAGGGCGGCGATTGCCGTGCATGCCTACATCGATGGCATCCTCTACCAGTGGTTGCTGGCCCCCGACAGCTTCGCGTTGGCCGGTGAGGCTGAGCGCTGGGTGGAGATCGGGCTGGATATGCTGCGTCAGAGCCCTAGCCTGCGCAAATGAAACAAAATGCTTAATTGCGTCGGTTTGTGTCAATAGCAGCTGCTCGGCAACGACTCCGCCGGGCCTCTGGACCCGGCAGAATACTTATAGATGAACCGTGGGCACTTTGACAGCGCGCGTCGCCATCGTGCAGGGCAATCATGGCCTGTTCATGCACGGGGCTGCGCAGGCACCGAAGATTGCTTGCGCCCTGGGCTATTCGATGATCAGGCTCACGGTGTAATTGAACGGCGGTTCGAGCATCTTTTGCGAAATCAGTGATCGGCAGGTGTATTCGCCATTGCCGGTATACGCGGTTCTGCTTTTCCAGTTTGGTCGGTAACTGGACTCCAACACGCCAAAACCGATGGGCGCTTCAAACCGAGTTTGCATTTGACAGCCAAAGTTGAAGTCGCTCATTTGGTAGGACAGAACCAGTTCGATCGGTTTGATCTTTCTAAGCGTTGGTTGCCAGCCGGCGGCGGGGTAGGTATATCGCCTGTTATGAAGGAAATAAAGTTCGTCGCTTGTTTTGGCAGCGATATCGAAATTGCTCAAGGAGAAGTCCGGGGACGTTGGTAACTCACTTAGAAAGTTTGTCATTTCCAAAGCGTGGGAAGTATTGTTCACGACCTCCACGGTTATGGCCGTGTTCGCCTGGCTGGTGGCAACTGCCATGGGGCCGAGTAGCAGGGCGAGCGTGAAGCTTTTTTTCATATTGATTGTCATGCGTCTTCCTTGACAGCGAGGCTTGCTGAAGCCTGCCTGATAATTGATTAATAGAACTTTGGGTGTCGCTTTTGTAGGCGTGAAATTATTGTTTGGTCAGTGTCGATTGAATCCATTGCGTGAGTGGGTTGTTGTGTGGGTTTATTATTAGTCCTGTTGTGCAAATGAATCCATGCTGAATAAGTGTCATGTTGTTATCTGGTGTTTCGATGGCTGAAAAGTCCGAATGCACATGCAGCCTGCGAATATGAAAAAAGCCCCGGCTCTTTCGAGGCGGGGCTTTTTCACAAGGCCGGTTTACGAACTTACAGTACCGGGTAATCGATATAACCTACCGGCCCTTTACCGTAGAAGGTTTCCGGATGCGGCTCGTTCAATGGTGCATCGGCCTTCAAGCGTGCCGGCAGGTCCGGGTTGGCAATGAAGGGCACACCGAAGGCGACGGCATCGGCCTTGCCCTCGGCCAGCCAGGCGTTGGCGCTGTCCTTGGTGAAACGTTCGTTGGCGATGTACACGCCGCCGAATGCCTGCTTGAGTTGCGGGCCGATGCTGTCGTCGCCTTCCTTCTCGCGGGAGCAGATAAAGGCGATGCCGCGCTTGCCCAGCTCGCGGGCTACGTAGCTGAACGTCTCCAGACGGTTCTCATCGCCCATGTCATGGGAGTCGGCGCGTGGCGCCAGGTGCATGCCAACCCGGCCGGCACCCCAGACCTCGATGACCGCGTCGGTCACTTCCAACAACAGGCGGGCACGGTTTTCCAGGGAGCCGCCATAGTTGTCGGTGCGCTGGTTGGTGCTGCTTTGCAGGAACTGGTCGAGCAGGTAGCCGTTGGCACCGTGGATTTCCACGCCGTCGAAACCGGCGGCCTTGGCGTTCTCGGCGCCCACACGGTAGGCATCGACGATATCGGCGATCTCAGCGGTTTCCAGTGCGCGTGGGGTTGGGTAATCGGCCAGTGGGCGCACCAGGCTGACATGGCCCTTGGGCTGGATGGCGCTCGGCGCCACCGGCGCTTCGCCGTTCAGGTAGGACGGATGCGAGATCCGGCCGACGTGCCACAGTTGCAGAAATATCTTGCCGCCGGCGCCATGGATCGCCTTGGTCACGTTGCTCCAGCCGCGCACCTGGTCGTTGGACCAGATGCCCGGGGTATCCGGGTAGCCCACGCCCATCGGCGTGACGGAAGTCGCTTCGCTGAGGATCAGGCCGGCGGAGGCACGTTGTACGTAGTACTCGGCCATCAGGGCGTTGGGCACACGGCCTTCATCGGCGCGGCAGCGGGTGAGCGGAGCCATGATGATACGGTTTTTCAGCTCGATATCGCCGAGTTTGATCGGGTCGAAAATAGTCGCCATGAAATACAACCTCAAAAGTGGAAGGGATTAATAGTCAACGAGTTGCCGTAGCCAGTTCGGCATTGCCGCCCTGGCGGAAAGTGATCAGCGTCACCAGCAGTGCCAGCACGGCCAGCGCACCGGCGGCCAGGGGCACGGAGGTGAGGCCGAGGCCGTGGTCGATGACGCTGCCGCCGACCCAGGCGCCCAAGGCATTGCCGATGTTGAAGGCGCCGATGTTCAGCGTCGAAACCAGGTTCGGCGCATCTTTGCCGAAGGTCACCACGTTGACTTGCAAGGCCGGCACGGCGGCGAAGCAGGCGGTGGCCCAGAGGAACAGGGTGATTTCCGTGGGGATCAGCGCCACGCTGGTCCAGCTCAGGACGGTGGAGACCACGGCCATGGTGAGGAAGACACCCATTAGCGTGTTCGCCAGGCTCTTGTCCGCCAGCTTGCCGCCGATGATGTTGCCCAAGGTCAGGCCCAGGCCGATCAACACCAGGGTCCAGGTCACGCCACGGGGCGATACGCCGGTCACCTCGCCCAGCAGCGGGGCGACGTAGGTGAACAGGGTGAAGACCGAGGCGGAGAACAGCGCGGTCATGCTCAGGGACAGCCACAGGCCGGCTCCCTTGAGCGCGACCAATTCCGAGCGCATGTCGAGTTTTTCTTCATCGCGCTTGGCCGGCAAGAAGCGGATCAGACCGATCAGCGCCACCACGCCAATGACCGTCACCGCCCAGAAGGTCGAACGCCAGCCGGCTTGTTGGCCCAACGCGGTGCCCAGCGGGACGCCGAGCACGTTGGCCAGGGTCAGGCCGGTGAACATCAGGGCCACGGCCGAAGCGCGCTTGTTGGGGGCGACCAGGCCGGCGGCCACCACCGAGCCGATGCCGAAGAACGCACCGTGGCACAGGGCGGTGACGACCCGGGCGAACATCAGCACGTTGTAATCGCTGGCGATGGCGCAGAGCAGGTTGCCGACGATGAAAATTCCCATCAGGGTCACCAGGGCAGCCTTGCGTGGCAAGCGTGCGGTGGCCAGCGCCATGAACGGTGCGCCAATGGCCACGCCCAGGGCATAGCCGGTCACCAGCCAGCCGGCGCCGGGTATCGAGACGCCCAGGTCGGCCGCCACATCGGGCAACAAGCCCATGATGACGAACTCGGTGGTACCGATGGCGAAGGCGCTCAGGGCCAGGATGAAGAGTGAGAGAGGCATGTCGAGTCCTTGTCAGGTCAGAGCTCTTGGCTCATTTGCTTGAGAAATTGCTGGATCACTTCCTCGTTGCGCTTGAAGAAATGCCATTGACCGACTTTCTGGCTGGTGATCAGCCCCGCCCGTTGCAATACCGCCAAGTGCGCCGACACGGTGGACTGCGACAGGCCGCAGCGCTGGTCGATCTGCCCGGCGCAGATGCCGAATTCGTGGTTGTGCAACTGTTCCGGGAACTGGACCTTGGGGTCTTTGAGCCAGTTGAGAATGTCTCGCCTGACCGGGTGCGCCAGGGCTTTGATAATGTCGTCGAGGTCGAGGGTCATGAAGGCAGCTCGTAATGAGTAAAACGCTATATCGCGATGAGGCGAACCTTAAATCGTTACTTCGCGATATTCCAATATGGATTTGATCTGAATGCCAAACGAATCGCTATATCGGGTTATAACGATATGGGCAAGTCGATGCTAAGCTGCGCCCCATGAACTATCTCGCGCACCTGCACCTCGGCGGCCCTGGCCGGGAACAATTGCTCGGCAGTCTCTACGGCGACTTCGTCAAGGGACCGCTGCAAGGACTGTACGATCCGCAGATCGAGGCGGCGATTGCCTTGCACCGACGCATTGACATGTACACCGACCGCCATCCCTTGGTGGACATCGCCCTGTCGCGCTTTTCCACGGTGCGCAGGCGTTATGCCGGGATCGTGCTCGACGTGTTTTTCGACCATTGCCTGGCTCGGAACTGGACGCTATACGGCGAAGGGCCGCTGGCGGATTTCACCTCTCGGGTCTATCAGGTACTCGGCACCGAAGCGCAGTTGCCCGGGCGGCTGGCGCAAATCGCACCTCATATGGCGGCGAATGACTGGCTGGGGTCTTATCAGGAATTCGAGGTGCTGGGGCAGGTACTGCGCGGCATTTCCCGACGCCTGTCCCGGCCGGAGGAATTGGCTGGGGCGATGGAGGAACTGGTCAAGCTTTATGAACCGTTGAGCGAAGACTTTCGGTTGTTCTATCCGCAATTGCAGGATTTTGCGCAAAACCAAACCACATCACCGATCTAACTGTGGGAGCGGGCTTGCTCGCGAAGCGGTGGGACAGTCAACATTTGCGTTGAATGCTAAACCGCTTTCGCGAGCAAGCCGCTCCCACAAAGGATCTTCGCAAAATTTGCAGATCAAGCCGCAATCGCAGCAGGCCGCACCGGCGCCTGCTGTTTCTCCGGAGTCACGCCGAACAACGCCTTGTGCACCGCCTGTTGTGCCAGGAACGCCAGGGCCGCGCGTTCCTGGCCGTGGCAGGCGATGGGTTGCAGCAGGTGGATGTGCACGTCGCCCCGGTCATTGGCAAACAAGCGCATCAGGTGCGACAGCAAGTCATCATCGCCAATGAACGGCGCCAGCGAGTCAGGTTCGCCGTTGCGCAGGTAACGGATCGCCACGGGTTGCAAGGCGACATCGGCGTCAATGGCCGCCGACAACAAGCGCCCATGAAACGTACGCAAGGAACGCCCATCGGTGGTGGTGCCTTCGGGGAACATCAGCAATGGATGGGCCTGTTCCAAATGGCGGCTCATCTGTTTGCGGATCAACTGGCTGTCGCCCGAGCCACGGCGGATGAACAGGCTGCCTGCCTTGGCCGCCAGCCATCCGGCCACCGGCCAGGTGCGCACTTCGGCCTTGGACAGGAACGACAACGGCGTGAGCATGCCCAACAGTGGGATATCGGTCCAGGACACATGATTGCTGACCCACAGCATCGGCCGTTGCGGCAACTGACCGTGGACCGTCACGGAGAAGGGCAGGGCGCGACTCAAGCGTGCCATGAAGAACCGTGACCAACGCTGGCGGCGGACCATGGAATTGGCCACTCCCAGGCGCTCGAACAGCCCGAACACACTGGCCATGCTCAGGCCCAGCGTCACCACCAGCAATACCCGCGCGATGCGCGCGTACACCCGCAACCGGCTCATCACACGGCCGCCTTGAAGTGGCGGGCGTAGCGCGGGCAGAGTTCGTCGCGCTTGAGCAGGATGAAGACATCGGCCACTTGGAAATCCTCATCCCAGCACGGTTCGCCGCAAATCTTCGCGCCCAGGCGCATGTAGGCCTTGAGCAGGGGCGGCATTTCGGCGATGACGTTGGACGGCACGTCCAGGCTCGGCAACGGTTTTTTCGGCACGGCTTGCAGGTATTCGGTGCACAGGTAGCGTTCGCGCAGGCGCTGCATGATTGCCTGGGCCTGGATGCCGCCGTCCTGCATCGGGATGCTCGCGCAGCCCATCAGGTAGCTGTAGCCGCCTTCGTTCAGCACTTCGGCCAATTCGCCCCAGAGCACGGCGATGGTGCCGCCGTTGCGGTAGGCCGGGTCGACGCAGGTGCGGCCGATTTCCAAGATGGGTCCTTTGAGGTGAACCAGGCCGTTGAGGCTGAATTCTTCTTCGCTGTAGAACCGGCCCAGGCTGCTGGCGGCCTGGTGGTCGAGCAGGCGGGTGGTCGCCACGAGGCGGCCGGTGTTCAGGTCGCGAACGCCGATGTGGGCGCAGTGAACATCGTAGTCATCCATGTCCAGACCCATTTCCGCGCCCTTGAGCTTGGCGTTGAATTCGCCACTGAAGACGTTGAAGCGCAGGGCCTGGGCTTCTTGCAAGGCTTGGGCGCCGATCAGGCGTTCGGCTTGCAGGCGGCGGTCATTGCCGGTGTCGCTGATGCGGGCGATCTGGGTCATAGCGAATCTCCGTGCGGGCTGTTCAGTTGCAGCCAATCGACTTTCTTTATGCAGCCATGTTGTGCAAAGTCAGGCTATGTAGCCCCGGTGTCATCGCCATGAAGCTTTGGTGATGCTTATATGACAGCCCTCAGGAGGCCCCTTCATGCCTTGGCAAACCCTGATCGAACGCGGCGAGCGCCTGCCCGCCCATCCGGACCTGGCCGAAGGTTATGCCGCGTTGTTGCAACGCCTGGGGCCGGTGATGCCGTTTGAACTGGCGGTGGCCGGCGCGCGATTGATGGCGACGCCGGGCCTGGCTTTCCTGGTGGGCTACCAAGCGGCGTTGCGGGTGCTTTGGCCAAGCGCGCCGCAGAGCCTGGGCGCCTTGTGTGCCACCGAACGGCGCAGCCTGCGCCCGGCAGACATGCAGACCCGCCTCAGCGACTTGCGCCTGAGCGGGCGCAAGGATTTCGTCACTGCCGGCGACGCCGCCGAATGGCTGCTGATCGCCGCTCGCAGCGAAGCACCCGGTGAAACGCCACGGCTGAGCCTGGCGGTGGTCTTTCCCGGCGAGCCCGGCGTGACCCTGGAAAAACTTCCCACCATCGCCCTGATGCCAGACATCAGCCATGGCCGCGTGCTGCTCGACGGCGCACTGTGCGAGTTGTTGGCCGGCGACGGTTGGGACGCCTACGTCAAACCGTTCCGCACCCTGGAAGACCTATACGTGCTCAGTGCCATGAGCGCCTGGTTGTACGGCGTGGGGCAGGAATGCGACTGGCCCCAGGCCTTGCAGTTGCGCCTGCTGGCGCTGCTGGCCGGTTGCGCAGAAGTCAGCCGCCACAACCCCTCCAGCGCGGCCGGGCATGTGCTGTTGGGCGGCTTGTTCGCTCAGTTCCAAGGGCTTGATGACGAACTCAATGCCGCACTGGCGGTAGGGCCTGCGTCGTGGCGCGAGATGTGGGCGCGGGATAGAACGGTGATGGACATGGCGGCCGGGGCGCGGGCCAAGCGGTTGGCCAAGGCGCTGGGATAACGGCCTACTGACGACAAACCCTTGTGGGAGCGAGCCTGCTCGCGATAGCGCCGGACCAGTCACACGTCAGCGCACTGACACACCGCTATCGCGAGCAGGCTCGCTCCCACAGTCAAACCTCATACAACGCAAAACTGTCATCAAGCTTGGCTAGGCTCAGCAGGTTCAATCCACCGAGCCCTGCGAACATGCTCAAAGGCTGGTTCCTGATCCCGCTCCTGATATTCACCCTCAATACCCATGCCGAAGACTGGCCCGGTGAGCAATGGCCAACCGGCCCGACCCCCAGCGGCGCGGCCATCGAGGCCTTGGAGAGTTACGCCTTCGCCCCCCGGGACGACGCCACCCGCCAAGGCATCCGCACCGACGCGCTGCTGGTGATCCAGGACGGTCGGCTGGTCTACGAGCGCTACGCTGGACCGACCAGCGCCGAGACCCCACACCTGACCTGGTCCATCAGCAAAAGCCTGCTGGCGACGGTGTTCGGTGCGGCCTACGGTGAACAGCTGTTCGGCCTGCAAGATCCGGTCGTGCGTTACTACCCAGCGTTGGAAAAGCACCCGGACATGACCCTGGCCGATCTGTTCCACTGGGCCTCGGGCCTGGATTGGCAGGAAGACTACGAATACGCGCCGCTCAACTCCTCGGTGGTGGCGATGCTGTATACCCGGGGACGGCGCGACATGGCGGCGTTTACCGCGCAGCATGAAAGCTTCGGCCCGCCGGGACAGGTGTTCCGTTATTCCAGTGGCGACAGCAACCTGTTGGCGGCAGCTCTGAAGACCATCGTCGGCCCGGTGCGCTATCCCGATTACCCCTGGACGGCGCTGTTCGAACCCCTGGCCATTCGTCACGCCACGTGGGAAACCGATGCCCGCGGCACGTTCGTCGGTTCTTCCTACGCCTACCTCACGGCGCGAGACCTGGCGCGTGTAGGGCTGTTGATGCAGCGGGACGGCCGCTGGGGCGAGCGGCAGCTGATCCCCAAGGCCTGGGTCGCGTTCAACCGCGAGCCTTTCGTGCATTTCCAGGCCGGCCAGGACGAAGCCGTGCCGGGCGGCCATTGGTGGCTCAATCGCGCAGCTGACCCGGCCATCCACCCATGGCCCGATGCGCCGGAGGATACCTTCGCCGCGCTGGGTCATTGGGGCCAGGCGTTGTACATCATCCCCAGCGCCAAACTGGTGATCGTGCGTTACGGCGACGACCGCGACGGCCGCTACCGCCACAACGAACTGCTCAAGCGAGTCATGGCGGCTTTCGCCGGGCAGGTGCGGCGATGAGGCGCAAGTGGCTGCTCGCGCTGGTGTCGGTGCTGCTCGTTGCCCTGTTGGGGTGGGTCTGGCTTGAGCGGGTGGCGCTACGGGCCTTTCCCGACATCATCAGTGCCTACACCGCCAAGGAATATTGCTCGTGTCGCTATGTAATGGAGCAACCGGCGGACTACTGTCGTGGCTACGTGAAACAGGCAGTGCCGATCAGTGAATTTCTCGAGACGGTTGAAGCCAAACGCGTCACCGTCAGTGGGTTGGGGCGCAGCCACAGTGCACGGTGGGTGGGAGCGCGGCAGGGGTGTCGGTTGGAATGATTTTCAAACTGCGCAGCTCTTGTGGCGAGGGAGCTTGCTCCCGCTCGAGTGCGCAGCGCTCGCAGATTCTTTAATCCGCCGCGATCTTGGGGCTGCAGCCCAGCGGGAGCAAGCTCCCTCGCCACGGGGGTATGTGGTAAGCAGGGCCATTGTGACAACAGACAGTTTGCAAGCGCCCTCGGCCCGGTTAAGGTTCGCCACAGGTTTATCTGCCCCCCGAGTGTGTATGTTCAAGCGGTTGTTTTCCCACGCTGTCGCGGCCTTGCTGCTGACTTGCGCCGCGCTGCCGGCGCAGGCCGATTGGTACCTGGACGGCGAGTCGTCGCGGTTGTCGTTCATCAGCAGCAAAAACGGCAATGTCTCCGAAGTCCTACGTTTCCTGGTGCTGCATGGCCAGGTCCAGCCCGATGGCCTGGCGCGCCTGGAAGTGGAGCTGGACTCCATCAACAGCGGCATTCCCCTGCGGGACGAGCGCATGCGGGCCGAGCTGTTCGAGATCAAGCAATTTGCCGAAGCCACCGTCACCGCGCAGATCGACTTGGCGCCGATCCAGGATCTGGCCAACGGTGCGCAGTTGGAATTGCGCCTGCCGCTGACGGTGAACCTGCACGGCAAGCAACATGAGTACAACGTCGAACTGTTGGCGACACGCCTGGATGAACGACGCTTCCAGGTGGTGACCCTGGAACCGGTGGTACTCAACGCGGAGGATTTCGACTTGGCGCCGGGTTTGGAAAAACTGCAAAACATGGCCGGTTTGTCGGCCATCAGTCTGTCGGTGCCGGTGAATGCGGTGCTGATTTTCACGGCGCGCTGACATGAACGGGCCGGTATTTCCGTGGCGTAAAGGCAACCGCTTCGAGCTGTTGATCGACGGCCCGCAGTTCTTCCCGCGCATGCTGGTGGAAATTGCCCGCGCCCAGGAACAGGTGGAGCTGGAGCTGTACCTGGTGGAAGCGGGGGCCTGCGCCGAGGCGATGGTCCAGGCGCTGGTCCAGGCCGCCGAGCGCGGCGTGCGCGTGCGTTGCCTGTTCGATGACTATGGCAGCCTGGCGTTTACCCTTGGCCTGCGCAATCGCCTGACGACGGCCGGCGTGGAGCTGCGGTTCTACAATCGCTTGAGCTGGCGCCGCTGGGTGCGCAACCTCTACCGAGATCACCGCAAGCTGTTGTTGGTGGACCAGCGCCTGGCCGTGGTCGGCGGCACCGGGGTGACCGATGAATTCTGGAACCCCCTCGACGACCGCAGCGATTGGCACGAAGTGATGGTGGAAATCGTCGGCCCGCTGGTGCTCGACTGGCAGTTGCTGTTCGACCGCCAATGGCTGGCCAACCGTCATCGGCGAGCCTGGAAGCCGGCGTCCAACTTCGGCCTGCCACGCCTGCCTCGTGTCCCGCCGATGGGCGAGGGCATGGGGCGGGTGGCGTATGCCGACGCCCGTCAGCATCGCGATATCCTGCAATCATTGTCCCGGGCATTGAACAGCGGGCAGAAACGCATCTGGATGGCGACGCCGTATTTCCTGCCGACCTGGAACGTCCGTCGTTCCTTGCGCAAGGCCGCCGCCCGGGGCATCGACGTGCGCCTGCTGCTGACCGGCCCGCGCACCGATCACCCGTCCGTGCGCTACGCCGGGCACCGTTATTACCCAAGGCTGCTCAAGGCCGGGGTGAAAATATTCGAATACCAGCCATGTTTCCTGCACCTGAAAATGGTGCTGGTGGACGACTGGGTCAGCATTGGCTCGTGCAATTTCGACCACTGGAACCTGCGTTTCAACCTGGAAGCCAATCTCGAAGCCCTGGATTCAGGGCTCAGCAATGCCGTAGCGGCCAGTTTTGAACGGGACTTCGCCCAGAGCCAACAAGTCAGCCTCGACGCCTGGCAGCGTCGGCCGCTGTGGAAGCGGGTCAAGCAGCGGTTGTGGGGGTGGGTGGATCGGTTGGTGGTGAATCTGCTGGATCGGCGGGGCTAAGCACAATCCTTGAAAACACTGGAACCCTATGTGGGAGCGGGCTTGCTCGCGAAGGGGCCATAGCAGTCAACATCTCTGTTGATTGTTAAACCGCTTTCGCGAGCAAGCCCGCTCCCACACTGGTTTTTGTGGCGTTCGAGGGTCAGAGCAACTCAAAACTCTGCTGCTTCACATCCTGGGAATCCAGGCCGATCTGCACGTTGAACTTGCCGGGCTCCGCGGCGTATTTGAGCTGGGCGTTGTAGAACTTCAGCTCGTCTTCGGTGATGGTGAAGTGGACGACTTTCTTCTCGCCGGCCTTGAGCATCACCTTGCGGAAGTTTTTCAGTTCCTTCAGCGGACGGATGATCGAGCCGGTCACGTCCTGGATGTACAACTGCACCACGGTTTCGCCGTCGCGCTTGCCGGTGTTTTCCACCGTCACGCTGGCGTCGAGCTTGCCGGTCCTGTTCAGGGTGGTGGATGACAGGGCCATGTCCGACAGGCTGAACTCGGTGTAGCTCAGGCCGTAGCCGAACGGATAGAGGGGGCCGGTGGTGTCATCGAAGTACTGCGAGGTGTAGTTGCCCGGCTTGCCCGGCGTGAACGGCCGGCCGATGCTCAGGTGGTTGTAGTAGGTCGGAATCTGACCCACCGAGCGTGGGAAAGTGATCGGCAGCTTGCCCGACGGATTGTAGTCGCCGAACAGCACGTCCGCGATGGCGTTGCCACCTTCGGTGCCGCTGAACCAGGTTTCCAGGATCGCATCGGCTTGCTGCTGCTCGTCGAGCAACGACAATGGGCGGCCGTTCATCAGCACCAGCACCAGCGGTTTGCCGGTGGCCTTCAAGGCCTTGATCAGCTCACGCTGGCTGGCGGGAATGTTCAGCTCGGTGCGGCTCGAGGATTCGTGGGACATGCCACGGGACTCGCCCACGGCGGCCACCACCACATCGGCGTCCTTGGCCGCTTTCACCGCTTCGTCGATCAGCACTTGGGCCGGACGTGGATCGTCTACCACTTCCGGGGCGTCGAAGTTGAGGAAGTTGAGGTAGTCGAGCACCTTCTTGTCGCCGGTGATGTTGGCGCCACGGGCATAGATCAGTTTCGATTCGGCGCCCAGGGCGCGGGTCATGCCGTCGAACAAAGTGACCGACTGCGCAGGACGTCCGGCGGCGGCCCAACTGCCCATCATGTCGATCGGTGCCTTGGCCAGCGGGCCGACCAGGGCAATTCTTGCGCTTTTATCCAGGGGCAAGGTCTGGTTGCGGTTTTCCAGCAGGACCAGGCTGCGGCGCGCCACGTCACGGGCATCGGCGCGGTGCAGGCGGCTTTCGGCGTAGGTGTCGGCCGGGTCCTCCTCGGCCTTGCCGATTCGCAGGTACGGATCCTTGAACAGGCCCATGTCATATTTGGCCGCAAGCACTTCGCGCACGGCGTTGTCGATGTCGCTCTGCTCGATCTCGCCGGACTTGAGCAGCCCTGGCAGCTCCTTGCCATAGAGCGAGTCGTTCATGCTCATGTCGATGCCGGCCTTGATCGCCAGCTTCGCCGCTTCGCGACCGTCACGGGCGACGCCGTGCTTGATCAGTTCGAAGATGGCGCCATGATCGCTGACCGCCAGGCCCTTGAAGCCCCATTCCTTGCGCAACAGGTCGTTCATCAGCCAGGTGTTGGCAGTGGCCGGCACGCCGTTGATGGAGTTCAGCGCGACCATCACCCCGCCGGCTCCGGCGTCGATGGCGGCACGGTAGGGCGGCAGGTAGTCCTGGTACATTTTCAGCGGACTCATGTCCACGGTGTTGTAGTCCCGGCCGCCCTCAACCGCGCCGTACAGGGCGAAGTGCTTGACGCTGGCCATGATGCTGTCGGCCGCGTTGGCGCCGTTGCCCTGGAATGCCTTGACCATCACCCCGGCGATGCGCGAGACCAGGTAGGTGTCTTCGCCAAAGCCTTCGGAGGTCCGCCCCCAGCGTGGGTCGCGGGAAATGTCGACCATCGGCGCGAAAGTGATGTCCAGGCTGTCGGCCGCGGCTTCCTGGGCGGCGATACGGCCGGAGTGGTAGATGGCGTCCATGTCCCAGCTCGAGGCCAGGGCCAGGGGAATCGGGAAAATCGTGCGGTGGCCGTGGATCACGTCATAGGCGAAGAACATCGGGATCTTCAACCGGCTGCGCATCGCCGCGTCCTGCATCGGACGGTTTTCCGCGCGAGTGATGGAGTTGAAGGTGCCGCCGATGTTACCGGCGGCGATTTCCTTGCGGATCAGCTCCCGGGGCATTTCCGGGCCGATGCTGATCAGGCGCAACTGGCCGATCTTTTCCTCGAGGGTCATCTGCTTCATCAGGTTGCTGATGAACGCGTCCTTGTTCTCCATGGGGGCTGGCAGGTTGTCGGCAAATACGGATTGACTGGCCAAGGTGACAAACAGGCCCAGCAAACACAGCTTCTTCATGAATAATTTTCTCGCAAGCCTAAAGGGCGGTGATCAGGACACGCCGGTCAGCCAAAATGTGAGGAGCGGCTATTGTTGTTCGGTCAAATACAGCACACTTTCGAACCCAGGGGGCTGAACTTAGTTTCGCCCCGCGCATCTTTTAGCCCATCGACCCGATTCAATCCAGCGCGGCGGCAGATTATGCCCCAGACGCCGGTGAGATAGGTGGCGGTGTTTTTCTATATCACGCAAGGGAGCGTTTCATTTGACGAATCTACGACTGAACCACCGCCATGGCCTGCAATGGCTGGCGTTGATGCTGTTGACGACGCTGCTGGCCGGTTGTGGCATCAATAACATCCCGACCCTGGATGAGCAGGCCAAGGCCGCCTGGGGCCAGGTGCAGAACCAGTACCAGCGCCGCGCCGACCTGATTCCCAACCTGGTGGAAACCGTCAAGGGCTACGCCCAGCATGAGCAGGACACCCTGACCGCGGTGATCGAGGCGCGGGCCAAGGCCACGTCGATCCAGGTCGATGCCAACACCCTGGACAACCCGGAAAAACTCAAGCAGTTCCAACAGGCCCAGGATCAGTTGTCCGGTGCATTGAGCCGGTTGATGGTGGTGTCCGAGCGTTATCCCGACCTCAAGGCCAACCAGAACTTCCTGGCGCTGCAATCACAACTCGAAGGCACCGAGAACCGCATCGCCGTGGCCCGCCGTGACTTCATCCTGGCGGTGCAGAAGTACAACACCGAAATCCGTACCTTCCCGGGCCGCTTGTGGCACAGCGTGATGTACAGCGACCTGCCGATCCGCGAGACCTTCGAGGCCACCAGCCCCAACGCCGAAAAAGCGCCTGAAGTGAAGTTTTGATCAATGCTCGACGATCTGAAACGTTGTGGGAGCGGGCTTGCTCGCGAAGGCGACGGCGCTCCAACATCAATGCAAGCTGACCCACCGCTTTCGCGAGCAAGTCGTGGCGACGAACCGCCGCTCCCACAGAGGTTCCAATGCGCGTGTTGAAAGTTGTCCAGGTGCTGTTGCTCTGGGCGGTTGCACTCACGGCCCAGGCCGAATTGAAATTCCCTGAGCTGACCGGGCGGGTCGTGGACACCGCCCAGATGCTCGAACCTTCGGTGCGCACGCAGCTGGAGGCGCAGCTCAAGGCTCATGAGCAGGCGACCGGCGAACAAGTGGTCGTCGTCACCCTGGCGGACCTGCAAGGCACCAGTATCGAAGACTTCGGTTATCAACTGGGTCGGCACTGGGGCATCGGGCAGAAGGACAAGAACAACGGCGCGCTGCTGATCGTCGCCCGGGATGACCGTAAACTGCGCATCGAAGTGGGCTACGGGCTGGAAGATCGCCTGACCGATGCCCAGAGTTCCGTGATCATCCATCAGGTGATCACTCCGGCATTCAAGACTGGCAATTTCAACAAAGGCATCAGCGACGGCGTGTCGGCGATGCTCGTAGTGCTGGGCGGCAGCCCGCTGGATGAGCCTGCGCCGGCGTACGGCACGGACGGCCAGCAGGAACCGCCCGATTTCGTCGAGCGCCATCCCGGGCTGTTCATCTTCCTGGTGATACTGTTTATCTTGACCCTATTGGTGTGCCAGATGCTCGGTATCCTGCCGTCCGGAAGCGGTGGTTCCAGTGGTTCGGGCAGTTCCGGTGGAGGCTTTGGCGGAGGCGGCGGAGGCGGCGGCTTCAGCGGAGGCGGGGGAAGTTTCGGGGGCGGCGGTTCGTCGGGCGGCTGGTGACAATAATAATGAGCAGGCACTTTTAACCATGGCATTACTGACTGAACACGAACAACGCAAGGTCGCCGAGGCCATCGCCCGGGTCGAGCGGCATACCGACGCCGAACTGGTCACGGTGCTGGCCGCCCGCGCCGACGACTACGCCTATATCCCGCTGCTATGGGCCAGCCTGCTGGCCCTGGTGGTGCCCGGCGTGGTGCATTACCTCACTGGCTGGCTGGCCATGCACAGCCTGTTGATCGTGCAGTGGGTCAGTTTCATCGTGTTGTGCCTGGTGTTGCGCATTCCCCGGATCACCACGCACCTGATTCCCCGTTCCGTGCGCCACTGGCGGGCCTCCAACCTGGCGCGCCGGCAGTTTCTCGAACAGAACCTGCACCACACGGTGGGCAGTACGGGGATGCTGATCTTCGTTTGCGAGGCCGAGCGCTATGTGGAAATCCTCGTGGACGAAGGCATTTCCAAGCGCCTGGACAACACCCATTGGAACGCCATCGTCGCAGCCTTCACCCAACAGGTCCGCCAGGGCCAGACGCTGCAAGGCTTCGTGACTTGCATCGAAGCCTGCGGCGAACTGCTCAAGGAACACGTGCCGGTGACCCACGAGCGCAATGAGCTGCCGAATCGGTTGGTGGTGTTGGGGTAAGCTACGAGCTTCAAGCTTGCAGCTTGCAGCTTGCAGCTTGCAGCTTAAAATACGCCATTCCCGATTCGCCCCCGCCCGAGGCCGCTTTTTCATGTCCGCCACCGCAACCCCCGTCCGTCCCGCGCCGGATCACCACGCCCAGTTCATCGAGCTGCTGCGAGCCAGCCTCGAACAAAACGCTTTCATCAAGCTGGTGCTGGCCAAGTACGTCGGTGAAGAAGCGGATCTGCAACGGCTGATCATCAAGCAGCTGACGGTCAAGGACCAACCATGCCTGTCCTTCGTCTATCGCTACAAGACGCGCGACATCACCAAGAACCTGCCGGTGGTCGAAGGCGTGGAAACCATTGCTGGGCTATTACCCGCGTCGTTCAAGAACGCACACCTGCTGGCGGTCACCGACGAGGCGCAGTTGGAATACAGCAAGAAGGGCAAGAGCTCCCTGTTCAAGAGCAAGCCCCAGCAACTGCGTGAAGTGCCGTCCGCCGAGCACAACCGCGAAAAAAACCGCTTTCTCGACCTGAACCGGCCGTTCCTCGCCGACCTGGGCGTGACCAACCACAAGCACGAGCTGATTCCAGCGATGTCGCGCAAGTGGAAGCAGATCAACAAGTTCATTGAAGTCTTCAGCCATGCGCTGACATCTTCGCCACTGGCCTTGGACAAACCTGTGCGGGTCTCGGATTTCGGTTCGGGCAAGGGCTATCTGACCTTTGCCATCCACGACTACTTGCGCAACACCTTGCAGGCCGAAGGCGTGGTAACCGGCGTCGAGCTGCGTGAAGACATGGTCAAGTTGTGCAACGAGGCTGCGGCGCGACTGGAGCACCCGGGCCTGAATTTCCAGCACGGTGACGTGCGCAGCGTCGCACCCAGCGCAGTGGATGTGATGATCGCCTTGCACGCCTGCGACATCGCCACCGACTACGCAATCCACATGGGCATTCGCTCGGGCGCCTCGATCATCATGTGCTCGCCATGTTGTCACAAGCAGATCCGCCTGCAGATCCAGAGCCCGGCCTTGCTCAAACCGATGCTGCAATACGGCTTGCACCTGGGCCAGCAGGCTGAAATGGTCACTGACAGCTTGCGGGCGCTGTTCCTGGAAGCGTGTGGCTACGAAACCAAGGTGTTCGAGTTCATCTCCCTGGACCACACCAACAAGAACAAAATGATCTTGGCGGTCAAGCGTGCGGAACCGGCTGACCCCGCTGAGCTGCTGGCCAAGATCGAAGAGCTCAAGGCTTTCTACCACATCACCGAGCATTGCCTGGAAACGCTGCTGCGGGCTGATGGCACCCTCTAGCGCGAGGGGCCCTGTGGGAGCGAGCAAGCTCGCTCCCACAGGATGCGTTGCATGTCGTGCAGCCCGTCAGGAAATCACCGGTTATCCTTCAGCGACTGACTTACCGGGCTACCTTTAATGCGTTCACTTCCCCACGCATTCCCAAAGGAGTCCCACCCCATGGCGGCCAAGAAAATCCTGATGCTGGTCGGCGACTACGTCGAAGATTATGAGGTCATGGTGCCGTTCCAGGCTTTGCAGATGGTCGGCCATACCGTGCACGCGGTCTGCCCGGACAAGCGCGCCGGCCAGACCGTGCGCACGGCGATCCATGACTTTGAAGGCGACCAGACCTACAGCGAAAAACCCGGGCATCTGTTTGCCCTCAATCATGATTTCGCCGGTGTCGAAGCCGCCGATTACGATGCGCTGCTCGTGCCGGGCGGTCGTGCGCCGGAATACCTGCGCCTGAATGAAAAAGTCCTGCAGCTGGTACGTGATTTCGATTTGGCTGGCAAGCCGATTGCCGCGGTCTGCCACGGTGCGCAACTGCTGGCGGCGGCGGGCATCCTCGAAGGGCGCGAATGCAGCGCCTATCCGGCCTGCGCTCCGGAAGTGCGCCTGGCCGGCGGGACCTACATGGACATTCCCGTGACGCAAGGGCATGTCCAGGGCAACCTCGCCACCGCCCCAGCCTGGCCCGCGCATCCGAATTGGCTGGCGGGATTCCTGACTCTGCTGGGTACGGCCATCTCCCTGTAGCACCCCTATTCGTCACGCTGCGCAGTGAACTGGCGGAGCAAGCGAAGCGGGTCTTTACTCTCGGAGCTTGCCCCAATTGCCAGGAGAACAATCATGTCCGGATGGTATGAAGTCAGCAAAAGCAGCAGCGGCCAGTTTCGGTTTGTGCTCAAGGCGGCCAACGCTGAAACGATATTGACCAGCGAGCTGTACGCCGCCCGCAGCGGTGCCGACAGCGGCATTGCGTCGGTGCAGAAGAACAGTCCGTTGGCCGAACGCTACGAATTGAAGAACACCAAGGATGGCCATCCGTACTTCAACCTCAAGGCCGGTAACCACGAAGTGATTGGCAGCAGCGAAGCCTACTCATCCGAGGCCGCCCGGGACAAAGGCATCGCCAGCGTCCAGGCCAACGGCCCGACGACCGTGATCAAGGACAAGACCGTGGTTGCGCTTTGAACCCATCCTTGTGGAAGCGAGCTTGCTCGCGATGACGGCTGTGAAGTGGCAATGACCAATGTGGCGAGGGAGCCTGCTCCCGCTCGGCTGCGAAGCAGTCGTCTGGCAGCTTGATGTCTGAAAGCCAATGGGACCGCTTCGCGGTCCAGCGGGAGCAAGCTTCCTCGCCACAGACGCTACACCTCCACCGGCACCGATAGCTTCGGATCGCCCAGCGGATGGCTTTTGGCATCAAAGAACCGCAGTTGCACATCCAGCCCCTCGAAGACCTTGGCGTAATGGCGCTTCTGGTGCTGGATGAACGCCTGGCTGCGCGGGTAGATGGAGATAGCCACAGTGCTGGGGGCCGCTTGGCGAAGGGCGTGGACGATATGCCGGTCCTGCTCGCCCAGCGCATGGCCGAACAGGCACAGGCTACCGCTGTGGTGCAGCAACTGGTCGTAGCAGAACGACAGGTAATCGGAGCTGCGAATGGTCTTGAGCTTGTCTTCGCTCGGGCCTTCATTGACGAATAAAGGTACGTCGTCGAGGGTCTTGAGGGTGTTGTTGATGGCGAAGCTGCCCAGCAATGTGCCTTCGGTGGCGGGAAGCTTGCGTGCCGTGCCGTCCTGGTTGCGCACCAGATGCAGGCCGCCGTGCAGATACAGCAGGCGCGGTTTATCGGTGCTCACCTGGCTCAGGTCGAAACGGTGGTCGCCGTCCTGGAACAGGTCGGTCATGCTGCCGGGCGCGTGCTGGATCGACCAGTAGTTGAGCAGATCGTAGTTGGTGGTGAACACCGTGCAATAGCGGCCCAGCTCCTGGCTGAGCGCCGCCAGCGTCGACGGTTGCACCAGGCGCCACGGGATGTGCACCGCATGCACGGTGTTGATCAGCGCTTCCTTGATCGCGTAGTAGCGATTGCGAGGAGCGGCGGAGCTGACGGCCAGGGCTTTGTTGACCCGACTGGTGGTCTTCAGCGCACCGAGCACTTGCTCAAAGCTGCGGGTCTGCATCGCGTCGAACACACTCAGTTCCGACGGGCTCAGGGGTTTTTCCTCGACGGTGCGGGCATTTTCGAACAGCGAGTCGTAGCCGAAATCGTCCCACACCGCACGGCTGGCACCGTTGCCTACCAGCAAGCCACTGAAGGCGATCTCAGCGCGCAAGGCCTCCCAGTCTTCGAGCCGGGTGTCATATTCCTGGAAATCGGTCATTGCGAAACTCATCTCAAAACGTGGCAAAGGCAGGGCGCGACTTTATCACGACCCAGTCTTGAGCCAGATCAAGATACGCCCCGACTACTCGGTCATTCTGTAGGCCCTGTCACCTCGGTCTCCCCAGGAGCGTGTCCCATGAGCAGTACTTTTTTCATTCCCGCCGTGAACGTCATGGGCCTGGGTTGTCTCGACGAGGCCATGACGGCCATTCGTAACTATGGCTTTCGCAAGGCGCTGATCGTCACCGACACGGGGCTGGCCAAGGCCGGCGTTGCGAGCAAGGTGGCCGGGTTACTGGCGCTTCAGGATATCGACTCGGTGATTTTCGACGGTGCCAAGCCCAACCCAAGCATCGCCAATGTCGAGCTCGGGCTGGGGTTGCTGAAGGAGAGCCAGTGCGATTTCGTCGTGTCACTGGGCGGCGGTTCGCCCCATGATTGCGCCAAAGGGATTGCCCTGTGTGCCACCAACGGTGGGCATATCGGTGACTATGAGGGCGTTGATCGTTCTACCAAGCCACAGTTGCCGCTGATCGCCATCAATACGACGGCCGGCACCGCCAGCGAGATGACCCGCTTTTGCATCATCACTGACGAGAGCCGCCACGTGAAAATGGCGATTGTCGACCGCAACGTGACGCCGCTGATGTCGGTGAATGACCCGGCGCTGATGGTGGCGATGCCCAAGGGATTGACTGCCGCCACTGGCATGGATGCGTTGACCCATGCGATCGAGGCTTACGTGTCCACGGCCGCCAACCCCATCACCGATGCGTGCGCCCTGAAGGCCGTCACGCTGATCAGCAACAACTTGCGTCTTGCCGTGCGCGACGGCGGCGATCTGGCGGCGCGGGAGAACATGGCCTACGCCCAGTTCCTCGCGGGGATGGCTTTCAACAATGCTTCGCTGGGTTTCGTCCATGCAATGGCGCATCAGTTGGGCGGTTTCTACGACTTGCCTCATGGTGTATGCAACGCGGTGCTATTGCCTCATGTGCAGAGCTTCAACGCCTCGGTGTGCGCTGATCGCCTGACGGATGTGGCTCATGCGATGGGGGGCGATACGCGCGGGCTCAGCCCGGAAGAGGGGGCCCAGGCCGCCATTGCAGCGATCCGCAGCCTGGCCCGTGACGTGGACATTCCGGCCGGTTTGCGTGACTTGGGCGTGCGCCTCAATGACGTACCGGTGCTTGCCACCAATGCCTTGAAAGACGCGTGCGGCCTGACCAACCCAAGGGCGGCGGACCAGCGGCAGATCGAAGAGATTTTCCGCAGCGCGTACTAAGCGACTCGGGGCGGCATCAGCTTCACACAGAGCATCGCCGCCGCCCCCAGCAGCGTACATAACGCTGCCAGCGGCCAGGCCTGTTGACTCAACAGCAGGCTTGCCATGGCGCCGATCACCGCTGCCATCAGTTGATGCAGAAAACCGCTCAGCGCCATGGCATAGGCACCGGCCACCGGCGAGCCTTCGTTGGCCAGTGACAGGCTGACGGGGTAGTTCAACGATTGGCCGAACACCGCGAAGCAATAGGGCAGCCAGAAAACCAGCGCGATGCCGCCCAAGACCAGACTGCCCCCCAACATGGTCGCGCTGGCGGCCAATACCAGCATGACACCCCAGCCCATCATCCGTCGTTGGCCTGTACGCACCACCCAAGCGTTCACCGCCAGCGCACCGAGCAGATACGCTGCACTGATCGGCCAGCCCAGCAGACCGTACTCGATCGGCGACCAGTGAAAACTTTCCTGGAGAATCAGCGGCGCCGCCGTATTGAAGGCAACGATCACACCGTACCCCAACCCACCCACCAGCGCGGGAAGCAGAAAACTCCGGCATCCCACTAACTGCCTGTAGGTGCGCAACGCCGATTGCCCGTTGCTGGTTTCCGTCAGCGCCGCGAACCGGGCCCGGGAAACGACCGCTGCCATGACCAGGCTGGCGGCGCCCAGGCCATGGAAGATTGCTTCCCAGCCGAAAGCGGCCTGGATCAGCGAACCCAGATACTGGCCGATGCCGAGGGCGATCACGAAAGCGATCGACATCCATGAGAGCGCCTTGGCCAGTAGATCGCCGCTGAAATTGTCGCGTATCAGCACCCGCGCCATTACCGAAATACCACTGGCGCCGATCCCTTGGATCAACCGCAGGGCCAGGAACGCCTCGATCGTGGTGCCCAGCGGCAATGCCAGGTTGCCCAGGCCATACAACCCCAATGCCGCCAGCAAGACCGGTTTGCGTCCCAGGCGCTGACTCAGACTGCCCCACAGCAACATGGGCAGTGCCATGCCGATGAGGTACACCGACAGCCCCCAGGACACCCGGGACGGATCGGCGCCCAAGTCATGGGCGATGTCAGGCAGGGCCGGCAGATAAATGCTCATGCCCAACTGAGCCAGGAACACGGTCGTGCAAGTGACGGCCAGGGTTGTACGGTTCTTCATCAAGAGACTCGTTTCAAGGGCGGATATCGCGACCATGGACCAGCAGAAGATGGGTGATCCGTTCACAGAAAGTACGAATCACGTCCTGTTCCATATCGGCGCGCAAAGTAATGCGAATGGCGGCCTTGCCTTGCGGTACCACCGGAAAAAACACCGCTGAGGTGAAATACCCCAGCTCGGCCAATTCGACCGCCACGCGGTTGGCAAGGGGTGTTTCACCGCAAGGCACCAGGCGAATCGCCATGGGGCTGCCATGCTGTTCGGTACGAATGAGGGTGTCAAAGAAACGGATATTAGCCTGTAACCGCGCCTGCAAGGCGCTGAACTCCGGGCCGCTGTGCAGGCGTATCGAGGCCATGCCGGCACCAATGGCCGCGGCGTTCAGGCTTTGGGACCAATTGCTCGGGCCGCCATAGCGTTGCACCAGCGCTTTATGCCGCTCGCTGCCGAACATGACCAAGCCACCACTGGCCCCGAATGACTTGGCCAGCGAGGCGACGATCAGGGTGCGCTCGTCCACGGCGGGCAAACGCGAACGGACCAGGCCGCTGCCGCAGTCCCCGACAGCGGACAGGGCATGGGAGTCGTCCAGGTAGAGAAACAGGCCGTAGCGTTGCTTGAGATAGAACAGGCTGTCGAGGTCCGCCATGCCGCCCATGCTGTAGGCGCTGTCGGCGACATAGGCGACGTTGCGTTGCCGCTTGCACTAGTCTTCGATGAAATTCATATCGTTATGTGGGCAAGTGATGACCTGGGTTTCATCGGCGCAGGCGGCCTTGAGGTGATTCATTGAATAATGGGCGTGCTTGTCGAACACCATGACTGGCGGATGATCATCGGTGAACGTGCCGCTGGCCAGCAGCGGCAGGATCCCGGCGCTTGCCGCGCTGCACGACAGTGCGCTGAGACAACTGGCGCCGAACAGTTCCGACAATTGGGTTTCGTACTGGTCCAGGAGCGCCAGCTTGCAGCGGTTCCTTGAGTTGGCGACCCGCAGGGTCCCGGTTTCCCACAGCGCGGTCATGGCGCCGTCCAGCAGCGCGGGGTGGTAATCCAGCCCCAGGTAAGACGTGGTACAGAAGTGATGAAAAGTCCGGCCGTACTGGTCGACCAGCACGTTGGGCGTCTTGACCTCGACATTCAGCCCTGAGATTTTCCCAGCTTCGGCACTCTGCCAGTCCTGATCTGCGAGGGAAATGACCTTGCGGTAGTTGCTGAAGCGATGAGTCGGTTGCGCAGTCTGGTTCATGGTGCGATTACATTCCTTGGTTAACGTTGCTGTCCGTGGGGTGTTTCGTTGTTTGTATGTTTCCGGACTTTACAGATCGTCGTGCAGGGCTTTGAATCGGCCGTTTCTGGCATGTTTGAGTGTTACTGGAGACTTCCATGTAGGACTTTGCCTAAGGGTTTGGGCGGCGAATCCGGGCGCGCTGTCGGAGCACGGAAATACGGCGGTTTGCCCCAGGTTTTGCTGCGGTTTAGTTCATCCATATCTGCATAGGTGCTCGTTAATGCTCTCTGGCCTCAATCATTTGACCCTTGCCGTCACCGACCTCAATCGAAGCGTGGTTTTTTATGGCGAGCTACTGCAGCTTCGTCTTGAAGCCAAGTGGGGCGGTGGGGCTTACTTGTCGCTACCAGGGTTTTGGTTGTGCCTGTCCCTCGACCCGTTGCGCAAAACCGAGCCGGCGGCGGACTACACCCATTACGCATTCAGCACCAGTGCCGAGAATTTTCCGGCGCTGGTAGAACGGTTGGATACCGCGCGGGTGTTGTCGTGGCGGGACAATCGCAGCGAAGGCGACTCGTTCTACTTTCTCGACCCAGACGGACATAAACTCGAAGTACATGTTGGCGACCTGGCGTCGCGGCTCAAGGCCTGTCGACAGGCTCCTTACGCCGCCATGGTGTTTTTTACCGATCAGTGAGCACTTTCGCTCAGCGCCCCCTGATCGCATTAGGCTATCCTCATCGCTAGGCTTCGCCCACCGCTGCATTATCCGGATGGCCTTCAGCTTCATGGACACTCCAAACGCCACGCCGTTGGCCAGTTACCTCGACCTACTGCTGGACGCTGTATGTGCGGTCGATGCCCATGGGCGCTTCGTGTTTGTCAGTGCCGCTTGCGAACGCATCTTCGGTTACACCCCGCAGGAGCTGATCGGCCGGCAGATGATCGATCTGGTGCACCCCGCCGACCGTCAGCGGACCCTTGAGGCGGCTCGCGAGGTCATGGGCGGGGAGCCCAAGCTCAATTTCGAGAACCGCTACCTGCGCAAGGACGGTCGCGTGGTGCATATCCTTTGGTCGGCCCGTTGGTCGTCGGCGGACCAGTTGCGGATCGCCGTGGCGCGAGACATCACCGAGCGCAAGCTGGCCGAGTCCCGACAGGCGGCGTTGTATGCGATTTCCGAGGCCGCCCATGCCGCTGCGGACCTGCTGGCGTTGTTCACACGTATCCACCTGATCATTGGCGAATGGCTGCCGGCGCTGAATTTTTCGGTCGCGCTATATGACGAGCAGTGTGCGCAGTTGGACTTCGCTTATCACGTCGATGACCGGGAGCGGCAGCCTGAACTGCCAGGCACGGTCACCGGACGTTTGTGCGCCGAGGTGATTCGCAGTGGCCAGCCAATCCTGCTGACGCCTGGCTGCAGTCAACTGTCACCGGTTTTTTGCGACCTCATGGCGCAGCCAGACGCGCCTTGTTGGCTGGGCGTGCCGCTGAACTCACAGAGCGGCACGATCGGCGCACTGATTGTCAAGAGCGCTGCCGACAGCGAACGGTACACCGAGCAGGACAAGGAGCTGCTGCAATACGTCTGTGCACAGATCACCATCGCCATCGAGCGCCAGCGGCTACACGCCCGGTTACAGCACATGGCGCAATACGATCAACTGACCCAGGTGCCCAACCGAGAATTGCTGCGCGAGCGTTTCAAGGCTGCGCTGGCTGTCGCACGCGCCACGTCAGGGCGAATGGCCTTGCTGTATATCGATCTGGATCGCTTCAAGCAGGTCAACGACACCTACGGCCACGGTGTGGGCGACATGTTGTTGCAAACGGTGGCCAATCGTCTCAAGGGATGTATCCGCGACAGCGACACCGTCGCGCGCATTGGTGGAGACGAGTTCGTGGTTTTGCTCCATAGCATCCAGGCACTGGAAGATGCCTACCGGGTGCAGGAAAAAATCCGTCATGCACTGTCCCAGCCGTTACGCCTGGACGGGCATTACCTGAGCATCGAACCGAGCATCGGCGTGGCCTGTTTTCCCGACCATGGCGTCGAAGACGTCGCGCTGTTCCGTCACGCCGACGAGGCGATGTACGCCGTCAAGCGCCATAACCACCAGGCCTTTGGCATCTGACGACACGTCACCGTTCGTCGTGGCAGCGAACGGATTTTCAAACCTTTCAGTTCTCCAGCCTTTCGAATATCAGGCGGGCCTTGCTCGCCAACATCCGTGAATCTGGAGGATTGAATGATGCCTGGTCCGGGAAAATATCATCCTGCTAATAACGCCCATGATCGAACGAAGGTGTCTGAAGCGGGTCGCAAAAGTGGGAGAACCACCATCACGACCGCTGATAGGCACCCGCCGAAAGCCGAAATTGGCCGCAAGCCAGGCCAGACGTGTCGCTGAATCGTCAACGGTGGTTCTGATTCTGTGGCGTAGAACTCGCCAGAACTTTTATCAGAGGAGGGCGCGATCATGAGCCGCTTGGCCATCTTTTTTCGCACCGCCAGTCTTGTCGTGTTGATGGGCCTGGGTGCCCACAGTGCCTGGGCCCAATCGCCTGCCGAATTCATCAACGATGCCTCCGCCAAAGGCATGGCGGACATCGAGGCCAGTCGCATGGCCCATGGAAAAGCCGAATCCAGGGAGGTGAAGGATTACACGATCATGGTGATCAACGACCGCACCACCGCCAACCAGCACTTGGCAAAAATCGCCAAGAAGCTCGACCTGCCCGTCGCACCACGCGAAGAAGTGGCAGACAAGGCCAAAGCCCTGATACCCCAGGTACAGGAAGGCGATTCGTTCGAGGCCGCTTATGCCGCCAGCCAGGTCAAGGCCACCGAGGAAGCGATTGCGCAAATTCAACAGGAGGCCCAGACCACTGAGGTGCCGGAGATAAAGGCCTTCGCCGACGAGACCTTGCCTAAATTGCAGACCCATCTCGAGATGGCGAGGGCGCTACAGGCCAGCCGTTGATCCGTCGCACATTCATATTCCAGCCCGGGCGGTCGCGCCCCGGCTGATTTTTGCCCGCCGAAAAGGAGAACCTCGATGTCTACACGCCGAGAACCCAACCAATACGCGATGCAGAACCCGCTGACGCAATATCCCCATCCGCCATTTCCTGACCAGCCGCAATCGCCGCCGGGTATCGACCAGGACATGGTGCCCAGGCCTGATCATGGCGAAAAAACCTATCAAGGCTTTGGCCGCCTGGAGGGGCGCAAGGCTTTGATCACCGGAGCGGATTCAGGAATAGGCCGCGCGGCTGCCATTGCCTACGCCCGCGAAGGCGCCGATGTGGCGATCAACTATCTGCCCAGCGAAGAGCGCGATGCGCGAGAGGTCGTCGAACTGATCGAAGCCGAAGGCCGAAAGGCGATTGCCATTGCGGGTGATCTCAAGGACGAGGCTTTCTGTGTGCAACTGGTGGAAAAGGCCCACGAGCAACTCGGTGGCCTGGATATCCTGGTCAACGTTGCCGGTAAACAGGAAGCGCAAAAAGACATCGCCGATATCACCACCGCGCAGTTCGACGACACCTTGAAAACCAATATCTATGCGATGTTCTGGCTCTGCAAAAAGGCGCTGCCACTGATGCCGGCGGGGGCGACGATTATCAATACGGCCTCGATCCAGTCCTATGATCCGTCCGCGACGTTGTTGGATTATTCAACCACCAAAGCGGCAATCGTGGCGTTCACCAAGTCGCTGGCCTCGCAGGTGATCAGCAAGGGCATCCGCGTCAACGCAGTGGCACCGGGTCCGATCTGGACCGTCTTGCAACCCAGTGGCGGACAACCGCAAGAGAAAATTCCTACCTTCGGCTCCCAGGTACCCATGAAGCGACCAGGCCAGCCGGCCGAATGCGCACCGCTTTATGTGCTGTTGGCGTCACAGGAATCGAGTTACATCACAGGGGAAGTCTTTGGCGTGACGGGTGGCAATCCGTTGCCCTGACGTTAGCGGGGCTGCGCGAGTGACCTCATGTCCCTCGCGCATTCTTCGTCAGCACTGGTTCAAGTCGACCTTGTTCGGTTCTTCCAGACCGTCGAGGCCCTTGGCCTGGCCTTCGCCCATGGCCTGGTAATGCTTTCTCAGTGCCTCCAATTGCTTGAGGTCCAGCGACTCGAGTCCGAGCATTGCGTTTTGCGCCTCTTTGGTCGCACGCAATAATTCGTCGACCTTCAGGTGCAAGATATCTGTGTCGCGGTTCTGGGTGTTCTGGATCAGGAACACCATCAGGAAGGTAATGATGGTCGTCGACGTGTTGATGATCAGTTGCCAGGTGTCATTGAATTGGAAAAAAGGCCCGCTGATGGCCCACAGCACCAACAACACGATGGCCGCGAGAAATGTCTTTGGACTGCCGGCCCAGAGGGCCAGTTTTTGAGCGATTTTTGCGAAGGTCATTGCTGCGATCCTTTTTGAATACACCTGCCTGGTGTGACAGCAACGAAGCGGTGAAAATTCTAATTACATTTCCTCGCAGGCATCCGTCGACGTTCATCGTCCGGCACGATGACAGTCGCAACCATTGGCACTCTCGCAGGTCACTCCTGAAAGCCCTCAGCATCGGAGTACATCATGAATCTCACCCGCACGTTTTGCCTCGCCTGCTGCCTGTTTGCCCTGCACGGCTGCTTCGACAACTCGGATAACGAGACCAAGGACAACACCGACGGCACCAAGTCTTCGGTGCAGATGCAGGAGTCCAAATCAGAGAATAAATAGCTGCGTAGCCCTGGGGTGGCTATGTAAAGCACTGTGGAGGCGAGCTTGCTCGCGATGGCGTCGGGTCAGCAATATCAAGGTGCCTGACACACCGCTATCGCGAGCAAGCTCGCCCCCAAGTCATGACCGCTTCCTCACCGCCCTTGCTGCAACACCTTCAGCGCTGCTGAAGCGAGGAAGCCGGAGCGGCTCTTCTCTTCAGGATGGTGCAATACATATTCGTCAATGCGGTTGAGCAGGTAGCCAGGCAACGTGATGTTGAGTTTTTGCGCCTTGCCCAGGTACTTGGTCACGTCAATGTCCACCAGTGCCCAGGTGCAGCCAGCATATTGCGGATTGGCTGCGTGCAGGGTGACGGTGTTGGCCGGGGGGATCGGCGAGCCGTCTTCAGCCAGGATCTCGAAATGACCCTCGATCGCCTCACGCGCCATCGCCATGGCCTCGTCCAGGTCGTCGCCTGCGGAAAAACAACCGGGTATATCCGGCACCTCAACCCCCCAGGCGTGCGTGTCATCGCCCATGGAAATCGCAATCGGGTAAAGCATTTTAATCGTCCTCCAGGAACGTCGCGCAACGGGCCGGCTGAAGCAGCGCCTGTTGCAAAATACTGATGGCCGTTTTCTTGAGCAGGTCCTTCTTTGGATGAGGGACCGTGACCAGTCCCGGTTTGGTGGGGTGCTTGAAGTGATGGTGGCTGCCTCGAACCCGCACCAGATACCAACCGTCTGCAATGATCTGGCTTATCAAAAATCGGCTATTCACAACACCTCCGTGTGGTGTTCTTGGTGGGTACTATACCTACTGGAAATTAATGATCAACACTATAACCACCAAAGACGATCTCGGAAGGTTCGCGCAGTCACTGCAACGAAGTCTAGAAGTGGCTTCGCACAAGGGCGGTAGCGACGCGGGGTGGGTTTATTTCGGGATGTGAAGCCGAACGTAATGCTTGTGTGGCGAGGGAGCTTGCTCCCGCTGGGGTGCGAAGCAGCCCTCAGTGTTTTCGGCACGATTTGCCGAGCTCCCCTCTGTGAGTCCGATCAGCCTGTCCCAGGTCCTATGACTGCTGCACAAACGTCAGCCGTACCGCGAAGCCAATCAAGAGACTGCCGAACAACCACTGCTGCACGCGCTGGGCCGAAGGCGAACGCTGGATCCAGCGGCCGAGCGCTACGCCGACCAGCGCATAGGCACTATCGAACAGGAAACCCACGCTGACCAACACCACGCCCAGGATCGCGAACTGTTCCAGTACCGGCCCGCTTGTGGGGGCGATGAACTGCGGCAACAGCACCGAGCAGAACAGCAGCGCTTTGGGATTGAGCAAATTGGTCAGCAGGCCTCGACGAATTGCCTGGTATCCACTGTGTTTTCCTGTCTGGGCCTCCCTCTCTTCGAAGCTGGACCACAATGGAGTGCGCAAGCATTGGAAACCGATCCACATCAAATAGGCTGCCCCGGCCAGGCGTACCAAGTCAAAGGTCCACGGCGCAGTCTTGAACAACGCCGAGAGCCCCAACGCCGCCAGCGCAACATGGCATCCCCGAGCAATCCCCAGGCCTACCGCGGTTGCTAACGCCGCGCCCCGGCCCCGACGGGCGCCGGTTTGCAGCAACACAATCATGTCCGGTCCTGGCAGCAGGAACGCCACCGTCAACGCCATCAAGAACAACCAGAGCTCTGCCATGCCGCACCTGCTTTTTGCGATGAATGGGGAGGTGCCAGTCTAGAACCGATGGGCAGGGCAGGTGGTTGCGAAATCAGCTTCTAAAGCCTTCTGATTTGGCATAATCTGCCACAAACTCGACGGAATGAATCGGAAACTGCCAATCTATGAAATTAGACGCCTTCGATCGCAAAATCCTCACCGCGCTGCAAAGGGACGGTCGCCTGAGTAACGTGCAGCTGGCTGAAGAAATTGGCCTGTCCGCCTCCCCATGCCTGCGTCGGGTTCGGATGCTCGAAGAGGCCGGGGTGATTCGCGGATACCAAGCCATCCTTGATCGGGACGAAGTCGGCCTGGGGTTGACGATTTTTGTCGGGGTCAAGGTTGAGCGACACACCGACGAACGAGCCGAAGCATTTCGCCAGGCGGTCACGGCGTTGCCGGAAGTGATTTCGGCGTTTCTGGTGTCAGGCGAGTCGGATTTCCTGTTGCAAGTCGTGGTGCCGGACTTGCGGGCCTATGACCGCTTCGTCACCGGCCATCTGCTAAAACTGCCGGGCATAAGCGACATTCGCAGCAACTTTGCGATCAATACGGTGAAGACGCCGGGGGCGCTGCCGTTGGGGCATTTGCCGGGGGTTTGAAGGCTTCTCTTGAGCGGGTCGCATTCAAGCGGGAGTGGGCTCCTGCCGCAGGGGCCTATCGTCTAGCTTCCCTGGATAGGTTCCGTTGTTGGACTAGCGCAACGTCTCGCGATGGCCTTAAGCATGCGCCGACGGATATGGCCGCTGACGGGGCGAATGAGGTACCAGTACGACCTAAAACGGCGCAGCGCATCGGCGTCGAGGCAGTGTACCCGCGTTTGCGTGGTGACTCTCGTCAAGCCTGGCCGCAGCAACCGGCAGCTGAAACTGATGATCAGCTTCACCTGCCCCGGTTCGTTGAATATCCGGAACGCCTCGGCATCAGCGACAAGGACCTGGCCGTAGTCGGCTTTCCAAAGCTTCCCTGCGAGCGCGTAAGCGATCTCCGTGTCGCCATTGCGCTGGAGTAGGGTGAAGTTATCCATGCCGAAAGAAGCGGATCGATCAGCTCTGCGATGTCGAAGCTGACCCAACAGGCGCATCGGTAGCTCACGCAGCTTGATTGCATATCGAAAAAACCGGTCGTTTTCAGGGCGATGGGCGAGGATTGCCGCCATGGCATGGGAAGGATCTGCGGGTATGTCTAAATAATGCAATTCGCTGAAGTGATACCTAGGAAGGTGCGAATCGATAAGTTGCATTCAGGCGTTGCTCCGTGTTTTACGCAGTGTGACTTTCACTGGCTCAAAACCCTGATTTCAGGCTAAACATGACCGATGAATGCGGGATCGAATGATGGGTGATTGGGCGTCAATACTGAACAGTCCATCCAGCCCGAGCGTGCTTATCCTAGGCCGTGGCCTTGCAAGCTGATCTGACCACAGCCGGTGCCGTGGAAAAGCTCTTCAGTGATGCCGTGGCGACAGTTGGGCGGCCGGATATTGCGAACAGCACGATGAGCAGGATGCCAAGCTCCCTCACCACGGCATTCATTTTTCTCATTACTATGTCCGAGGTTGGCTCTACCAAAAACAAGCGTTAACAAGATGATTTGACCGAAAAGCAGTTGATCCTCTGTTGTACGCAACTCGCTGAGTTTGCCTACAAATTCATGGGGCGCCGCCCGCTATCTACAACTGGGCAGATAGGAAATAGTGCTCCGCAGATGGACTATTCGATTGGCATTGCGATCGACGTCCGACAGATTTCGCCGGCTGCGCAGAAAGCGACGCTTAGGGCGATGGTTTAAACCCTGGAAGGATGATCAATGCTTCAGAACGACCGCGATAATTTAGAGCTCGATAAGCTATTGATCGAAACTCGAAAGTTGTTGGCTGAGACTCGCAAGCTTACAGCCGAAGAAACGAAGCTGAAGCATGAAGCTTTCTGGTACCCATACGCAGTAGGGGCTGGGGTAGTGACCGCCATTGTCGCCTTTACGAGTGTTTGGGTTAAAATCTGAGTGCTGGATCGCAACAATGCGTCAATATCACATGGCTCAGGATTGCTAGAAACGTTTCAATGACTCAGCAGGGCCCCGCGACCTCGGAGGAGAAAAGAGATGTCCACACATCGAAGTCATCAGGCAAGCATTGAGCAATTACATCGAGAAGTAGAGGCTTTAGCAGAAGAGATGAGGCGCCCGGCCCCGACCACATTCCGCGTTACGTGGTTGCCGTTCAGCATCGGTGCAGCGTTCGCTCTGACCGTGTTCGTCGTCGTCGCTTTTGTCGCTAAGCATGTTTGAGCAGCGGCGAGAACGTGCCGATCATCAGCGTCCGGAAGATCCAGCTGCGCGACAAATCGATTCGTAATCAGTGAGGGCATCCGGGATGGCCCGATCCATGAGCGCTGAAGAGCGGTTTACTTGATCGACCGTGAGATCTGGTCGCTTCACCAATAGATTGCGCTTCCATTCATCGTGGATCTGCGCTGACCAGCGCGCGCGATACGCACCGGTCACTGCAAGACGCATCAAAAAATCACGCAAGGGTGCAGGGTAGAGAACATTCGCGTCATAAACTGCCGTGTAAGGTGAACGCCTGATTCGTACACCATCCCCAGCACCTGCGCCTAAGTGGCTAGCTCATCCTGAATCGCGTGACTGTCCTGTTCACGTCGGTTTTTGTATTCCATCAAGTCAGCAAACTTGAGCAGATCAGCCCCTTCCAGGGGGGGCAGCTCTGCATGAATCGGAACAACTTTAACGGTGTTGCCCAACGCAAGCTCGCTCAGAGCTTCACCGAGTAGGCGAATTGCATACGTGGGTAGTTCTACGACTTGCCGTTGTGGAAATGGCTTTGAGGTAACACATGTTTGGAGGCGTTTTTTGAGCGATTGGCTTTGTCGACTCCCTACGTAGCTACGGCTTGATTCCCACACTATGCCTGCACAGGCACCAAACGGAGGGTAGTGGTCATCGAAGGTCGGTAGGCCGGGCATCGGAACCGGCGTCCCCGGAGGGAGCCCTGCGCATGGCCACCATAAAGCGCCGGCCTAGAGATGGCCGTGCAAGGTGACACGATGCGTCGATGCGGAGGGGCTACCAAACCCGATCGCTGTTTTTCCAGCGACCGAAAAACGATAGAACCCACTCCAAAAACGCACAAGCCGGCGGATTCTTACGTACCTTGAGTCAAGTCTCGGATATAAAAAAACCGGCCATCAAGGCCGGTTTTTCTTTTCCTGCATCCCCCGTCGATACCAACGTGGGAAAAATTCGATTGGAGCGGGTGAAGGGAATCGAACCCTCGTTATCAGCTTGGGAAGCTGGAGTAATGCCATTATACGACACCCGCTCAGAGCGGCTGACTTTGTACCAGATGTGGGCGCGGATTTGAAGTTTTTCTTCACTTCGCGTGCTGCCAGTCGTCTACGCGAGACTCAAACCAGAGCGGTCATTGGCGGGCAAGCCCCGTTGCTGGAGGGGCAGCAGGGGGCTTGCTCGCCAGGACTCGTTTCAGATGGCCAGTGCATGGTAATCCTGCACGTAGCTATAGCGCGGTCGGCTTTCGTGGTGTTCCGGTGTGAGGAAACCCAGCAAGGCGTTGCGGCTGTCCCGGCACGCGGCCTTGTGCTCCATGTCCAGGAAGTGCCCGGTGGCTTGTAGCGTGTTGAAGGTGCTGTGCTGCACGTGGTTGGCGAAGAGCCTGGCGTCCGTGGCCGAGGTGTATTCGTCCCACTCGCCGTTCAGGAACAGCACCGGGACGTTGATTTTTTTTGCCGCGTTGATGTAGCACTGCTGGTCGCTGTGGAGCACGTCGCTGATGTGGAAGTGCATCTGCCCGTATTCATGCTCGGCCAGGCTGCTGACGTGGCGATAGTTGAAGCGCTTGAACAGCGGCGGCAAATGCTTGCCGATGGTGCTGTTGACCAAGTGCCCGACCCGGTCGCCGTCCAGGCTACCCAGGTAATCCACGCCGCGTTCCAGGTAGTCGCGCATCGGTGCATTGAGCACCGGTGAAAACGAGCTGATCACGGCTTTCTCGATGCGTCGCGGGCGTTGCGCCAAGGCGCTCAGCGTGGCGGCGCCGCCCCAGGAGAACGACAGCACATGCTCGGCGGCAAAATGGTCGATCAGCTCCAGGAGAATCTGCCCTTCGATCTCCTTCGTCAGCATTGTCTCGTGCAGGTTGTGGGCCTTGGACTTGCCCGCGTAGGGCTGGTCGTACAACACAACGTTGAATTGCGGATAAAGGTTTTTTGCAGTCTGTGCAAACGACGCAGTGGTGGCCATCGAGCCGTTGACCAGGATGATGGTCTTTTGTGCGGCGTCTGCGCGATAGAACTCCGTGTAAACCCGATACTGACCCTGTATATCCAGCACAGCGATTTCTGGCCTCATGTCATAAGACTCCTAGGCAAGCGGGTATGCGCGCAATGAGATTGCACGGGCAATGTGACAGGTAGGCATTCGCCTGGAAGATAAGGCCCATGTCGATCCATAAAACGGTCGACGGGTATTGTTATGGCGGGCAGTCTGCCGGAGGGACAAGGCAGAACCTGAGGGTTCCGGCCGGCAAAAAGTTTCTTGGAAGTATGTTGTGACTCATCGGTCACATTTCGGCCGACGGTCTGATTCAAGCAGGGGGGCGGCCGTTGCGCAAGTGCCGCGCAGCAAATTGTTTGACACTTCTGCCCAGCGGTCGCCGGACTCAGACGAGACGGACTTCCTCAGGGCTCAACGCGCGGTACTGGCCCGGCTCCAGAAGAGCGTCCAGCAGCAGTGGCCCCATGCGTTCACGGTGCAGGCGCAACACCTTGTTATTGAAGTGGCCGAACATGCGTTTGACCTGGTGATAGCGCCCCTCGACGATGCTCAGTCGCGCCGATCTCGGTCCCAGCAGCTCCAGTTGCGCCGGTAAGGTGGTGAGATTTTCAAAGGCAAAATACAGGCCTCGGGCAAAGACCTCAGCGTACTCGTCGGTGATGGCCTGCTCGGTTTCGACGTAATAGACCTTTGGCAGTTTGGTCTGCGGTTGGGTCAGGCGCCGCGACCAGGCGCCGTCGTTGGTAATCAGCATCAGGCCGGTGGTGTTGTAATCCAGGCGCCCGGCGATGTGCAGGTCTTCCTTGTCCGGTTCCTCCAGACAGTCGAGGACGGTGCGGTGTTGCGGATCGCGCGTGGCGCTGACGCAGCCGGATGGTTTGTGCAGCATGAAGTAGCGCGTCGGGCGGCCCGCCTGCAGCAGTTGATCGTCGACTTCGACGCGACTGAATTCACGCACTTGCGCATGCGGATCGTTGACAGTCTGGCCGTCGATCCGCACCCGACGTTCCACCAATAGCAGCCGGACCTGTTGACGGTTGAAACACGGCAGATTGCTGAGGAAACGGTCAACGCGCATGGGCAGTACAGGCATGAAGGCAGAGGGCGCGCATCTTACTCGATCGGCCGGGGCCTGGCTTGCAGGTGGGCTTGGACCTGGGCGCAGCGCGGACACAGGCAGGATTGATCGCGCAGTTCGGCCGGCAATGCTTCAAGCACCGCCGGGTCGATACTCACGCTAAAACACCAGCAGGGCCGGTCGGCCGTTTTCGGATTGGCCAGCGTGCAGTCGTTGGCGCCGCCGCAGGCTGGGCAAAGGTCGGGTTTATTCATAACTGGAGTGAGGCAGTTCCACGCAGGTTCGATTGCATCCGGTCTGTCGGGCGCGTTGCAGCGCATGATCAGCCCGCGACAGCAGGCTGTGCAAGGTGTCCTCGTCCTGCAAGGTGGTAAGGCCGATGCTGACAGTGACAAGCAATTGCTTCCCGCTGCAGAAGTAACGCTGTTTTTCGATGTGCTGACGAATTTTCTCTGCGATTTTCAGACCGGTCTGTCCATCGGTGTCCTTGAGCAGGACGACAAATATCTCGTAACCCCAGCGACACACAATGTCCGAGTGCCGCAGGCTTTCAGCCAGGTTGCGCGCGAATCCGGTCAATAGTTGGTCGCTGACGATATGGCCATGAGCGGCGTCCAGTCGCTTGAAATCGTCCAGTTCCAGCAATAGCGCGGTCAAGGGCTTGGGGTCGCGCTGGGCTTCGTGCAGGGCCTGGACGGCCAGCAGGTCGAAGCCACGACGGTTGGGCAGTTCCGTCAGGCTGTCGAGGGTCGCCTGGGCATCGATACGGTGTTGAAAATTGTTGATCAGGCGATAGAGCAGTGCGAGCGCAGTCAGCGCCACGAGCAGGCCGATCAGCAGGTTCAGGTACAGCGCCTTGAGAAGGTGCTCGCGTACCGAGGCAGGTGCTGCGTAATAACCCAGCAATGAAATGACCAGGAAACCCGCACCGAGCAGCGCCACTGTGATCAGGAGCGGCTTGCGCTGGGCGTACAACGGCGAACGGAGCGACATGGCGATTCCCTTGGCGCAGACCCAATGAAATCAGTCTAGTGGCCTTGTAGGAAAAAACACTCGGATTTGCAGGTTTGTAGGAACGTGACGAGGAGCAAATGCCCTCGCCACGGGGGCGAGATTATTTCAGGCTGTGGAGATAGGCCCGCCATCCTCCCAAGTGGCTGATGTCCCTTGCCCCTTCCAGGCCATACGGCTCACAAATGAAGCCGCTTTCCCAGCGACCATCGGCCAACTGCACTTTGCCCAGTCCCAACGGTGCGGGGATACCGGTCAGGAACGAGCCCAATTCACTGCTTGGCAGCTCCCAGACTTCGACTTCGATCGCCACGCCGCCCTCATTCACCCGAACCATTCCAGGGCGCAAGGGTGGGCCGCCGGCCAGGGCGTAGAGGTGATAGTGCGGCGAGCTTTGGGTGGCCTCGATCAAACGGCCACCGCGTTGCTTGAGCTGCCAGTTCAGCGCCAGCCCGTCCAAATGTGCGCCGCACACCACCAGCCGCGCCCGGTCGTGACGCGCCGCACTGGCCGGTATTGGCAGCGTAGGGTCCTGCTGGCGCTGCAACGCATCGGCCACGCTCAGCAGGTATTGATCGGTAAACGCTCGACCGAACAGCGTCACGCCCCAGGGCAAGCCGTTGGCCATGAACGCGCTCGGGACAGCAACGGCGGCGTAGTCCAGCAGGTTCATGAAGTTGGTGTAGTAACCCAGTTCCGAATTGCGCAGCACCGGCTCGGCGGCCAGTTCAGCGAGCGTCACCGGGCGGCCGATGGTTGGAGTTACCACGCAATCGAGCGTTTCCATGAGCCGATCGCAGCGCGCTTTCAGGGCCTGTAGACGGTATTGGGCGCGGAAAGTCTGGACGCCATTCACCGTAGGAGCCTTCGCCAGTACGGCGCGAATGACCGGCAATACGGCCTCGGGCTCACGCTCCATCAACTCACCGGCAACGCTGTAGCGCTCGGCCACCCACGGTCCTTCGTACAGCAGGCGCGCGGCCTCGAGGAAGGGCGACAGGTCGAGTTCCACCGCTTCGCCACCCAACCGTTCGAGTCGCTCGACGGCTTCCAGAAACAGGCGCGGCCCTTCTTCGCAGCCGAAAAACGCCAAGTCCTGTTGGCGTGGCACACCGAAGCGAAAGCGTCGCGGTGCGCCGAATGCCGGGCCATCGTTCCACTGCGGATTGTTGCGGCTGTATTCATCGCGTGGATCGAGACGGGCCGTCATTGCCAGCAAATGGCTGGCTTCCCTTGCCGTTGCGGTGAAAGTCGTGACGCAGTCCAGCGTGCGACAGGCCGGGACCACGCCAGCCGTGGAGATCAATCCTTTGGTGGCTTTCAGTCCGACCAAATTGTTCAGCGCCGCGGGCACCCGGCCGGAGCCGGCGGTGTCCGTGCCCAAGGCAAAACTTGCTACTCCCAAGGCCACCGCCAGAGGCGAGCCGGCGCTGGAACCGCCCGCCGGATAGTCGGGCAGCACGCTGTTGTGGCAAGCCCCATAGGGCGAACGAGTGCCATTGAGCCCGGTGGCGAACTGGTCAAGGTTGGTCTTGCCCAGGGGAATCGCGCCCAAGGCCAGCAATTGCTCGACGATGGTGGCCGAGCGTTGCGGCACATAGGCATACGCCGGGCAGGCAGCGGTGGTAGGAATGCCAGCCAAGTCGATGTTGTCCTTGATCGCAAAGGGCACGCCGTACAAGGGCAGGCTTTCCAGGTCCTGGTCTTCCAAGGCGGCCAGGTAGGGCTCCAGTTCCTCAAGCGTCAGCAAATGAATGAACAGATGATAATCGGGGTTCAGTGCCGCGGCTTTTTCCCGCAGGCTCAACAGCAGCTTACGAGGCGTCAGGTCGCCGCGGCGATAGGTGTTGCGCAGGTCGTCCAGGCGAAGAGAGAGGTTCATGGCATTGATCCTTTGGTTGAGTTCAGTCACGTTCCAGCACCACCACACGCTGTCCGGCGCGTACCGCCGAACCAGGCTGGACGCGGACCTCGCGCACCACGCCGGCCACCGGCGCGAGTACCGGGATTTCCATCTTCATTGACTCCAGAATCACCAGCACATCACCGGCGGCGACCCGCGCGCCCATCTCCACTTGGACCTGCCAGAGGTTGCCGGCGATGTGGCTGTCGATGCTTAATTGATTTTCGGCCAACTGCGTGTCTTCACTGGCCACGGGCGTGGCTTCTTCACTGTCGAAATGGGCTTGGCCGCTGGCAATCCAGCGTTCGCGCTCGGCGTCGAAGGCGCCTTGTTGTTGGCGTCGGAACGCGGCGATGCTGTCCGCTTCGCGGGCGAGAAAGCCTTGGTAATCGGCGAGGTTGAGCTGGCTGTGCTCGATCTTCAGGTCGAAGCGCCCCAGCGGGAAATCCCGGCGGATGCGCAACAGTTCATCGGCACTGACCGGGTAGAAGCGGATCTGGTCAAAAAACCGCAGCAGCCAAGGTTTGCCATCGAATGCGGCGACGTCCCGATAGCGATTCCACATCTGCAACGTGCGCCCGACGAACTGATAGCCACCCGGGCCCTCCATGCCGTATACGCACATATAGGCGCCGCCAATGCCCACCGAGTTTTCCGCGGTCCAGGTCCGCGCCGGGTTGTATTTGGTGGTGACCAGCCGGTGCCGTGGGTCCAATGGCGTGGCGACCGGCGCACCGAGGTAGACGTCCCCCAGGCCCATCACCAGATAGCTGGCATCGAACACTGTGCGCTGCACTTCATCGAGGTTGGGCAGGTCGTTGATGCGCCGGATGAATTCCAGATTGCTCGGGCACCAAGGCGCGTCCTTGCGCACGGTGGTCATGTATTTTTCGATGGCGAGCTGGCAGGCCGGGTCATCCCAGGACAAGGGCAGGTGCACGATGCGCGACGGCACTTGCAGGTCCTGCGCGGCACACACCGCGTCCCATTCACCCGCGACGATGCTCAGAAGATCGGCCAGGGGCATCTGTTCGGGTTGGTAGTGCACTTGCAGCGATCGAATGCCCGGCGTCAGGTCGATCACACCGCGCAGTTGCTTGTGTTCCAAGGCCTGCATCAAGGCGTGGGCGCGAAAGCGCAGCACCAGGTCCAGTTCGGGCGCGCCGATTTCCAGCAGCAGATGGGTATCGCCGGACAATCTCGCCACCAACCGAGTGTCGCCGTGGCCGATGTCCAACACCACAGGCGACCCCCATTTCTGTGTACACCCAAAACCTGTGGCGAGCGAGCTTGCTCGCGCTGGGTCGCGAAGCGGCCCCATCTCTTTATCGGTAGGGTTATTGTCGGGCGAGTGCTGCGTACTCGAGCGGGAGCAAGTTCCCTCGCCACAAGGGAAGTGTGTCGCCAATGACCGAGCGGTTGATATGTCCACCGGCACAAACTGTACTTTGTCGCCGGCCTTGAGTTGGCCCAGTTGCCAAAGGTCCGCCTCGATCACCGTCACCGGGCAGACGAACCCACCCAGGCTCGGGCCGTCGGGGCCGAGGATGACGGGCATGTCGCCGGTGAAATCCACGGCTCCGATGGCGTACGGGTTGTCATGGATGTTGGACGGGTGCAGCCCGGCCTCGCCACCGTCGGCGCGCACCCATTCGGGTTTCGGCCCGATCAGCCGGACGCCGGTGCGACTGGAATTGAAATGCACCTCCCATGCCGTGTCGAAGAACGTCTGGATGTAGTCTTCGGTAAAATATTCCGGTGCGCCGTGAGGACCGTAGATCACGCGGATCTGGCGCAAGGGCGGCAGTTCGAGGGCCGGCGCGCTCATGGCCGGCGCCACGGTGTGCGCTTCCAGCGCTGCCAGGTGCAGCACGTCTGCGGTGCGTAGCGCCCGACCACCGTGACCGCCGAACTGGCCGAGGGTGAAGGTACTTTTACTGCCAAGATAATCGGGTACTTGCAAGCCGCCTTGCAGGCATAAGTAGCTGCGTGCTCCTGCTCCCGAAATCGTGCCGATGGCCAGCGTAGCGCCGGCGCCAATCGACAGCGGCGTGTTCATCGGCACCGTTTCGCCATCGAGGGTCAGCGCAATCTGCGCACCGGTCACGGCCACTCGTGCCGTGCAATTGAAGCGCAGCAGCGGCCCGCTCATGGTGATTTCCAACGCGGGCGCACCTTCTTCATTACCCAGCAGGCGATTGCCCAGGCGCAGCGAGCGGCTGTCCATCGGCCCCGACGGCGGCACACCCACGGCCCAATAGCCGAGGCGGCCGGGGTAGTCCTGGACGCTGGTCTGGGTGCCGGGGCTGAGTACTTCCAAGGTATTGGCGCGATAGACCAGCGTCTCGAGGCAGCGGGTCCAAGGCTGGCCGTCCGCGAAAGGCGTATCGAGGAGAATCTGTTGCAGGTATTGGCGATTGGTTTCGACGCCGTACAGCAGGCTTTCGCCCAGTGCCTGGTGCAAGCCCAGGCGCGCCTGTTCGCGGGTGGGTGCCCAGCGAATGACCTTGGCGATCATCGGATCGAAGTAGGGCGGGATCTGGCAACCGGCTTCGACCCAAGTGTCGATGCGCAAGTGCTTGCCGTCGGCCTGGGGAAATTTCACGGCGGTCAACAGGCCAGGGCAGGGCTGGAAATCCCGGCCGGGATCCTCGGCGTACAGGCGTGCCTGAATTGCATGGCCCTCGGCTTTCAATCCCTGGCTCAACTCCCTCAGTGGCGGCAGGTCACCGGCCGCCAGTTGCACCATCCAGCGCACCAGGTCCACGCCCCACACCTGCTCGGTGACGCCGTGCTCCACTTGCAGGCGGGTGTTCACTTCCAGGAAATAGAAGCGCCCCGCATCGCTGTCGAACACGAACTCCACGGTGCCGGCGCTGCGGTAGTCCACAGCCTTGGCCAGTTGGATCGCTGCGGCGCAGAGCGCGTCGGCCATGCCTTCGGGCAGATTGGGCGCCGGGGTTTCTTCAAGGACTTTCTGGTTGCGCCGCTGTACCGAGCAGTCGCGCACACCCAGGGCGATGATCTCGCCCGCGCCATCGCCAAAGACTTGCACTTCCAGGTGCCGGGCGCGTTCGATGTATTTCTCGATGAACACGCCGGCGTCGCTGAAGTTGTTCTGGCCAAGGCGCTTGACGGCTTCGAAGGATTCGCTCAGCTCGGCCGCGCTGCGGCATACGCGCATGCCGATCCCGCCGCCGCCCGCGGTGCTTTTGAGCATCACCGGATAGCCGACCCGCGCTCCTGCCTCCAACGCGGCGTCGAGGCTGTCCAGCAAGTCGGTGCCTTCGAGCAGTGGCACGCCATATTGGCGAGCCAGGTCGCGGGCAGTGTGCTTGAGGCCGAAGACGCGCAATTGCTCCGGCGTCGGGCCGATGAAGGCGATACCGGCGGCCTCGCAGGCTTCAGCGAAAGCGGCGTTTTCCGAGAGAAAACCGTAGCCGGGATGGATCGCCGTTGCGCCGCTGCTTCTGGCGATTGCCAGGAGCTTGTCCACTGCCAGGTAAGTGCCGGCCGCTGCGCCTTCGCCCAGGCAGTGGGCTTCATCGGCTTGCAGGATATGCAAGCTCGCCTCGTCGGCCTGGGAATACACCGCCACGCCTTGAACCTTCAGTTCGCGCAGGGTGCGCAGGATGCGGCAGGCAATGGCGCCACGGTTGGCGATCAGGATTTTTTCGAACATGGCGTTACCCCTCAGGCACGAATATCTGCCTGACCTGGGATGCGGGCCGTCCCGCAGTTTTCGATGGCCGCCGGGGTCGTCCCCGGTGGCGAAACTTCCAAACACCTCATCCCTTGTGGGAGCGCGCTTGCTCGCGATAGCGGTGGGTCAGTTGGCGGCGATGTTGGATGCGCCGACGTCTTCGCGGGCAAGCTCGCTCCCACAGGGCATGGGTGGTGTTAATAAAATCTGCGTTTATTTGATGCATTGCCCCGACCGGCTCTGGCACAACGCAAACAGCCAGCGTCGCAGGCGGGTGAGTTTCAGTCCCATATCAAAAGCTCCGCCGGGGTCGGGTTGTAGGCATTGCACGGGTTGTTCAGTTGCGGGCAGTTGGAGATCAGGACGATCACGTCCATTTCAGCCCGCAGGTCGACGTATTTGCCTGGCGCCGAGATGCCGTCTTCGAAGGTCAGGCCGCCGTCGGCAGTGACCGGCACGTTCATGAAGAAGTTGATGTTCGGCCCGATATCGCCTTTGCCCAATCGACCATCGTGGGCGCAGGCGCGCAGGTAGTTGTCGCGGCAGCTGTGCATGTGGCGTTTTTCCAAGGCGTAGCGCACGGTGTTGCTTTCCTGGGCGCAGGCGCCGCCGAGGGTGTCGTGGCGACCGCACGTGTCCTCGACAATGGTCAGCATCGGATGGCCGAGGTTGGAATAGAGCAAGCTGCCGGTGCTCAAATAAACGCTGTTTTGTCGACGCAGGGTGCGTTGCACGTCGTAGCGTTCCTTGGGGTTGGCCACGCTGTAGAACAGCGTATCGACCGCCTGGTTGCCTTCCAGGTCGAGGATGCGTACGGTCTGGCCGGCCTTGACCTCTGTCAACCAAGGTTCCCCGGCGGGAATAGTGGCGCGGTAGACGGCCGTTTCCGGCTGCTTTTGTGCGGTGGCGAGAGCAAGTGACATGGCGGCGATCCTCAGGCGAACAGACGGTCGGTGTTGATGAAACCGCGCTGGTTTTCCGGGCGCGAAAGACGGCAGTGCTCGGCGACGCTGGGGTCGGCATTCATCCAACTGAGCTTGATTGGTTGCGGTGCGTAGTGCGGGTTCGGGTCCATCGGGTGTTGCAGCGCGGTCAGCACCACCAGAGTGTCCATCGGCGCATACAATTCGATGAAGTCACCGGCCTTGGCGTGGCCTTCGACGAAGTGGAAACCGCCGGCCTCGTCGACATTGACCCGGCTGAACAGGTTGAGAGTCATCAGCAGGTCAGACAGGCCCAAACCCCATTTGCCCAGCTCCACCAGCAGGTTGTCGGTGCCGTTGCGAAAGAAACCGTTGCGCAGTTCCTGATAACGGCCCTGGCCGTACTTTTCAGCGACTTCCTCGGCGCAGAGCACGCCGCCAAGGCTATCGCTCCAGCCACAGGTATCGGCGGTGATTGCCAGCAGCACCCGCCCCATGTCCGAGTACAGGCAATGGCCGGTGGTGAGCTTGGCGGTGTGTTGGCACTTGAGGCTGTCGGGCAGGTTCAGGCGTTCGGTTTTCTCGTTGGCGTTGAGCAGCATCAGGCTCACGTTGGCACCACCGCGCAGGTCGGTCAGGCGCAACAGCTGGCCGCGCTTGAGCACGAAGGAACGGTGGCCGCCACCGGGCAGCAGTTCTTCGGCAAAGGGTTCGAACAAGTGGGTTGAGTCGGTCATGGAAAACTCCTTTCAAGCGATACGCAACGTGCCGGCCAGTTCGGCGGGCAGGGCGTCGACGGCGGCACGGGCGGTGCGGCGGTCGCTGTTCAGTGGGATGTCATAGGTGATGCGTGCGCCATAGGCGCCGGGGGCATGGGGGTCGACGCGGACCTTGTCGAACACCAACAGGCGGGTGCCGAGGCTGAAACCTTCGGACAGGTCATGGGTGACCATGAACACCGTCAGCCGGGTTTCGCGCCACAGATTGAGCAACAAGGCGTGCATGTCCTTGCGAATGCCCGGGTCGAGGGCGCCGAACGGCTCGTCCAGCAGCAGGACGCGCGGCTTCATGATCAATGCCTGGGCGATGGCCAGCCGTTGTTGCATACCGCCGGACAACTGCGCCGGATATTTGTCCAGCGCATGGCCGAGTCCGACCTTGTCCAGCAGATGCGCCGCCTCTTCGCGGACCAGGCGCTTGGCGTTGCCAAACAGGCGCCCCAGCAGTGGCGAGCGCGGCAGTTCCAGGCCCAGGGCGACGTTGTCCAACACGCTCAGGTGGGGGAACACCGAATAGCGCTGGAACACCACGCCCCGGCTGGCGTCCGGCTCACCGGCCAAGGGCTCGCCATCCAGCAGAATCTGTCCGCGACTGGCGCGTTCCTGGCCCAGCAACAGCCGCAGGAAGGTCGACTTGCCGCAACCCGACGCGCCCACCAGCGTGCAGAATTCACCTTCGGCGACACTCAGGTTAAGGCGTTCGAGCACCACCTGGTCGGCATATTCCTGCCAGACGTTACTCACCGTAATGAAGCTCATGCTTTCGCCCCTTCATACCAAGGGAACGCTTGGCGGGTCAGGCGCTTGATGCCCCAATCCATCAGCCAGGCAAGCAGGGTGATCCACACCACATAGGGCAGGATCACGTCCATGGCCAAGTAGCGACGGACCAGGAAAATCCGGTAGCCCAACCCATCGGTGGAAGCGATGGCTTCGGCGGCGATCAGGAACAGCCAGGCCGAACCGAGCATCAACCGCAGGGATATCAACAGGCGCGGCAGCAATTGCGGCAACACCACCCGCAGCATCAGGGTCCAGGTCGACGCGCCGAGGGTCTGCGCCTTGATCAGCAGTTCGGACGGAATTTCCCGGGCGCGCTGTTCCAGGTCCCGGGCCAGGCAAGGCGTGACGCCGATGACAATCAGCATCACTTTCGACAGTTCACCCAGGCCGAAAACGATGAACAGGATCGGCAGGATGGCCAGTGGCGGCACCATCGACACCACTGTGAGCAGCGGCGACAACGGCGCGCCGAGCAGCGGCAACGTACCGGCAGCCATGCCCAGGCACAATCCGGCCAGGGCGCTGATGCCCAAGCCGACTGCCAACCGTTGCAGGCTCGACGCGGTGTCCTGCCAAAGCAGGTAATCGCCGCTGCGGGCATCCGCGGTGAAGGCCAGGCGTTTCACCGCATCGACCATTTGCACGGCGCTGGGCAGCAGTTTGTCGTTGGGGTTGTCCGTCAGGCGTTCGGCCGAGCCCATGAAATAGGCGAACAACACCCATGCGAACGGCAGGATTACCAGCAACAAGCGGCTGGGGCGGTCCGGGTAGCGGTTGATCAGGCGCATGCCAGCTCCTCCGGTTTACAGCTTGGCGTCGGCGGCCTGCTGGACGTAGGTCGGGTCAAAGCGCAGCTTGAGGTTGGCCTTGTCGCCCTGTGTCTCGCCATTGGCGAAGGCCATGCCGACCGCGTCGGCGTCCTTGGCGCCTTCGCCCAGCAAGCCGTGCTGGAAGGAAAACTCGGCGACCTTGCGCATCGTCGTGGGCAGTTGCTGGCTGGTAGCGAAATCGAGGGCTTGCTTGGGCGTGGCGAACAGCTTGGTGGTGTCCAATTGCGACTGGAAGCCGGCCAGGTCGGTGCCTGAGGCTTTGGCCATGTGTTCCAGTGCGGCCTTGCTCGCGGCGTTCTTCGCGTTCATCAGCGCCACTACTTCAAACCAGGCGCCGGTCAAGGCTTTGCCCAGCGCAGGGTTGTCATGGAGGGTCTGGGTATTGACCACCATCATGTCCATGATCTCTCCGGGAACCTGGCTGGAATTAAACACTTCGCTTACGCCGGGCTGGGCCTTGATGTCTGAGAGCATCGGGTTCCAGGTGGTGACGGCGCGGACCTGGTCGGTATTGAAGGCGGCGGAAATATCCGCGTCGGAGGTGTTGACGACTTTCAGGTCTTTCTCGGTGAGGCCAACCGAATCCAGGGCACGGGCCAATAGGTAATGGGAAACCGACAGTTCCACCAGGTTGACGTCCATGCCCTTGAGGTCTGCGACTTTCTTCCCGTCGCCCTTGAGGACAATCCCGTCGTTGCCGTTGGAGAAATCGCTGACGATCAGCGCGGTGCTGTCCACGCCACCGGCGGCCGGAATGGTCAGGGCGTCCATGTTGGTCATGGTGCAACCATCGAACTGACCGGCGGTGTACTGGTTGATGGATTCGACGTAGTCGTTGAGCTGTACGACATCGATCTTGATGCCGTACTTCTTCGCCCATTTGTCGACGATGCCTTGGCTACCGGCGTATTCCCAGGGCATCCAGCCGGAGTAGATCGTCCAGCAGACGTTGAAGTGGTCTTTTTTTTCTGCGGCGGTGGATGAAAAGCTCGCAAGGGCCGAGACGGCGGCGAGGAGCAGGGCAGATAGACGAAGCTTGAGCATGGTGGTTCTCCAGTTGATCAAGGGCGGACAGGAGCAACGCGGCACCGCGAACGGTGGCTTGTCTCCCGGGCTTTTGTCCCGCCGTGTAACCTCAACTGGAGGTCGCCAACTCTCGGACCAGCCACTCGCCAGAGGCGAGCCGGAACCCTAGTCAGCCATTGCAAATTGTGGTGCCGCGAACCTGTGATGACTCCTGCACAAGGTTTGTTAAAGCGAGAGCCGTGCCAATTCAGGCAAAGGCCCGGACCAGAGCGGGCGAGGGCGGGAAATGCGCAACTGAACGCAAAGGGATGCGTGATTATGGTGCCGTCGCGCACCGGAAGAGGGCAAAGCGCTACATGTTTCCAGTTGTTACCGCATCGCACCAGATTCCGATTTTGCTGTCTGAATATTCGTCAGTCACTGAAAGTTGACTGCCGCCCATCAGCGTCGCTGATGCGGCCCATTCGCGGTCCAGGAGGCCGCCATGTATCGACGACTGCTGCTCCTTGCGTTTCTCGGTTTGACTCTTTCGGCCTGCGAGCCTTACTACGATGGAGACTCGAACTACTACCGTTCCGAGGTCTACACCTCACCGGCGCCGGTCTATTACGGTGGCGGGAGTTATTATTCGGCGCCGCGTGGCTATTACGCCCCGCGTTATTACCAATCGGCGCCGCGTTACTACCAGCAAGGCCCGCGCTATTACTCGCCACCGCGAGCGGCGTACCGGTCTTATCCGAACCGGGGTGACTGGGGCGGTCATGACCGGGGCGGCTGGGGCGGCCATGACCGTGGAGGCTGGAACGACGACCGGGGCGGTCGGGGTGGGCGTGATCATCGAGGACGTGGCGATCACGACGGACGCGGGCGGGGTGGTCACCGCTGATCCATCGGCAAAAAAAGCGGCGCATAAAGCGCCGTTTTTTTGTGCCTGCCATAAAACGAACCTGTGGGAGCGGGCTTGCCCGCGAAGGCGGCGGCACATTCAACATTGATGCAAGCTGGTCCATTGCTTTCGCGAGCAAGCCCGCTCCCACAGGAGATCATTCAGGTCGTTCATTCGTTAGACAAATCTGCCAGCGGATGCCGACCTTCCCACGCCTTGTGAAAATGCGCCTCGACCGCCGCCTCGGGCACATGATTGATGTCCGGCCAGTGCCAATGGGGCTTGTGATCCTTGTCGATCAGCCGCGCCCGCACGCCTTCGCTGAATTCCGGATGGCGACAGCAATTGAGGCTCAAGGTGTACTCCATCCGGAACACGCCGGCCAGTGACAGATGCCGGGCACGAGCGATCTGCTCCCAGACCAGGTGAGCAGTCAAAGGGGCGCCGTCGGTCATGGTCTTGGCGGCCCGGGCGATCAATGGATCAGGATGGTCCACCAGCAGGCTGAGGGCTTTCCAGGCGCAGCGCACATCGCTGACGTCCAGCCATTCATCGATTTTTTGTCGACGCGGCAACCATTGGGCTTCCGGCATTTGGCCGACGGCTTCCTGCTGCAAGGCCCTGAGGAGGCTGTTGAGCTGCATGGCGGTCTGCTCTTGCCAATTGAGTTGCAGCAAACCTTCGATCAGGTCGTCCTGTTGTTCATCCAGCAGGAAGCGATCGGCCAGGTCCAAGTCGATGGCATCGCGGGCGTTCATGTGGGCGCCGGTCAGGCCGAGGAACAGGCCGAGCTTGCCCGGCAGGCGCGACAAAAACCAACTGGCGCCGACATCCGGGTACAAGCCGATGCTGATCTCCGGCATTGCCAGGCGACTGCTCGGCGTGACGATCCGCGTGCTCGCGCCTTGCAGCAAGCCCATGCCACCGCCCAACACATAGCCGTGGCCCCAGCAGAGCAGGGGCTTGGGGTAGGTGTGAAGGTTGAAGTCCAAGCGGTATTCCGCCGCGAAGAACTGCGCGGCCAATGGCGGTACTTCGCCGGGCGTGGCGCGACAGGCCTCCACCAGGCTGCGGACTTCACCGCCGGCGCAGAAGGCCTTGGGGCCATTGCCACGCAATAACACACAAACGATTTGCGGGTCCTTGGCCCAGGCATCGAGACGATCACGCAGGGCGTTGATCATCGGCAAGGAAAGGGCATTCAGGGATTTTTCAGCATCCAGGGTGGCGATGCCGATACGGGCACCGTCGATACCGGTGAGTTCTTCGAAGTGCAGATTCATCGTGACCTCGATCAGCAATTTGAATGATCAGTATGATCGCTGCGTGGGAAAGTGCCGGTTCTGCGTCAGATCAATTGACAAGCCAAGTAGGCTTTCCTAGGGTGCGCCCATTGTTTTTACCGGGTGCAACCATGACTGCTGACGACCGTATCAAACTCGAACCGAGCTGGAAGCAGGCGCTGCGTGCCGAGTTCGACCAGCCCTACATGACAGAGTTGCGCGAATTCCTGCGAAGCGAGCACGCCGCCGGCAAGGAAATCTATCCACCGGCGCCGTTGATTTTCAATGCCCTCAACTCCACGCCGCTGGACAAGGTCAAGGTGGTGATTCTCGGGCAGGACCCGTACCACGGCCCGGGCCAGGCCCATGGTTTGTGCTTCTCGGTGCAGCCGGGCGTACCGGCACCACCGTCGCTGGTCAATATCTATAAGGAATTGAAGCGCGACCTGAACATCGACATTCCCAACCACGGTTATTTGCAAAGCTGGGCTGACCAGGGCGTGTTGCTGCTCAACACCACCATGACGGTGGAACGCGCCAATGCCAACGCCCATGCGGGCAAAGGCTGGCAGCATTTCACCGACCGGGTGATCGAAGTGGTCAGCGAACATCAGCCGCACCTGGTTTTCCTGCTGTGGGGCGCCCATGCGCAAAGCAAACAGAAACTGATCGACGCCACCAAGCATCTGGTGCTCACCTCGGTTCACCCGTCGCCACTCTCGGCCTATCGAGGTTTCCTGGGATGCGGGCATTTCAGCCGGACCAACAAATTTCTCGAGCAGAATGGCGAGGCGCCGATCGACTGGCGATTGCCGCCGGTTGAGTGATCGACAATGAGGGCCTCATCGCGAGCAAGGGGCTAGGGCAACACAAGTCCCCTGTGGGAGCGAGCCTGCTCGCGATGAAGGCAACCCGGTCTACAAGTCCGAACCCGGCTTGCGCATCCAATACCTGAACAACGGCTCGGCCAGAAATAGAACAAACAGCAATCGCATCACTTGCAAGGCCGTCACCAATGGCACCGACAATTGCAACGTCTCAGCGGTCAGGCTCATTTCCGCGATACCACCGGGCATCATGCCGAGGGTCAGCGAACGCAGGTCCAGGTGCGTCAGGGTGCTCAGTCCCAGCGCCGCAAGGGTGGCGATGAGCATCGTCAATACTGTGCCGATCAGGGTGCGCCCCATGAACGACGGTGCCCGTCGGAAGAACTGCCGGTTGAAATGACAACCCAATCCGCTGCCGATCAGCCATTGGCCGATCTGGCTGGCGCCGTTGGGCAGGCCGATGTGCAGGTCCCAGCCGACACTCACCGCAGCGCTCACCAGCAACGGCCCGAACAACCACGGGTTGGGTTGGCGCAAGCGTTCCCAGAGCCAGGCGAGGAGGGCACCGGCCGGAAACAGCACGGCCAGCCACAGCCAGTCCACCGCAGTGGCGTGCTGCGCCGGGGTACCTTCGCCCAGCAGATATTTGAAGGCCGCCGGCACGCACAGCACCACCACCAGCACCCGCAGGCTTTGGCCCGCAGCGACGCGGCTGAGGTCCGCACCGTTGCGGGCGCCGAGGTTGACCATTTCGCCGGAACCGCCCGGCATGCTGGAAAAGAAAGCGGTGGCGCGGTCTTCGCCGGTGCGGCGCATCAGCCACACACCCACCACACTGGACACGCTGGTCACCAGCGCGCCGAAGAAAATCAGGCCGAAGTGGCTCAGCACCTGTTCCATCACCACGGGGGTAAAGTGCAGGCCGATGCCGATGCCCACCACCCATTGGCCGCATTTACGGCCTCCGGGGATTTCCATCAGTTGCCACGGCGTCAGGCAGCGCACCAGGATGATCGCCAGCAACGAGCCGACCATCCAGGGCAAAGGCCAGCCGATCAGGCTGGCCAGGTAACCGCCGGCCAGACCGACCAGCGGTGTTCCCCACCATTGTCTGAATGCCGCCTTAGACATTGGCCAGGGCGCGACGTTGGGCGGCGCGGCGACGCCAGATCCGCAGCAAAGGCATGAACAGCATGATCGCCGTCAGGACCCAGCAACCGAAGGTGATCGGGCTCGACCAGAGGATTTCCAGCGCACCGTTGGAAATCGACAGGGCGCGACGCAGGTTTTGCTCCATCAGGCCACCCAGGATGAAGCCCAGCAGGACCGGCGACAGCGGGAAATCCAACTTGCGCAGGATGTAGCCGAAGATGCCGATGCCGATCATCAGGAACAGATCGAAGGTCGTGGCATGCACGGCGTAGACGCCGATCCCGGTGATGATCGCGATGACCGGCACCAGTGCCCAGTTCGGCACGGCCAGGATGCGCGTAAAGATGCGGATCATCGGAATGTTTAGGATCACCAGCATGATGTTGGCGACGAACAACGAGGCGATCAGGCCCCAGACGATGTCTGGCTGTTGTTGGAACAGCAGCGGACCGGGCGTGATGTTGTACAGCGACAGTGCGCCGATCATCACCGCCGTAGTGCCCGAGCCGGGAACGCCGAGGGTCAGCATGGGCACCAGGGCACCGCAGGCTGCGCCACCGATAGCGGTTTCCGGAGCGGCGAGGCCGCGCTTGTCACCCTGGCCGAACTTGCCATCGGCACCGGCGATGCGCTTCTCGGTCATGTAGGCCACGGCACTGGCCAGGGTCGCACCGGCACCCGGCAACACACCCATGATGAAACCCAGCACGCCACAGCGCAGGTTAACGGTAAAGACTGATGCCGCTTCCTTGAGGTTGAACATCATCCGCCCGGTGGCCTCCACGGCTTCCTGGCCGCGATGGGTTTTTTCCAGCAGTAACAGGATTTCACTGATGGAAAACAAACCCAGCACCAGCACCACGAACTGAATGCCGTCGGTCAGGTGAATGTTGTCACCGGTGAAGCGGTAGACGCCGCTGTTGGCATCGATCCCGACGCTGGACAGGAACAAACCGATCAGCGCCGCAATGAACGTCTTGAGCGGTCGATCGCCGGCCATGCCGCCCAGGCAAACAATGGCGAAGACCATCAGGACGAAATATTCCGCCGGTCCAAAGGCAATCGCCCATTTGGCCAGCAACGGTGCGAACAGCACCATGCCGCAGGTGGCAATGAACGCGCCGATGAACGAACTCCACGCCGACAGCGACAACGCCACCCCGGCCAGGCCTTGGCGAGCCATCGGGTAGCCATCGAGCGTGGTCATCACGGTGGAGGCTTCCCCCGGGATGTTGAGCAGGATCGAGCTGATGCGCCCGCCGTATTCGCAACCCAAGTACACCGCCGCCAGCAGGATCAGTGCTGATTCCGGCGGCAGCCCCAGGGCGAAGGCAATCGGGATCAGCAGCGCCACGCCGTTGATCGGGCCCAGGCCTGGCAGCAGGCCGACCACCGTACCGATCAGGGTGCCGCTCAGTGCGGTGACGAGGTTATAGGGGGTCAGTGCGACGCCAAAACCCTGGCCGAGATAATTCAGGGTATCCATATCAATTCTCCAGGACGTCGAGCAGGCCCAGGGGCAGCGGCACGTCCATCAGCTTGTCGAACAACAGGTAGAGACCAACGGCCATCAGGCTGATGATCACCACGCTTGGCACCCAGCGGCCGCCATACAGGCGCGCCATCGGCACGCCGATCAAGATGCTGGCAACGATGAAGCCCAGGGGTTCGAAGGTGCCGGCGAATACCAGCAGCAGAACGACGCAGATGCCGATCTTCTGCAAGGTTTCACGGTCCAGTTGCGGATCATCGTCGCTGTGTACGATCGGTGTGGGGCGAAACACCATGTACAGCAGCGCCAGGCCCATCAGCCCGAGCATCAGCAAGGGGAAGGCGCGTGGACCGACCGGTTCGTAGGAAAAGGCGGCCTGATACGGCCAAGCCATCAGCGCGAGGCCGATGCAGGCCAGCAGCAGCACCGCAGCAAAAATACGTTGGATGGTGAGCATGACTAACTCCTGGGCGGCGTCGGTGAGTGCCAGCGCCGCCGCGAGAACAGAGACGGTTACTGGATCAGGCCGAACTCTTTGGCCAGCACCTTGTAATCAGCTACTTGTTTCTTCACGTAGGTGTCCAGTTCCGGGCCGGTCATGGCAAACGGAAACAGCTCGCGCTGGTCACGCAGCTTGGCGAACTCTTCGGAGGCCAGCAGTTTGTCGAAGGCGTCTTTCCACCAGGCGTAGTCTTCGTCGCTGACCTTTGGTCCGAGGTAGAAGCCGCGGACCACTGGCCAGACGATGTCGTAGCCTTGCTCCTTGGCGGTTGGAATGTCTTTCATCTCTGGCTCGTCGAGGCGCTTCTCGGCAAACACGGCCAGCAGGCGCATGTCGCCACTCTGGATGTGCGGCATGGAGTCGGAGATGTCGGTGCTACCGACCTGGATGTGGCCGCCGAGCAGCGCGGTGGCGATTTCGCCGCCGCCTTCGAGGGCTACGTAGCGCAGGTCGCGCGGGTTGATGCCGGCGGCCTTGGCGATGAGTGCCGTTTGCATCCAGTCCTGACTGCCGACGGTACCGCCGGAACCGATGACCACGGAACCCGGATCTTTCTTCAGGGCCTGTACCAGATCGTCGAGATTTTTGTAGGGCGAATCGCTTTTCACCGCGATGGCGCCATAGCTGGTGCCGACGGCGGCCAGCCAGCGCACGGCACTTTCATCGAAGCGACCGAACTTGCCCTGGGCCAGGTTCAGCAGCGAACCGCTGGACCACGCTACCAGCGTGCCGGCGTCGGCCGGACGTTGGGCGACCACTGCGTTGTAGGCCACCGCACCGACGCCGCCCGGCATGTAGGTGACACGCATCGGCTTGGTCAGCAGCTTCTGGTTGACCAGCGCGCTTTGCGCCAGTTTGCAGGTCAGGTCGAAACCGCCGCCAGGAGAGGCCGGTGCGATGCATTCGGGACGCTTCGGTTCGGCAAGCAATTGCCCGGCGAACATCAGGCATCCGGCGGCCAGGGCTACTTTACGCAGTGATAGGTTCATGATTGTCTCCACAGGAGTTGTTGTTGTGTGTGGTGCGAATAGGGTGCTGCCATGTCCGCGCTCTGGTCATCATCGAGGGCCGGCGCAGGCTGATGGTGGGTTTGAAGGCGTGGCAATGCATCCGCCTGAAGAATGGCGGCGCGGGCCGGGACGGCCTGAAAGAATGGGGTCGAGCGGGCAGGCATTGGGGCCTGGAGCTGCATGGACAGCATGGTGAATACTCCGCTTTTATTGTTCTTGTTTGACGAAAACGCTTCGAGGCGCTTTTCGTTCGCGATGGGCGTCGCGACCGGCAGTCGAAACTGTCCGCATAAGGACTCTAGCGGCCTAACCTTTCGCTAACCTTTCAAAAGCTTTCAGCAAGTTTTTGACTTCACAGCGGTGGATGCGGCTGTAAACTCCGCGCCAAAGAATGGCGCCGACCATCCCTGAATCGAGGAAAAATCCATGCGTGTCCTGCTCGTCGAAGACCATTTGCAGCTCGCCGAAAGCGTTGCCCAGGCGCTCAAGAGCACCGGTTTGACAGTGGATGTCCTGCACGATGGGGTGGCGGCCGACCTGGCCTTGAGCAGCGAGGAATACGCCGTGGCTGTCCTCGACGTGGGGCTGCCGCGCATGGACGGTTTCGAGGTGCTGGCACGTTTGCGCGCCCGGGGCAAGACGCTGCCGGTGCTGATGCTCACTGCCCGCAGCGACGTCAAGGACCGCGTCCATGGCCTGAACCTCGGCGCCGACGACTACCTGGCCAAGCCATTCGAACTCACCGAACTGGAGGCGCGGGTCAAGGCGCTCCTGCGCCGCAGCGTACTGGGTGGCGAGCGCCAGCAACGCTGTGGTGGCCTGGTTTATGATCTGGACACCCGCCGCTTCACCCTCGATGAGGAACTGCTGACCCTGACGTCCCGCGAGCAAGCGGTGCTGGAAGCGTTGATCGCCCGGCCGGGGCGGGTCATGAGCAAGGAGCAACTGGCGGCCCAGGTGTTCGGCCTGGACGAGGAGGCCAGCCCCGACGCCATCGAAATCTACGTTCATCGCCTGCGCAAGAAGCTCGATGGTCATGCCGTGGCGATCGTGACGTTCCGGGGGCTGGGCTATCTGTTGGAAAACCGCGATGCATAAACCCGACAGCCTGCGCTGGCGGCTGCTCCGCAACCTGGCGTTGCTGTTGGTGGTGCTGATGCTCGCCAGTGGCTTGAGCGCCTACTGGAACGGTCGCGAAGCCGCCGATACCGCCTACGACCGGACGCTGCTGGCCTCGGCCCGGACCATCGCCGCCGGTCTGTCGCAGCGCGATGGCAGCCTCAGCGCGGACGTACCTTATGTCGCCCTGGATACCTTTGCCTACGACAGCGCTGGGCGCATTTACTATCAAGTCAACGACATCAACAAAAAGCTGATTTCCGGTTACGAAAATCTTCCCGGCCCGCCGCCCGGCACGCCACGCACGGACGACTATCCGGCCCTAGCACGCTTCTACAACGCCAGCTACCAGGGCCAGAACGTGCGGGTGGTGAGCCTGCTCAAGGCGGTGAGCGAGCCGAACATGAATGGGATGGCGGAAATTCGCGTGGCAGAGACCGAGGAGGCGCGGGTCAGCATGGCCCGCAGCCTGATGGCCGACACGCTGTTGCGCCTGGGCATGCTGGCGGTGGGAGCATTGTTGCTGGTGTGGTTTGCGGTCAGTGCCGCGCTCCGCCCGTTGGAGCGCTTGCGCACCGCAGTGGAGGAGCGCCAGCCGGACGATCTGCGGGCGTTGCCGTTGGTGGAGGTGCAGCACGAATTGTGGCCGCTGGTGCGCGCGCTCAATCATTTCACCGAGCGCCTGCGCGGGCAATTCGAGCGCCAGGCGCAATTCATCGCCGATGCCGCCCACGAACTGCGTACGCCCCTGGCGGCGCTCAAGGCGCGTCTTGAGCTGGGCTTGCGTGCCAGCGAACCGGCGATCTGGCGCGAAACCCTGGAAACCGCAGCCCAGGGCACCGATCGACTGACTCATCTGGCCAACCAGCTCTTATCCCTGGCGCGTGTCGAAAACGGCGCTCGGGCCATCGCTGAAGGTGGTGCGCAGTTGCTCGACCTTAGCCAATTGGCCCGGGAGTTGGGCATGGCCATGGCCCCGTTGGCCCATGCCCGAGGTGTGGCGCTGGCCCTGGAAGCAGACGAGCCGGTGTGGTTGCGGGGCGAGCCGACCCTGCTGAACGAGCTGTTGAGCAATCTGGTGGACAACGCGCTGGCCCATACTCCGTCCGGTGGCAACGTTATCCTGCGGGTCTTGACGCCGGCTGTGCTCGAAGTGGAAGACGATGGGCCGGGCATTCCGCCCCATGAGCGGGACCGGGTTTTCGAGCGCTTCTATCGACGCAACCAGCAAGTGGCCGGTACTGGCCTGGGGTTGGCGATCGTCGGTGAGATCTGCCGCGCCCACCTGGCGCAGATCACGCTGCACGACGGGCAGGCGCGGGGGCTGAAGGTGCGGGTGAGTTTTATCCCAGGTTCAGATTAAGCCAGGTCGGCATCTGGCCCAGGTTGCTTGATTGTCAGCCAGGGCTCAATAAAACATCGACCGCGCTTCTTCAATATCGGCACAGCGGTCCTTGTTATCCGTGTCGATCCCCAGTTTCTTGAATGCCGGAACCCCATATACGTCGATTTTGCTCAAGGGATGGTCGGTGTCCTTGTAGCAATACAGCGCGGCGATCTGTACCAGGTCGACGTAATCGATTTGCTTCGATTCCCGGGTAAAGTCCAGATACAACCCAGGCAGCTTCACCAGCCTTTCCGGAAACTCCCAAACGCTGAGCAACTTGTCCCCAAGTATGGGATGAATCGTTTCGATGACATGGTTGAGGCTGACCGGGTCCGACAGCAATTCGTTGTTGTCCTGTGCATAAGTCAAGATCGGCAGCACGCCGATCTGGTGCACCAGCCCTCCCAGCGCAGCCTGGTCAGGCTTGAGCTGCGTATAGCCACGGCACAACGCATAACTGACGCCGGCGATCTCCAGGCTTTTACGCCAGACTTCGCGCATCTTGTGTTCCACCACTTCGGAGCGTGCATGGAAAATCTGCTCCATGACCAAGCCGATGGCCAAGTTGCTGCTGTAGTTGACGCCCAGCCGGGTAATGGCTGTATGCAGGTCGGTGACTTCCTGGGTGGCACGCAACAACGGGCTATTGACCACTTTTATCAGGCGTGCTGAAAGGGCCGTGTCGCGGCCAATCACTTTGCTCAGGTTGCTGACACTGATTTCCGGGTCTTCGGCGGCCCGGCGAATCTGCAGGGCCACTTCCGGTAAGGTTGGCAGAACCAGGTCATCGTTATCGATGGCCTCCACCAAATCCCTCAGGACCTTCTCCGCCAAATCGCTCATTTCGCTTCTCTAGAGTCTTGCGGCAATGCTGCGATCAACGCTGGATCTCGCGGTCGCGGTCCAGTTCGTAAGGCAGGTCCAACAGTTGAAGGCTTGGGCCTTCCAGGGCACCGAGGTGCAAATTGTCATCTTCCGCTGCTTCGGCCTGCAACACCGCCAGCAGTTCAATGTTTCGCTCGGCACGGGCCGCCATCACCACTTCGCCGACGGAACTGCCGTGGGTGGGGGAGAACAATGCGGTGCCCGGTTCAGGCAATTCGCTGGCGTCCAGTTGCAGCCGATACAGGCGTCGCTTGAGCTTGCCCAGGTACTGCATGCGGGCGACGATTTCCTGGCCGGTGTAGCAACCCTTCTTGAAACTCACGCCGCCAACGGCTTGCAGGTTGAGCATCTGCGGGATGAACAACTCGCGGGTCGCGGGCATGACCTGGCCGATGCCGGCGCGGATCTGACCCAGCAGCCAGCCGTTCAGGTCCGCCTCGGCCAGTTCGGCGCGCAGATGGGCCTTCAGTGTCTGCGCCTGTGCGACCGGCGCCCACAGTTCGGCGCGGCCCGGAGAGACGCGGATCGCGAGCAGGGCTTCACGACGAACCACGCTGTCCGTTTCGGTCGGCAGTTCGAGGCCCAGGCTGATCAGGGCCTTATCGGCATTCTCCAGGCCGAAGCGAACCCAGGCTGCGCTTTCGTCAGTGAGCTTGGATTTCGAGAACACGGCGTATTTTTTCAGGTCCGCCAGTTGCGGTTCGAGCAATTCGCTGGCCATGGCCATCAGCACGCCGTCGCCTTCGAGCAGGATGCGGAAACTCGATTGCATCCGGCCTTTCTGAGTGCAACGGGCACCGAGGCTGGCCCGGCTGTCGCTCAGGTAGTTGAGGTTGCAGGTCAGTTGGCCCTGCAGGAATTTGCCGGCATCCACGCCGCGGACCGCGAGAACGCCTTCGTGGGACAGGGTGCAGAAAAAAGCGGAATCAGCCATGGGTCATCGCAGGATAAAAAGTCTGGTGGACATCATAAGGGGACGCCTCTGAAATGGGTAGTTCACAAAGGATCGGTGGTGCCCGACCAAAGCGGTCTGTTCCGCCGCGGCGGGGCCTGTATACTTGCGTTCTATTTGAGGAGCGCTCCATGGTCGAAGATGTAGAACTCAATCGCCTCTACTGGCACAGCCGTCGCGGCATGCTTGAGCTGGACGTGTTGCTGGTGCCGTTCGTGAAAGAGGTGTATCCCCATCTCAATGAAGTGGACCGTGCGTGCTACGTTCGCCTGCTCGAATGCGAGGATCAGGACATGTTCGGCTGGTTCATGGAGCGCAGCGAATCCGAGGATCCGGAGCTGCAACGCATGGTCCGGATGATTCTGGACCGTGTCCAGCCCAAGTAATCGCTTCGAATGCCGCTGGCAAGCCTCCGGGCAGTTGCTGGCGGCCTACCTCGTGGCCCAGGCGTTCGCCCTGGGTTCGTTGTTCCTGTTGTCTGTCCCTTACGGGTTCATCACGCTTGGCGTCGCCTTGTGCCTGGCCCATGGGGCCTGGGTACTGCCACGGCATATCCTGCTGACCCATCGCCAAGCTTTTCGGGGCTTGCGTCGCAATGCCGCGGGTTGGCAGCTCTGGAGCAGGGCCGATGGCTGGCAAGCCGTCCAGTTGCGTCCAGATAGCCTGGCGCTGCCGCTGATCGTCGTGTTGCGTTTTCGCTTGCAGGGCGAGCGGCAGGTCCGCTCGCTATGCGTGCCCCGCGACGCGCTGGCGCCGGATATGCACCGGCGCTTGCGGGTGAGGCTCAGGTTCAGCCGGCGTAGGTGGGCGGCACCAGAATAGTATCCAGTGCCTCCGGCAGCAGGTTCGGATAGTCGAGGGTGTAATGCAGCCCCCGACTCTCCTTGCGCTCCATGGCCGAGCGAATCATCAATTCGGCCACCTGGGCCAGGTTGCGCAGTTCGATCAGGTCGCGGCTGACTTTGTAGTTGCTGTAGAACTCGTCGATTTCATCCAGCAGCAGGCGCACCCGATGCTGCGCCCGTTGCAGGCGCTTGTTGGTGCGCACGATGCCCACGTAGTCCCACATGAAACGTCGCAACTCGTCCCAGTTGTGCGCGATGATCACGTCTTCGTCCGAGTCGGTGACCTGGCTGGCATCCCACGAGGGCAGGGCGGCTGGAATGGCGATCTGCGGCAATTGCTCGAGGATGTCCGACGCCGCCGAGCGTGCATAGACGAAACACTCGAGCAGCGAATTGCTCGCCATGCGGTTGGCGCCATGCAGGCCGGTGAAGCTGGTCTCGCCAATGGCGTACAGGCCCGGAACATCGGTGCGGCCGAACTGGTCGACCATCACCCCGCCACAGGTGTAATGCGCCGCCGGTACCACCGGGATCGGTTGCTTGGTGATGTCGATGGAAAACTCCAGGCAGCGCTCGTACACCGTCGGGAAATGGCTCTTGATGAACGCTTCGGGCTTGTGGCTGATGTCCAGGTAGACGCAATCGATCCCCAGGCGCTTCATTTCATGGTCGATCGCGCGGGCCACGATGTCCCGCGGTGCCAGTTCGGCGCGGGAATCGAAGCGTTGCATGAAGCGTTCGCCGTTGGGGAGCTTCAGGTGCGCGCCTTCACCTCGCAGCGCCTCGGTCACCAGAAAGCTCTTGGCCAGCGGGTGATAGAGGCAAGTGGGGTGGAACTGGTTGAATTCCAGGTTCGCCACCCGGCAACCCGAACGCCAGGCCATGGCGATACCGTCACCACAGGCGCCGTCGGGGTTGCTGGTGTAGAGATAGACTTTCGCTGCGCCACCAGACGCCAGGATGACGAAGCGCGCCCCGTAGGTGTCGACTTCGCCGGTGCCGCGATTGAGCACGTAGGCGCCCAGGCAACGATCACCGTCCAGGCCCAGGCGTTTTTCAGTGATCAGGTCGACCGCGACGCGCTGCTCCAGCAATTCGATATTCGGTCGCTGCCGGGCTTGGGCGAGCAGGGTCTTGAAGATGGCCGCACCAGTGGCATCGGCCGCGTGAATGATGCGTCGGTGGCTGTGGCCGCCTTCGCGGGTCAGGTGAAATTCGAAACCACCGTCTTCGGTGCCGGACTGCTCGTCACGGGTGAAGGGCACGCCCTGGTCGATCAGCCATTGGATGGCTTCCTTGCTGTGCTCTACCGTGAAACGCACCGCCTGCGGATCGCACAGGCCGCCACCGGCATCGAGGGTGTCGTTGACGTGGGATTCAATGGTATCGGTATCATCCAGCACGGCGGCGACGCCGCCCTGGGCCCAGAACGTCGAACCGTTGGCCAGGTCGCCCTTGCTCAGCACTGCGATGCGCAGATGCTCCGGCAAAGTCAGTGCAAGGCTCAATCCGGCGGCGCCGCTGCCGATTACCAGAACATCGTGTTGGAACTGTTGGCTCATTCGAATGGTTTCCGCTCAAGGCGACCCGGGTCGGGGTTGGCGCAAGACACCGCTTAATTGGGTCAGGCAGCCACGCAGCCCACTAGTATATAGAGGGGGGGAGCGGCACAATAGCCGTGCGGTCATGGCAATGTGAAACCAGTGTGACAGGAAAAGCATGCGCTTCGTCGGATCGCGGTTCCGGTGGATGAGCGACATGACGCTTGTTTCGAGGAGAATCTCGGCATGGTTGCCTCAGATCCAATTCACAGTGCTACAAAGAGTGGGAACTTTTGCCAAGCGCCTACGTTCAATAGACGGTTGTCTGCAGAAGGGAGCAGCGTCGAGCTGGTGCAAGATTTCGATTGGAGTCTCTGCCGACAGGCTCGGCGACAGATTATTCGCGCAGCCGGGGAGTCTCGTGCTGCGTTTTTCGTGCGTGCCGAGATCAGAGCGCGCCGGAAACTTGCTTGAAAGGGGGAGAACTTTTGCGAAAAGCCCGAGTCTATGTTTGCAAGCCAGGTCAATTAGTAATGCAAGCCTCCTTCGAGCTTATCGAGGAGTGTTCATGCTAACCCAGGAAGAGGATCAGCAGCTGGTCGAACGCGTGCAACGCGGCGACAAGCGAGCTTTCGATCTGCTAGTGCTGAAATACCAGCACAAAATTCTCGGGTTGATCGTGCGTTTTGTGCACGACACCCATGAAGCCCAGGACGTTGCCCAAGAAGCCTTCATCAAGGCCTACCGCGCGCTTGGTAATTTTCGCGGGGATAGCGCGTTTTATACGTGGCTTTACCGCATCGCCATTAACACGGCGAAAAACTATCTGGTTTCACGCGGCCGCCGGCCGCCGGATAGCGATGTAAGTTCCGAAGATGCAGAGTTCTACGATGGCGATCACGGCCTCAAGGATCTCGAGTCACCGGAACGAGCGTTGCTGCGGGATGAGATCGAAGGCACTGTCCATCGAACCATCCAGCAACTGCCCGAAGATTTGCGTACGGCTTTAACTTTACGTGAATTCGACGGTCTGAGTTACGAGGACATTGCGAGCGTCATGCAGTGTCCGGTGGGTACCGTGCGCTCCCGGATTTTCCGCGCTCGGGAGGCCATCGATAAAGCCCTGCAACCGTTGTTGCAGGAAAACTGAGACAGCGGCGACAGCCAAGAGAGGAACGCCATGAGTCGTGAAGCCCTGCAGGAATCGCTGTCCGCAGTGATGGATAACGAAGCGGACGAATTGGAATTGCGTCGGGTATTGAATGCCTTTGACGATGTTGAAACCCGTGAGACCTGGGCTCGTTACCAGATCGCCCGGGCTGTCATGCACAAGGACTTGCTGCTTCCGCGTCTGGACATCGCTGCGGCCGTTTCTGCTGCATTGGCTGACGAAGCCGTACCGGCAAAAGCTTCCCGCGGACCATGGCGCAGCCTGGGTCGCCTGGCAGTTGCCGCTTCGGTCACCGTAGCCGTATTGGCCGGTGTACGGCTGTACAACCAGGATGAGATTGCCGGCGTGCAAATGGCGCAGCAGTCCAACCAGCCTGGCTTGGCCACTCCACAGGTCAAGGGCCCGGCGGTATTGGCCGGCTACAGCGAAGGTTCGGAAGCTGCTGGCCCTATGGTCAACGGTGTTCTGCAAGGTCAGCCAGGCTGGCATGACCAGCGTCTGCCCAACTATCTGCGTCAGCATGCCCAGGAAGCTGCCCTCAAAGGTACTGAAAGCGCACTGCCTTATGCCCGTGCAGCCAGTTTGGAAAACCGTTAAGGAGGACCATGCGCGCCATACCTCTATTTACGCTTCTGCTGGGTGGCTGGTGTGCTGTTCCAGCCTATGCAGGTGAAGCTCAGGATTGGTTGAACCGCCTGAGTCAAGCCGAGCAGCAGCAAAGCTTCCAGGGCACTTTCGTTTACGAGCGCAACGGTAGTTTTTCTACCCATAACATCTGGCATCGCGTCCAGGATGGCAAAGTCCGCGAGCGGTTACTCCAGCTCGACGGCTCGGCACAGGAAGTCCTGCGCATTGATGGGCATACTCAATGCGTCAGCGGCTCCTTGATTGCAGGGCTGGGGAATACTCCCGACAGTGCAGGCCATGCGCTCGATCCGCAAAAACTCAAGAATTGGTATGACCTTGCCGTCATTGGCAAGTCGCGCGTGGCCGGGCGTCAGGCCGTGATTGTGGCATTAACGCCCAAGGACCAGCATCGTTACGGCTTCGAGCTGCACCTGGACAAAGAGACCGGCTTGGCGCTCAAGTCGCTGTTGCTCAACGACAAGGGGCAGTTGCTGGAGCGTTTCCAGTTCACTCGCCTGACCGTAGGCGTGCCGACAGAGGGCGATCTGCAAGCCAGTGCCGAGTGCAAGGCGGTGACGCAGGATCAAGCCCCGACTGCGGTAAAGGCAGCCTGGCACTCGGACTGGCTCCCGCCGGGCTTCGTATTGTCCAGCAGCACCGCACGAAAGGATCCGGACACCAAGGTCCAAGTCAACAGCCTGATGTATGACGATGGCCTGGCTCGCTTTTCCGTGTTCCTCGAACCCTTGAATGGCGCTACCGCCACCGATACCCGAACCCAACTTGGCCCGACGGCCGCCGTCTCTCGTCGACTCACAACGCCACAGGGCGAAATGATGGTCACGGTGGTTGGCGAGATTCCTATCGGTACGGCGGAACGGATCGCGCTGTCCATGCGCTCCGACGTCACAGCGACTCAATAACACGCTGGGTGATTCGATTGTGCAAAAGGCTGATGGCGCCAGGGCTTGATCGAAATGCCGAAACTTCCTGTCAGCATTTTCATTTGCAAAAACACGACTTTTTTTCTATAGGTCAGAGCCGCTCGGCTCTGGCCTTGTCTGTTTCCGGAACAAAAATACCGGCGTATCTTTCTCCCGGTATTCCTTGCTCCATATCGCTTAACCATGCTCGTCGTAACGGGAGCCGTATGTCGATACCACGCTTGAAAACCTATCTCTCCATTTTCGCCACCGTGCTTGTGCTCGGCCAGGCTGTTCCCGCCATGGCGGTCGAGCTGCCTGACTTCACGCAATTGGTCGAGCAGGCGTCGCCCGCCGTGGTGAATATCAGTACGACCCAGAAGCTGCCGGATCGTCGCGTGTCGGACCAGCAGATGCCGGACCTGGAAGGGTTGCCGCCGATGCTGCGCGAGTTCTTTGAACGCGGCATGCCCCAGCAGCCACGTTCGCCCAACGGTGGACGCCAGCGCGAAGCTCAATCCCTGGGCTCGGGTTTCATCATCTCCACCGACGGTTACATCCTGACCAATAATCACGTGATCGCCGATGCCGACGAAATCCTGGTACGCCTGGCCGATCGTAGCGAACTGAAGGCCAAGCTGGTGGGCACCGATCCACGCTCCGATGTGGCACTGCTGAAAATCGAAGGCAAGGATCTGCCGGTACTCAAGCTGGGCAAGTCCCAGGACCTGAAGGCCGGCCAATGGGTCGTGGCCATCGGTTCGCCGTTCGGCTTTGACCACACTGTCACCCAAGGCATCGTCAGCGCCATCGGGCGCAGCCTGCCCAACGAGAACTACGTGCCGTTCATCCAGACCGACGTGCCGATCAACCCGGGTAACTCCGGTGGTCCGTTGTTCAACCTGGCGGGTGAAGTGGTGGGGATCAACTCCCAGATCTACACCCGTTCGGGCGGCTTCATGGGCGTGTCCTTCGCGATTCCGATTGACGTAGCCATGGACGTATCCAACCAGCTAAAAAGCGAAGGCAAGGTCAGCCGTGGCTGGTTGGGCGTGGTGATTCAGGAAGTGAACAAGGATCTCGCTGAGTCGTTCGGGCTGGAAAAACCTGCCGGTGCGCTGGTGGCGCAGATCCAGGAAGGCGGTCCGGCGGCCAAGGGTGGCCTGCAGGTAGGCGACGTGATCCTGAGCATGAATGGCCAGCCGATCGTTATGTCCGCTGACCTGCCGCACCTGGTTGGCGCTCTCAAGGCGGGTGCCAAGGCCAATCTGGAAGTGATTCGTGAAGGCAAGCGCAAGAACGTCGAGTTGACCGTCGGCGCCATTCCTGAAGAGGGCAAGGAGCTGGATTCGCTGCCCAAGTCGGGCGTCGAGCGCAGCAGCAACCGTTTGGGCGTGGCCGTGGCCGAGCTGACCGAAGAGCAGAAGCGCACGCTGGAGCTCCAGGGTGGCGTTGTGATCAAGGAAGTGCAGGATGGTCCCGCTGCCTTGATCGGTCTGCAACCCGGCGACATCATCACTCACCTGAACAATCAGGCGATCGGTTCCGCCAAGGAATTCACCGATATCGCCAAGGCGCTGCCGAAGAATCGCTCGGTTTCGATGCGGGTTCTGCGCCAGGGGCGCGCGAGCTTCATTACCTTCAAACTGGCCGAATGACCGGCTAGCGGCTAAAAAAAACCGCCTCGAAAGAGGCGGTTTTTTTATGCGCGGTACAAGCTCAACCCATCATGTCCTTGACCATGCGCTCCTGCTCCATGAGCTCCCGTTGACGAGCATCGATGCGTGAGGACAGCGGGAAATTCGTGCCGGCGCGTCGCTTGGCGAAGTCCAACTGCTGGATCGCCTGGCGGTAATCGCCCACCAGTGCGAAGTACTCGGCACGCGCCTGGTGCAAGCCGATGATGTTGCCCGACAGCCCGCGGGTTTCGGCCACCATGTACCAGACGTCCGGATCGTCAGGGCGGGTCTTGAGCAGGTTTTCCAAGGCCTTCTCGGCGTCGGCAGGACGGTTCTGCTTGAGCAGCAGGTCGACGCGCACCTGATTGAGCGGATAATTGCCAGGGTACTGGCTCAGCATCCGGTCGACGCGAGCCTGGGCATCGGCCAGCTTGTTGTTGGTGATGTCCAGGTCCACCTGGGCCAGATTGTAGATAATCTCGTTAGGCGAACTGGCCAGCAGCGGCTTGAGATTTTCCCTGGCTTCATTCAGCTGGCCACCCTTGATCTGGGCGATTGCCAAGCCATAGCGGGCCACGTCGTTTTTCGGGTTTTCGTCCAACTGCGCGCGGAATCGCTTCGCACCCAGGCCCGGAGTTTCCTCGTAGATCAACTGGACCCGTGCGCGAATCAGTTGATAGCGCACACTGTCCTCGATGCCGCCCGGCTTGGCCTGTTCGGCGCGGTTGCGGGTGTCGGCGATCCGCGATTCGGTCACCGGGTGAGTCAGTAAGAATTCCGGAGGCCTGGCATCGAACCGATACTGGCGCATCAGGCGCTCGAACATGGTTGGCATCGAGCGCGGATCGTAGCCGGCCTTCTCCAGGTTCAGGATGCCGATACGGTCGGCTTCCTGTTCGTTCTGGCGGGAGAAGCGCCGTTGTTCCTGGATAGCGGCGGCCTGGGTCCCGGCGATGGCGGCGATCCCGGCGTCGCCACCGCCAGCAGCGGCAATCACGATGCCGGTCAACAACGCGGCCATCATCGGTACCTGCATGCGCTGTTGGGCTTCGACGCCGCGGGCAAAGTGGCGTTGCGACAAGTGCGCCAGTTCGTGGGCCATGACCGAGGCGTATTCCCCTTCGGTCTGGGCATTGAGGAACAGGCCGCCGTTGACCCCGACGATGCCGCCGGGAGCGGCGAACGCATTGAGTTGCGGGCTATTGATCAAGATGAATTCCAGGCGTCGGTCATTGACCTGGCTGGTTTCCACCAGTTTGTAGACGCTGGACTCGACATAGTCCTTGAGCTGTGGGTCGTTGAGCTGCGACACCTGGCTGCGCAGCAGGGCCAGCCAGGCACGACCCAGTTGGTGTTCCTGTTCCGGCGATACGATGGCAGAACTGGCGTCGCCAAGTGACGGCAGGTCGTCGGCGAAGCCCGGTGAGGCAAGCAGGCAAGCGAGCGTCAGCAGGGTGGGGCGCAGAAATGTCATGCACGAAGCCTTAGTCGACAAAGACCTTACTGTAGCCGGACACCGGGCCCGGGACCAGATATTCTAAGCGGCTCAACGACCTGCTGCGGAGTGAACCAATGACCGATGCTGTAGCCCACGATGCCGAACTGGACGCCAGTGGCCTGAACTGTCCGTTGCCGTTGCTCAAGGCCAAGCTGGAACTCAATCGCTTGGCCAGCGGCGCCGTGCTCAAGGTCATCGCCACCGATGCGGGTTCCCAGCGTGATTTCCGCACCTTCGCCCGGTTGGCCGGTCATACGCTGCTACATGAAGAAGACGAAAACGGCGTTTACCGTTACTGGCTGAAAAAAGCCTGAAAAACCGACAGCGTCTCTTAAGGATTTTTAATGTTCAAAGTGTTACGCGACTGGATTCAGCGCTACTTCTCCGATGAGGAGGCCGTGGTCCTGGCAGTGCTGTTGTTCCTGGGGTTTACTGCCGTGCTCACCTTGGGCGGTATGCTGGCACCGGTGCTGGCGGGGATGGTCCTGGCGTACCTGATGCAAGGCCTGGTCGTGACGCTCGAACGTCTGCGGCTACCGGGCAGCGTGGCGGTCGGTCTGGTGTTTGCCCTGTTCATGGGGTTGCTGGTGGTGTTCATGGTGGTGATTGTGCCGCTGCTCTGGCACCAGTTGGTCACGTTATTCAACGAGCTGCCGGGGATGCTCGCCAAATGGCAGTCACTGTTGTTGCTGCTGCCCGAGCGCTATCCGCATCTGGTATCCGATGAACAGGTGTTGCAGACCATCGAGGTGGTGCGTGGCGAGATCGGCAAGTTTGGCCAATGGGCGCTGACGTTTTCACTGTCCAGTTTGCCGCTGCTGGTCAACATCATGATCTACCTGGTGTTGGTACCTATCCTGGTGTTCTTTTTCCTCAAGGACCGGGAAATGATCGGGCGCTGGGTCCGTGGCTATTTGCCGCGCGAGCGGGCGCTGATTACCCGGGTGGCCCAGGAGATGAATCGCCAGATCGCCAATTACATTCGCGGAAAGGTCATCGAGATTTTCATCTGCGGCGGCGTGACCTATATCGGCTTCGTGGCACTGGGGCTCAATTACGCGGCCCTGCTGGCGCTGCTGGTGGGCATTTCGGTGGTGGTGCCTTACGTCGGCACCGTGGTGGTAACCGTGCCGGTGGCATTGATTGCGCTGTTCCAGTGGGGCTGGAGCGATCAATTCATCTACCTGATGGCGGTCTACGGGATCATTCAGACGCTGGACGGCAACGTGCTGGTGCCGCTGCTGTTCTCCGAGGCGGTGAACCTGCATCCGGTGGCGATTATCTGCGCGGTGTTGCTGTTTGGCGGGCTGTGGGGGTTCTGGGGCGTGTTCTTTGCGATTCCCCTGGCGACGCTGTTCAAGGCGGTGCTGGATGCGTGGCCGAGCAAGGAGCCAATTGTGGCGCCGTTGCTTTGATGGTCGGGCTTGAATTCTCTTGTGAGGCTCATGGCCTCTTCGCGGGCAAGCCCGCTCCCACAGGGAATTGATTAACACCATCAGCCCAGTGTGGGAGCGAGCTTGCTCGCGATAGCGCCAGTACCAACAGCGAAAATCTCAGGCCTTGTTCAGCGCCTGGGCCGCCGCCAACACCGCATCCACATGCCCCGGCACCTTCACGCCGCGCCATTCCTGGCGCAGCACGCCGTCCTTGTCGATCAGGAACGTGCTGCGATCAACACCCAGGTATTCCTTGCCGTAGAGCTTCTTCAGCTTGATCACGTCGAACAGTTGGCAGACGGCTTCGTCCTTGTCGCTGATCAGCTCGAAGGGGAATTCCTGCTTGCACTTGAAGTTCTCGTGGGACTTGAGGCTGTCCCGGGACACGCCGAACACTTCGGTATTGGCGGCCTTGAACTGCGCATACTGGTCCCGAAAGCCCTGGCCCTCGGTGGTGCAGCCGGGGGTACTGTCCTTGGGGTAAAAGTAGACCACCACCTGCTTGCCCTTGAGGGCGGCGAGGCTAACAGTTTGCCCGCTGGTGGCAGGGGCCTGGAAATCGGTAACCGGCTGGTCGACGGCAACGGCCATGAACGCTTCCTTACATTGGGTTTTGTGGGCGCCACGGTTCGATCAGGGCATCCAGGTTCATCGCATCGGCGAAATCCAGGAACTGATCGCGCAGCCAACTGATCTGCGTGCCGGCCGGCAGCGTCACGGTGAACGTGGCGTTGAGCATGGTGCCGCCGGTCTGCGGGGCCTGGTAGGTGTCGCAGGTCAGGTTTTCCAGCTCGACGTGGTGGTCCATGAAGAACTGGCACAACTCGTTGATGATGTCCGGTCGGTAGGCCGAGCTCACGTAGGCAACGTAGGGCAGGGCCTGGGGACGATTCTCCAGCGCGGCGCTGCGTACCACGTTGACGGTGAAGGCGTGCTTCTTGGCCAGCACCGGCAGGCTGCCCTCCAGGCGCGCCAAGGCGTCCCAGCTGCCGGAGATTTCGAGCACGAGCGCGCTGCATTCGCCGTGACGGGTCAGGCGTGAGGTCACGACGGCGCAGCGATTTTCATGGCTGGCGCGGCACAGGACGTTAGTCAGCTCCATGGGGTTGGCGCCAAGGGCACTGATAACAAGGAATTGTTCGCGGACTGTGGGGGTGGACATGCAGCATTCCTAAAGCGATGAGCGGTCGATACCTTTGCAGCTCGACACGGTGCCAGGCCTGCCACAACACGCGCCTAAAGCCCTTTGCCCGGGGATACAGTGCATTGCGCAGTGGCAGCAATGCCCTTGGAAAAACCCGGGAGCGGGGCTCGTGGCGGCGAAAACGGAGGCTGGAAACCGGCGTATGAGCCTATCGGTACCGATCAAAGCCTGAAGGGTAGCGAAAACCATCGCCAAGGGGAATGGTAGTTCGCTTGTACAAGCATCTTGGCGCCAGTACCATTACCGCTCTCTTTTTCCGGCAGGAGCGGTTTCATGATTGCGGGCAGTATGGTGGCACTGGTCACACCCATGGATGCACAAGGGCATCTTGACTGGGCCAGCCTCAGCAAACTCGTGGACTTCCACCTTGAAAACGGCACCCATGCCATTGTCGCCGTCGGGACCACCGGCGAGTCGGCAACCCTCGACGTCAACGAGCACATCGAAGTCATCCGTGCCGTGGTCAAGCAGGTCAATGGCCGCATTCCGGTCATCGCCGGCACCGGCGCCAACTCGACCCGCGAAGCCGTCGAGCTGACCCGCAACGCTAAGGAAGCCGGTGCCGACGCCTGCCTGCTGGTCGTGCCGTACTACAACAAGCCGACCCAGGAAGGCTTGTACCAGCACTTCAAGTACATCGCCGAAGCCGTCGACATCCCGCAGATCCTCTATAACGTTCCCGGCCGTACCTCTTGCGACATGCAGGCCGAGACCGTGATTCGCCTGTCCAGCGTGCCGAACATCATCGGTATCAAGGAAGCCACCGGCGACCTGAAGCGCGCCAAGGCCATCCTCGATGGCGTGAGCAAGGATTTCGTGCTGCTGTCGGGCGACGATCCGACGGCGGTCGAGCTGATCCTGATGGGCGGCAAGGGCAACATTTCCGTGACTGCCAACGTCGCCCCGCGTGAAATGGCCGACCTGTGCGAGGCGGCGCTCAAGGGCGATGCCGAGACCGCGCGGGCGATCAACGAAAAGCTGATGCCGCTGCACAGAGACCTGTTTCTCGAAGCCAACCCGATTCCGGTGAAATGGGCTTTGGTCGAAATGGGTCTGATGCACGAAGGCATCCGCCTGCCACTCACCTGGCTGAGCAAAACCTGTCATGAACCGCTGCGGCAGGCCCTGCGCCAGTCCGGCGTCCTGGTTTAATTGAGGAAGTACAACGCATGAAGCGAATGGCCGGACTTTCCGCACTTGCCTTGATTATCTCCAGCACCAGCGGCTGCGGATGGATCTGGGGACCGGAAGGTTACTTCCGCGACCGTGGTAGCGATTACCTGCAGGCGCAACAGACAGCACCGATGCAACTGCCGCAAGACGCCAACGTCGCCAAGCGCCTGGATCCGCTGCTCCCGATCCCGCGCAACGTCGCCGACGACAGCGTCAAGGGCGAATACGTCGTTCCACGTCCACAACCGCTGTCGGCCGTCGCCGATGCCAGCGACTACACCTTGCAGAAGAGTGGCGATTCCAGCTGGGTGATGGGCCAGCATCCACCGGCCGAAGTCTGGCCCGTGGCGATCCAGTTCTTCCAGGACAACGGCTTCCGCCTGGACGAACAGCGTCCGCAAACTGGCGAATTCACCACCACTTGGCAGCGCGCCGATGAACTGTCTGCCGCCATGGCCAAGCGCCTGGGCGCCGCCGGCGTCTCGGCCGACAGCGAAACCCGCGTGCGGGTGCGTATCGAGCCGGGCGTGCAGCGCAACACCAGCGAAATCTACGTGGTCAGCGCCCAACGTCCCGCAGGCAGCACCGCCGACGTCGCGTTCACCAACCGTTCGGTCAATACTGGCCTGGACGCTGCACTGGTGGACGACATGCTGGCGAGCATGAGCCGTACTGCGGAGCAGGGCGGTTCGGTGTCGATGCTGGCATCCAAGCAATTCGATGCGCCGAGCCGTGTCAGCCTGAGCGAAGACGGCAGCGGCAACCCGGTGCTCAACGTCGGTTCCGACCTGGACCGTGCCTGGTCGAGCGTCGGCCGAGCGCTGGAGCAGGGCGAATGGCGGGTTGAGGACATCAACCGCAGCCTGGGCTTGTACTACATCAACTTGGCTGAGAAAGCCGAGAAGAAGAACGAGAAGCCTGGCTTCTTCAGTGGCCTGTTCGGCAGCAAGCCGGACAAGGAAGAAATCGAAGCCCGCGCCGAGCGTTATCAGGTCCGCCTGAGCAAGGTAGGCGACAACGTCCAGGTCACCGTCGAGAAGAACATCAACACCGTGGCGCCGGCTGAAGTGGCGCGCAAAGTGTTGGGCGTGATTCAGGATAACCTGGGCTGATCCGATGCGTTTTGCCGTTCTCGGCAGCGGTAGCCAGGGGAACGGCACGCTGATAGCCAGCGCCGGCACGTACGTGCTGGTCGATTGTGGTTTCTCCTTGCGGGAAACCGAGAAACGCCTGTTGCGCCTGGGTGTGCACCCCGCGCAACTGAGCGCGATACTCGTAACCCACGAACATGCCGACCATGTGCATGGCGTGGGTTTGCTGTCTCGGCGCTACAATCTGCCGGTGTACCTGAGCCGTGGGACGCTGGATGGCCTGCGCAAGCCCATCGAGCCGGCGGGTTTCGTAGCCGGTGGCGAGCAGTTGCGCATTGGCGCCCTGGATATCAGCGTGGTCAGCGTCGCGCACGACGCGCGCGAGCCGACGCAATATGTGTTCAGCGACGGCGAGCGACGTTTCGGGTTGCTCACCGACCTGGGTTCGTATTGCGACAGGGTCATGGACAGTTACCGGGACCTCGATGCGTTGATGATCGAGTCCAATCACTGCCGCGACATGCTGGCGCGGGGGTATTACCCGTACTTCCTCAAGCAGCGGGTAGGCGGGGAACACGGACATTTGAATAACCACCAGGCAGCGTTCCTGGTGGCCGAGTTGGGCTGGCAAGGCCTGCAACACCTGGTCCTGGCCCATCTGAGCAGCAAGAACAACCTGCCGCAGCTGGCCCGGCAATGTTTTGTCGACACCCTCGGGTGCGACCCGGACTGGCTGCAACTGGCCGATCAAGATTCAGGGCTCGACTGGCGACATATCGCCTAGCCCACTACTTAGCAAGCGGAGCCCATCATGGAAAAACGTGAAGAACTCTACCGCGGCAAAGCCAAGTCGGTTTACAAGACCGACGACGCTGACCGCTTGATCCTGCTGTTTCGCAACGACACCTCGGCGTTCGACGGCAAGCGCATCGAACAGCTGGATCGCAAGGGCATGGTGAACAACAAGTTCAACGCCTTCATCATGCAGAAGCTCGAAGCCGCCGGCGTGCCGACCCAGTTCGACAAGCTGTTGGGCGACAACGAATGCCTGGTCAAGAAGCTGGACATGATTCCGGTCGAATGCGTCGTGCGTAACTACGCCGCCGGCAGCCTGGTCAAGCGTCTGGGCGTGGAAGAGGGCATGAAGCTCAACCCTTACACCTTCGAGCTGTTTCTGAAGGACGACGCCAAGGGCGACCCGTTCATCAACGAATCCCACGTCGTGGCGTTCGGTTGGGGCACCGCCGAGCAACTGGTTCGCATGAAAGAGTTGTCCCTCAAGGTCAACGAAGTGCTGAGCAAGCTGTTCGACGACGCTGGCCTGCTGCTGGTGGATTTCAAGCTCGAATTCGGCGTGTTCCGTGACGGTTCCATTGTCCTGGGCGACGAATTCAGCCCCGACGGCTGCCGCCTCTGGGACAAGGACACCAAGAAGAAAATGGACAAGGACCGCTTCCGCCAGGGCCTCGGTGACGTCATCGAAGCCTACGAAGAAGTCGCCCAGCGCCTGGGCGTGCCGCTGTAATCGACGCAAGCATCTGATAGCACGGAAAAAAATTCGCTCGGGGGTTCGCTTCCGGCGAATGTGCTGGTATGATGCGCGCCACTGGAGAGATGCCGGAGTGGCCGAACGGGACGGATTCGAAATCCGTTGTACTGGCGACAGTACCTAGGGTTCAAATCCCTATCTCTCCGCCATACAAATGAAAGCCCCGTAGATCAAGGTCTACGGGGCTTTTTTGTTTTCCGATTGTACTACTTTGTTGTACTACTCAAGCCAAGCTGTTTTGAAGCGGTATGACACCGTTGGCATCAGGAAAATCAGGTAAAGGAAAGCCCGCTCAATGGCGGGCCCTTGGTCGTACGTATTCCACCCGCTACGCGCTCTTGACCACCCACGCTAACGGCGATTGAGGGTGCAGAACGTATGCCCGCCCGAGGGCGGATAACGAAACCTGATCACCCCAATTGGAATAGGAGATGGAGATCAGATTCCAATGGTAGAGAACGTCCATAGCGCCTTCATAGACCAACTGCGACAATCCAGCAGTTGAAGGAATCTGGCTTAGATACAGCCCTTCGTTCCTGCCGCCATGAATTGCAATCACTGCCAGGACTTGTTGGGCACTCTCGTTGAGGGGAGGAAGTGCGGGGTTAAACTTTGCATTTGCAGCGTTCAAATCCGAACCGAACGATGCGGCGATAAAGGCAAGAAACCCAATTGCCCCAACAACTACCAGCAGTGCCACAATGAATGACCACAGCGGGAACGCTACGGGGTGTGCAAGCCACGTAAAGAGTTCAAGTGTCCAAGTCCAAGCCGTGGAGATAAACGGGCGAAGGGAAGGCCACAGATCTGTCGTGAGCATTTTACCTGCACCACTGACGGCACCCAGAAAGAGTGTCCCAACGACACCTCCCAGCGACAGCAGAACCACTTTGCGTTTTGGTTTCATCCTTTTTTCACCTCTCGTTCCATCGCTGCCCCCATTCCGGTTGTTATTCCAAATGCTACCAGAGTGGCGACCACTCCAGCGGTACGGAGCCAATATCACAGGGGAGATTGCAAGCCAAAGCAAAGGGCTTCCCAGATTCGATATGATGTTTTGGGGGGGGCAGGAAGGTGGGGGGATGCGAGGGATGCACGCTGCGAAGGCGTTCGCTTCGCTCTTATATTATGCGACCGTAATACAAGTATCGGTATATGTCGGAACTTGTAAGTCTCGAATGCATTCTTGGCGGGTGCGATTTACGCACACTGAAAACCAACTCTACGCCAAGTAGCACAAGGCTTTCAGCCGATTCTGTCCGTGTGGATCACGTCTCTACAGGCGTGTTCATGCGTGCGGGTAGTTGATCTGCCACCAGTTGAACAAAGCAACGCATATGCTCATGCCTCCCAAAACGAAAGGGGTGACATGATCGAAGAACCAAGGCGACACAATCGCGCCTCTGGCAAAAACGTACCATTCGACCAACTTCGCAACGAGGCGAGAGGGCGTCGTCGTGAATGCCTGACCACCACTCTGATGGTGCTCGTTTCCACCTACCGTGTAATGGATGTAAAAAGAGTAGCGAATTTCGTTTCTCGTCCTGCTGTCCAGATTTCGAATTATCGCGAGTTGGTCTGGAGGCTCTGTGCCTTTTGGTGGGGTTCTTTCGAGGTGAGTCATCTTTCCCTTGGGTTTGAAGCTAATCAGTTTGGATTCGCCTTCAACAGTACCGGGTGCCTTTTCAATTAGCTCCAGAACATGATTTCGCATCTGTTTCTTACCTAGACGCCTGACCACTCCGATGAGTGTCTTCTCATACAAGTCATGCATTGCAAGGTCAAAACGGAAGCTACCTTCAGGGGTTCGTTGATACAGCCTCAACCACAGATAGGTGTTGATACCAGCCAGAACCATCCAGACGTTTTGAACGTTTTCCTTGAGTCTGATCTCATTCCCGAGCAGCTTGAAAGTCGAGAGGTCAGCACCGAAGTACCACAACAGCAGGACTACAGTTGAAAAGCCAATCAAGTAGCCTCGGGCTTTGTTGAAATCTGGCGTATCCGTTTCACCCACAATCTTCTCTCCTGGTTCTCAATAGCTCAATCGCAATCACATTAGAGATTGGCGTTTATGCATTCCTGATCTTTGCTTCGAAAAATGCTCGTGTGGGCTCGGGCAGTCCCCCGATGTCATTCAGCATCGGGATTAGGCGGGAGGTTTTGGCGGTGTAGTAGTCGATAATCGGAGCATATCCACCATCCTGCTGCTGGGGGTGGCGCTTAAGGAATTCAAACATCATTGAAACCTGATACCCCATTTCCCTGACCGCTGATTCAATCACTGCTCCGGGTTCATTTGAGATTCGCAGAAAATTTGTATAGGCGGGTGAATCACCAGCTTTCTTCGCTCCACGCTCGGCCTCTGCGACCATGTGTAGTATGTGAAGATCAATGTCTGATGTCTTCCCCACAAACGTCAACTGAAGAGATGAGAGACGGGCATCAATGTCTTTCACGACCTGCAAGATTTCGTCTGCCTTTTTGTCCAATGCGAGCTGCCTAACCTGCTTCATTTGCAGGTCAAGCGACCAAAGCACACCGAGAAAGGCAAACAGCGCAAATATCGGGTTCAAGATGCCGCCGAAGTAATCGCCGAAAGCGCCCCATTTCGCTTGGTCGTATACGCGATCAATACCGAACATACTGAGGTAGACGGCAACGACTGCCGCCATGAAGAACAAGGCTATGCCTGCGACAATCAGAAGAAATCTAGGATTCATGGTAACTCCCTGTGATGACGCTCGGAGACTAGCTGGAAGCGATTGAAATTCTCAGCCAATGCCATGCCCCGCCAAAATTTCTGGGGCACTTCGATAGCTGCGATATGTTTTTAGCTGGAAAATTAGCTTGTGGTTCTATCGAGGTGGCCTAGCCAAAGCGCGAGGGCCAGTCGTCAGCCCTAGAACCAGATGAATGTGCACTCATTGGACATTGGCGTCTTGGCGACATCACCGCGACCAGTGCAAGCCAAGGTGATCTTGTCGCCCGGTTTCAACGTGACAGCAAATTTCTCGTTGCTCTTCGCCAGTGCGAACTGAGGTTCCATAAACTGGTTAACGCCGCCTTTCATGGTGACGTATGGCTTGCCTCGGAAATCGGTGTTGATGCTGGCTATGGTGCCCGTCACCTTGAAAGGCTTCCCTTTAAAGGTCATGTCGGCAGCATAAGTGTTGCGGCTGTAAGCTTCTGCAATGTCTGCTGCGGTGAAGGATTCCAAGGTGGCAACCCGCTCTGCTTCTTTCTGTCGTTCAGCCATTTCATCGACATAGACGCCGTTAGATGCGGATGCTTTGGACTGCGATGTGTCGTTGGCTACGCCCTTGATTACGATGTACGCGAGGCCAACCGCAAGCACGATGCCGAGAGTCCTTTTTGCTGACATAGCTCATTCCTTGAAGTGATGATGAGGCCATATGGTGGCAGGATGGCATGGCGAGCGTCCAGTACGTGGCGTAAGCTCTGGACGGTACAGGCACTGTATCAAGGACGTGGTATGACAAAGCTTCGGGTGCAAAAGACGGCCAAGAAGAACATTCACATACACAATGACATCTCCAATACAGCTCATTACCTTAAGACTCGAATCGAGGAAAAGGAGGCGACAGGAGACCGGCATGGAATCGCTCTCGACATCACTGCCTGCCTCGTGATGTTGGCGTTCACTTTTGAATCGCGCCTTAACTTCATTGGAGAACAGAAGGTTGCGGATTTTAAGGAAAGGCGGTGGTTCGACAAGAAGGTTGAGATTGTATTGAAGGCACTGAGATTGGAACCTGACTTTTCAGTGCGTCCGTACTCTTCCATCAAAGAGTTGAAAAACTTCCGTGACACCATTGCACATGGCAAGCCGGACACCATCGAGGTAGATGAAACGGTGGACTTTGAACCGGGGAAGAACTATGACGATTTCGATCTTCGAGGCGAGTGGGAGGCATTTCTAACCGTCGACTTCGTGAGGCAATGTTCCGACGACATCGACCAAATCTGGAGCGAATGGATTGCGGCTGCTGAAATTGAATTGCATCAAACACTGACCTACGGCGAATACAGCATTTCACTGATAGAAAAACCTACGGTCTTTGGTGGCTGATCGAGTTGTGTTGGGGCAGACGACATAATGACTGGAGGTGTGTATGAATAATGAAACTACTTGCAGTAAATGTGGCTCCATCTACAAGCTCACAGGAGAAAAATTCCCTGTACGAGATCCGGGCTCTATAGATTGCAGCGTCTGCGGTGAAGAGTTGAAACGCTGGAGCGGGTCTACAGACTGGACTGCGGAACTCATTGAAAAGCACGAGAAGCACTTGCAGAAGTAGCCAAGGCAACAGGGAGAGCAAAGCGTGAGGGAAACAATTTACAGCTTCTACTTGATTGCAGACGCACAAGAAAGGGTAGGCTTTCTCGGATATATACGCTACGAAGTTGATGGCGCGGATGAAGACAAACTTGCGTACCTGAAAGCTTCGGTAGAGCGGGATTATCAAAAGGCAACACTAACGAAAGCTCCAGTAGGTTTGACAATCGGTGCGTATACTGCACGCTGTCGCTTGGGTACAGCGCTTGAACTATTCGAGCATGTATTTGAGCCGCACGAAACACGGACACCACTCTATGAAATCACAATAATTCTCGACGGAAAGCCCTCGATAAATTATGTCTCGGATCACGCTCCACTAGATATGGATGACGTGAATAAGGAGATGGGAGAAAAAAGCGTCATGGATGATTGGCTGGCAAAATATACAAGAGACAATACATTTCACTATGCCGATCTTATTAACGACGATTTTTTGTTGGCCTACAAACTCCTTTTCAATAACAAGCACTATGCATCTGCTGCCAAGCTATTCATGTCCTGTATCGACAGCATTGCACATGTTGAATATGGTTACGACAAGAAACCATCAGAGCGTGCCGTGTTTAGCAGATGGCTTGACGCTTATGTTGACTTGAAGCCTATAGGCGTCACCGCCGACGAACTTTGGGAGGTGAGAAATGGAATGTTGCATATGTCGAATCTTGATTCAAACAAGGTATTAAAGAAGAAGGCTCGACGAATTTCAATATCGATAGGAAGCGTGCCAGAGGAAGCACAAGGTGTAGGTGACATCTATTATTTCAATCTCCATCAATTCTATCTTGCTGTGTGCGAAGGGATAGGCAAGTGGCTTCAAACATATGCGGATGACTACAATAAATTTCTGATATTCATTGAGCGATGGGATAGAACGATATCTGATTCAAGGATGGCGCTCTACGATCCTGGAGATAGCACGAAGGCATCTGGAAATTATCCCCCCCCTCCCCGATTTTTTTTTGATGCGCTTCGATAGTCGTTTGGTTTTTTGGCTGGAAATATAATCTGGCGCCCCGTCACACCCACTTAACAAAAACCATAGTCCCCCATTGGATGCTGGTGCTTTTTGAAAATAAGTTGAAGCGTTCTCAAACACAGAGACGACAAAGCCCCGCGAAGGCGGGGCTCTAGGGCGTCGTGAAATCCTTTAGAGGGAGTCGCGGAGGTTATGAAGCCTTCCAGTAGCGCTTCACTGTAGTGAGGCCGATAGATAGGTGACGGACCGTCTGAGCTTGTGTCAGGCCGTTTGCCTTGCAGGCTTTCACACCTTCGATGGTGGCAGTTGCAACAGGGCGACCCAACGTCTTACCTTCGGACTTGGCACGGGCCAAACCCGCTTGTGTGCGTTCGATCAGCAAGTCACGTTCGAACTCAGCGACAGCGCCAAGGATTTGCATTGTCATCTTGCCCGCTGCACTTGTCAGGTCCACACCGCCAAGAGCGAGACAGTGAACACGGATACCTATTGACTCCAGATGTTCGACAGTGGCGCGTACATCCATGGCGTTACGTCCTAGACGATCCAGCTTAGTCACGATCAGCACGTCTCCGGCTTCCATCTTGTGCAGGAGGGATTGAAACCCTTTGCGTTCGTTGGCGCTTACCGAACCCGATACCGTCTCAACCACCACCCGATTCGCCTGCACATCGAACCCGGCACGTTGCACTTCTTGGACTTGGTTGTCAGTTGTCTGATCGCTGGTCGATACGCGGGCATAAACGAAAGTGCGAGACATTGTGTGGCTCCTATTTGACCGGGTGGGTCGCTTTAACGTGGGTCCATAATATCGAAGGGTCGATTTGGATTCAACCCTATTTTATGGCCCATCCAACTAGCTATTCCCGGCAGGTCCACTTGACGTTCGTTTGATGTTGCCAAATTACACATGATTCATGTGATCGACGTAAAGAACCGGCTAAACAGGGACTTTTTGTTCCGGATGGGGAATGGCGATACACACAGCAGAACCTACTCGAAAGCTTTTCTGCTTCAGCACTGCTGCTATTCCGTACTTCTTGAACTGATCCAGAATCTGCCGGGCAATGTTGTCGCAATAACAAATCATGCGATTGCCAATCGTGTCTCTCTTATCTGCCGAGGCATAGATCAGAGAAACATGGCTGGGTAGCAGATAATCGCCGTAATATGGAAGTTGGCGGGCATTGATTGCAGGGTGTGCTCTCAAGTCATGATCTACGACGACACCTAGGCGGCTTGAGCGTAGGTAGGGGGTGTCCATGTGCCGAGTCAAAGCCAGGTGCCAGCCCAATGGTTCGTGCGAAGCAACGAAGTCTGGATCTAGGATTAGAAAAGTAACGAGCGGTTGGAAGATCGATTTCTCGTGAAGGGATTGCAACGGCTCAGTGATCACGCTGACGGTGGCTGCACTCACCACGTAACCGTCGAATCTCGTCGGCCCTTGGTCATCAGCGATTGTGTTTGTGTCCACCGCTGCGAGGTAGTCGAAACGGGTCTGCAATTCCTGCGTATAGGTCCCTTGCAAGCTGAAATCATTTGCAGGGGTGGACAGAATGATCTTGTCACCCTTGGTCTTTGGGTGCGACAGCTTGCGGTGAATGGAACTGGGGTCAACTTCGGCTATAGTCAGGCCGCCTTTTGGATCAAATATCACTGTGAGTTGCGACACGAGATCGGTTGTGTGGCCATACACATAGTCGTCACGGGGGATCTCGGGGACACCGTTACGTTTCTTCGACATACGATTGTCTCCTTTGTGATGGTGTAATGCCATTGTGCGGCTGCTACGATGGGAAATCATCAAGCAATCGAGCGCGTGATTTGTGAACAAGCCCCGAGCACTGATCATCACCGTTGAAGGCAAGTGGGAGCACGAATATTTTGCTTAGAGTTAGATGCCGTCAGTCATCTAGCTCAGGAAAAGTGATTTTTCCCACAATCCAAGGTTCCACAATGTCACTATGAACCGTACGTAAAAACGATCCCCATTCCTTACGGTTGTGAGCGTCTGGCCCAATGATCGTCAGCAGTAGGTACGCATCTTTGAAGTCATCATATGCATAAATAAGCCAGAAGTCGTTGTCAGGGTTTTCCGTTAGGGCTGTGCGATAGTACTGGCGGCCGATTTGAGTCCAGCGAGCTTGTGTTTCTACAGTGCTCGCCAAATGGATGTGACACATATCGCTCAGATCGAGCTTTTCATCTCTGCCAAAGATAGCCGGAAGCTCGCCGCACACTTTGTAGTTATAAAAGTGTGCGGCAATATTTTTCCAGTTCTGTATTTCTTCAAAAAGTGCGGAAATTTTAACGTCTGGCATCCACGCCTACTTCGTAATAGGAAGCTTGCCAGTGATTACAAATTTATCGAACACTTTCTGACCATCACGTGCAGCTTGTCGAACGTCAAGAAATGTCAGCTCTTCGTGAGTGACTTTTCTGCGCGCTTTTTCGACTTTTTTTGTGGTAGCCATCGGAGCCTCCGAGGTGTGTGTATTCATACTGATCAGCTTATGTGATTAATGGAGTCCGGGCAAACGGGAGGGTTTCGGTGTAATCGAACCATGCGCGTTTTGACGAAATGGGCCCCGTGAGAGGCCCTTCAATACTAGGCCGGCTCTGCGTCCAAGCGTCGGGCGATGACATCAAGCATGTCGCAACCATCCCTCAACGGAATGCAGCACAGTTGTGCGAAATCCTGAAGGACTACCGAGTCACTCGGAATGTCTCCTCGCATTGCGAGGTTTTCTAGTAGTTGGGTGACCGCGCGAATTCTATAGCCTGCCGTATCAAGCAGTATGTGTAACGGTGCGGTGGTATCGACGAAGAGAGGTTGATCGTCGGCATTGCTGGTGAGAGCCATATATTTATTCATTTCAGTTTCCATTTGATTGTGAGCCGCCTTGAACGTCGCCAAACGACAAGGTGGTAGCTGTACGCGGGTTGGCGAACCGGAACAAATGGAGAAAGCCGGCAGACCCGAAGGTCTCCCACGCACAGCTACCGGAAAGCAGCATATTGCGCACAGACGCGTTCCGCAAACTCGCGGAAGCTTCTGAACATTTGTTTTCGAGTCGCCAAACCCGTGTCGACCGTATGTACGACCCCTGGACTATAGGGCTTCCTCCAGAAAGTCAGCAACAAGCTGATGCGTAGGACAATTCTGGAAATAAGGTAAGGGGCTACTGTCAGATAAAACTTCTGGTTCTCTTATCAATACCGCTGCGTTGAACGTGGCCAACCGCATCAGAAACATCACTTAAGCGCAGGCTCCTACTAACCCCTCGAAGCGCGATCAACCCTGTCACTTCTTTGTGACAATGCGACAAATGGGCTATAGCTCAATGCATCCATGCCGATGAGCTAGTCAATGCCATGAAAGGAGTCACCCCCATGCCGCGCTTCTTTGCCGATCTGGGTTTTCGCTGGAAAATCACCCTGCCCATTGCTTTCCTGGCGCTGCTGTTGGTGCTGATGGGCTGGTCGGGCATGCGCGGTATCGGCCAGGTGACGGAGTCCAGCACGCAACTGACCAAGCGTTATTTGCCGGCGATCAGTCTGTTGCTCAACGCCGATCGCGATCTTTACCAGGCATTCGTGGCCGAGCGGAGCCTCCTCGGTGGCAATGCGGGCAGTCATGTCGAGGCGCTGCGTGCCAGTCACCGAGACAATCTCAAGCAAGCTTATGATCGTGTGCAGAAGTATGCCGCGATGCAGCCCAGTGCCGAGGCTTTGGCGCTGGTCAGCCAGTTCAATGACCGTTTTGCCCAATGGTCGCAGGTTTCGCGGCAAGTGGTCGAGCAAGCCGCGAGCAATCCGCAGGCGGCCAGTGCGCTAAGTTTTGGCGATGGTGAAAGCAAGTTCGACACCATGCGTGATGCCATCGACAAGCTGGGCGAGTTGGAGGATGAAGCGTCGCTTCGTGAGGGGCAGGCGGCGATTGACCATGGCCAGGCTGTCGGCGTGCAGCAAGGGGGCATCCTGTTGATTGGGCTGCTGGGTTGCATCCTGCTGATTGTTGCCCTGCCGATGGTTGTGCTGCGTCCCATGCGGCGGCTGTTGCACCGCGTCGAGCAGATTGCAGAGGGCGGCGGTGATCTGAAGGGTCGCCTCGAAGTACGTTCGGCTGACGAGTTGGGGCAGCTCGGCAGTGCCTTCAATCGCTTTCTCGACAAATTGCAGCCGTTGATTGCCGAGGTGGGCCGGGTCACCGGAGAAGTTGATGCCGCCGCGCGGGCCATGGCTCAAATGGCCGCGACCAATGATCAACTGATCAGTAGCGAGCATGCTGCGCTCGATCAGGTCAGTACCGCTGCGACCCAAATGAGCGCCGCCGTGCACGAGGTGGCCCACAACGCGGTAGGCGCGTCCGACGCGGCGCAGCAAGCCAGCAGCCAGTCTCGCGATGGCGCCGCGGTGGTCAGCAGCACCATCGAGTCGATCCGTCAGTTGGCCCAGGAAGTGGAGAGCGCCTCGGGCACTATTGAAGCATTGGCCCAGGAAACTTCCAGCATCGGCGCCGTGCTTGAAGTGATCCGTGGCATCGCCGAACAAACCAACCTGCTTGCGCTGAATGCCGCCATCGAGGCAGCACGCGCGGGCGAGCAGGGCCGTGGTTTTGCCGTGGTGGCCGACGAAGTCAGGGCGCTGGCGGCGCGTACCCAGGATTCGACCAAGGACATCCAGGTCCGCATCGAACGCCTGCAATCCGGTGTGGCCAAAGCGGTGCAAGCCATGCAAGTGGGCAGCAGCAAAGCTCGGGACAGCGTCGAACGGGCCGCGGGTGTCGATCAGGTGCTCAGCGGCACCGGTGGTTCGATCCAGCGAATCAACGACATGGCCGCGCAAATCGCCAATGCCTGTGAAGAGCAGAGCAGCGTCACCGAGGAAATAGCCCGTAATATTTCTGATATACGGGATTTGTCCAACGAGGCGGCTGCCAATTCTGCCCAGAGCATGCACGCCAGCCAGCAGCTTTCCAGCCTGTCGAGAAACCTGGCAGAGCTGACCGGCCGCTTCCGTACCTGAGGCAGGTGTGGCCGTGTCTGTCAGCGAGAATCTGCGAGCCCTGCACCGGGACGGTTTCGTCCTGCTGCCTGGGGTATTGAGCGCCGCACAAATTGCCGACCTGCGCCATGCCATCGACCAATTGCAGCCTCAGCATTGGGACTACAGCGGCGTGATCGATCATTACAAATGTGTGTTCAATCGCGATCCGTTCTGGCTGCCGTTCCTGGATGTGGGCGCAGTGATCGAACTGGCCGAGGCGGCCTTGGGCGATGATTGCCACATCATTGGCCAGACAGCCTGGCGCTACCATCCCGGTTTCACCGGGGCCCCGTTGCACCTGGATTACCTGGCGATGCCATTGCCGCCAAGCCTGCTGGCCGAGCCTGGCTTTGAACTGCCGGTGCAGGTGTTTACCGCACAGTTTTACTTGGACGATATCGACGCGGACTTGAGCCCCACACAGGTCATCCCTGGCAGCCACAAGGCCGGTCGGGCGCCGGTTGCAGGTGAAACGCAATGGCAAGGGCGTACCGCACAACCGATACTGTGCCGGGCAGGGGATGTGCTGATATTGCGCAGCGAGCTATGGCACGCCGGCAGCGACAACCGGACCGCCGACCGCACGCGATACATGCTCCAGGTGCACTATGGTCGGCGGATGGTCGCGCAGAAGTTTTCGCCTTATCTGCACTGGCGATTCAATCCCGAGGTCCTGGCCGCCGCGACACCTCGTCAGCGGCGGTTGTTGGGCGAGCATCAGGAAGCTGAATACGATTGAGCCTGGCTCAGTCAGATCCAGACGTCATTGATCGCCGTGCGCTCGTTGGTTTCTTCGCCGGTGTTAATGACACCGCGTGGCTCGATCAGTAGCAGTTTCACTTCCTGGGCGGCGCTGGGCTTATGCTCGACGCCCTTTTTGACCACATACATCTCGCCCGCGCCAATGGTCACGGCGCCGTCACGAAAATCGATACGCAGTTCGCCCTCCAGAACGATGAAGGTTTCGTCGGTATCAGCGTGGGTGTGCCAGATGAAATCGCCTTCGAGCCTGGCGATCTTGAATTGGTAATCGTTCATTTCAGCCACGACTTTCGGCATCCACTGTTCTTGGAAGAGCGCATATTTCTGGGCGAAGTTGATCGGGGAATAAACGGTCATCGAGGCATACTCCTTGGTCTGTTGGTGCGTCCTACTTTATTGTCCGGGCCAACGTGAGTATTGGATGATCGTGCAGCTTTTTGCGGCGCGTAGCGGCTGCCTTAGCGCAGCATGTTCAGCCAGCGTGCCGGTGAGATGCCGAAGGCCTGGGTATGCAGCCGGGTCATGTGACTTTGATCGTAAAATCCACAAGCCAGGGCCACTTCGCTCAACGGTATGCCCTGGAACGCCAGGTGACGGGCTTGATTCAGACGTCGCTGGGTGATGTAGCGATAGGGGCTGGTGCCGTACAGCGCACGAAAGTCTCGTGACAAGCTCCATCGGTCCCTGCCGCTTGCCTGCACCAGATCATCCAGCGTGATCACCTGGTCGAGGGCATCGTGGATGAACAGGCGGGCACGTTCCGCCGCCGGGTAGTCGATCAGCCGCCGTCCGCGTCGGCTGCCCGCCGCGATGTCGAGTGCTTGGGCCACGTCGTAGAGGGCGTCCTCTTCTTCTAGCGGATCGAGGGGATGATCCATGCCATTCAATAATCGACGGGTCGCGATGTTGAGGCGTGGGTCGCTGGACAATCCTCCTTCGATGAAGGGCAATGGCTTGCCCCCAAGTACTTGCTGGATCAGCGACGGTTCTATGTAGAACATCCGGTAGTGAAAACCTTCGCTCGTTCCAGCTTCGCCATCGTGTACCTCGTCCGGGTGCAAGACGATGGTGCCGCCAGGCTGGCTATGACGTTTGCTGTGGCGATAGTTGAAGCTCTGGACGCCGGAAAGCGTGATTCCGATGGCGTAGGTGTCATGGCGATGGGTGCTGTAGCCATGGCCACTGAAATAAGCCTCGATGCGTTCCATTTTCCGCGATTCGGGCGCACGCACCAGCCAGTCGCGATTGGGGATGGATCGAGTCATTGCACCGGGCTCCTGCTTTGGTTCGTATACCCTACCTGCCTGAAAACTTTCGTCACAGCAAAAAATCAGAATCTCTCTGGCGAGGACGCTTGTGCCCGCTGGGTTGCGAAGCGGCCCTGAAGCATCGCGCCTGCTGCGCAGTCGAGCGGGAGCAAGCTCCCTCGCCACAGTGATTCAACCCTCGATCAAGGCCGAGCTCCCACGGCGCTGTTCAGATCTCTTTTACCGGCGTCTCGCCCTGGACGTTCTTGATCAGGCCGATGACGTGAAGGCAGTCAGCCTTGTTCACATAGGATTCGCCACTGGCGATCGTTTCGTGGTTGCCGGCCCTCAGGCGCCAGCGCCATTGGCCTTTGCCAGTGTTCGGGGTGCCTCGGGTCTGTCGATAGATCTCAAAATACATGGGTTCGCTCCCTGCGATATTCAGTCATGACATGTGTGGAACATGTGGCTGCAAGCCTAGCCAAGTGGACGATTTTGGCCATGGGGAAATCGTTTCCATCGGTTATCAAGTGTTGCTGGGAGTGAGCCTGGATCGGTCATGCGACCCTTTGTAGGAAAAAAGTCATGTTGCGAGCAGCCGACGGGTTACGGTTCAGGTTTGATCCTTGCGTTGCCTTGTCCGCTCCTGCTTAATACGTTTCGACGCCAAGGGCCGGAAGCCCGATGGGACCAAAACACTATAAGAAAAAGAGCCATCAAGTGACTGAATATCCAGGAGCGGATCTACAGGGGCGTCTAGCGCTTTCGCTTGTCATTCCGGTTTATAACGAAGTCCAGTCCATCGATCTATTCATCGCCAGGATCGACCAGGTCTTCGCCCGTGAGTCGCTGGTTGACCTGGAGCTGGTGTTCGTCAACGACGGCAGCATTGACGACACCTTGGTGCTGTTGCTGGAACGGCAGAAGGCCGACCCGCGTATCCGCATCGTCGACCTGAGCCGCAACTTCGGCAAGGAGGCGGCGTTGAGTGCCGGCCTGCAAGCCGCTCGCGGCCAAGCGGTGGTGCCGATCGATGTCGATTTGCAGGACCCGCCCGAAGTGATCCTGGAAATGATTGCTCATTGGCGCAACGGCGCCGAAGTGGTGCTGGGACACCGAATCAACCGCGACTCCGACTCCTGGGCCAAACAAGTTTCGGCCAACGGCTTCTACCGTCTGCACAATCGAATCGCCGACCACAAGCTGCCAGAAAACGTCGGCGATTTTCGCTTGATGGATCGCTGCGTGATCGAGGCCTTGCAAACGCTGCCCGAGTCCCGGCGCTTCATGAAGGGGCTGTTTGCCTGGGTGGGTTTTCGAACCACCCATGTGGATTACGTCAGGCCCGAGCGCGCGGCCGGCGAAAGCAAGTTCAACGGCTGGCGCCTATGGAATTTCGCCCTCGAAGGCATCACCAGCTTCAGCACCGAACCGCTGCGTATCTGGACGTACCTGGGGCTTTGCGTTTCGCTGGTGTCCTTTGCATTCGCCATCTTCATCGTGCTGCGCACCTTGATTTCCGGGGTCGACCTGCCGGGTTATGCCTCGCTGATGGTGGCGGTCACGTTCCTGGGCGGTTTGCAACTGATCGGCATCGGCGTGCTGGGTGAATACCTGGGCCGTACCTATATCGAATCCAAGCGTCGGCCGGTTTTCCTGGTGCGGCGCGTCTATGACGCCAAGGACTGACCATGGATCTCAAGGAAACCGACATCCTGGGCCCTGATATCGACCGGCATTGGTATTACCGTTCGAAAGCGCGGGCCATGCTCCACATGCTCAAGGGCACCTCGGCCAGGACGCTGCTGGACGTCGGCGCCGGCTCGGGTTTTTTCTCCCATCATTTGTTGACCCATACCGATACGGCCCAGGCCTGGTGCGTGGACATCAGTTATCCCGCCGACTCCGATGCCAGCACCGCCGGCAAACCGGTCCGCTACCGACGGGCCATCGATGCGCTGGACGCCGACCTGGTGTTGCTGATGGATGTGCTTGAACACGTGGATGATGACGTGGGACTGCTCAAGATGTATGTCGACAAGGTGCCGTCCGGCAGTCGCTTCCTGATCACGGTGCCGGCGTTCCAGTTTCTCTGGAGCGGCCACGATGATTTTCTCGAGCACAAGCGCCGCTATACCCTTGGGCAACTGGAGCGCGTCGTGGCGCAGGCCGGTTTGCAGGTGCAACAAGGTGCATATTATTTCGGCCTGGTATTCCCCATTGCCGCCGCCCTGCGCCTGTTGCCGCGCGCCCGTTCCGAGGTGCCGGCCAAGTCGCAACTGTCGCGGCATTCTCCGTTGGTCAATGGCGTGCTGAAGTCATTGTGCAGCCTGGAACGTCCGTTCATGGGCGCCAACCGTATCGCCGGCCTGACTGTGTTCTGCCTGGCGCAGAAGCCGTGACCTGGACGCAATCGCCGTTGTTGCGACGTGCCTTGCGCTTTGCCCTGACGGGCCTGGTCGTTACCGGGGTGCACGTGGTGGCCGCTGTGCTGTTCATGCACCTGATCCTGGCGAATCCGCCGCTGGCCAATGGTTTCGCCTTCGTAGTAGCGACCGTGCTGTCGTATCTGATCAACACCCTCTGGAGCTTTTCCGCAAGGTTGCATGGCCGCACCCTTGGCCGTTTCCTGGTGGTTTCAATTGGCGGTTTCTGGCTGGCGATGCTGGTTGCCTGGATCGCCCAAAATGCCGGCCTGGGTTACCTGGCCGGCATTGCAGCCGTCGCGCTGATCATTCCGGTGTTCACCTTCATTCTGCATAATTTCTGGACGTATCGATGATCGTTCGTGGCAAGCACTACCTGATTTCCTCGCTGCCCGTGCTGTTGGGTGTGTTGGCCTTTTTATTGGTGATAGGCCCCCGGGTGCTGGACCCGACGAACATTGCCTGGTTGGGGGAGGGCGACGCGGCGACCCACTACATGGGCTGGGCGTTCTTCCGTCATTCGCCCTGGACCTTTCCATTGGGAATGAATCCTTCCTATGGCCTGGAACTGGGCAACGGCATCATTTTTTCCGATTCCAATCCGCTGCTGGCATTGCTGTTCAAGCCCTTCAGCGCCTGGCTTCCCGAGACATTCCAGTATTTTGGCCTGTGGCTGCTGACCTGTTTCATCTTGCAAGCATGGTTCGCCTGGAAACTGGTTGGCCTGCTGACGCCGTCGGTGTGGATCAGGCTGTTGGGCGCGGGCTTGTTCGTGTTTTCGCCTCCGATGTTCCTACGCATGGGCGGGCATCTGTCCCTGTCCGGGCACTTCCTGATCCTGGCCGCCCTGTACCTGGCGCTGCGGCCCGACTTGCACAGGCGCCGGCTGGCCTGGGGCGCGCTGCTGGCTGCGACGGCGTTGGTGCACGCATACCTGTTGGCCATGGTGGCGTTGATCTGGGTGGCTGACCTCGCCACTCAGGCCGTCAGGCGTCGGATGTCCCGAGGCGATGCGTTGATTGAACTGGCGGGACTGTTCCTACTCGTCGCGTTCTGCTGCTGGCAGGCGGGTTATTTCAGTGTTGGCGGCGGGACGGTGGCGGGCGGCTATGGATTGTATCGCCTGAACGTCATGTCGCTGATCAACCCCAGTGGCTGGTCGCACACGTTGCGAGACATGCCTCAGGGCCCGGGCGACTACGAGGGGTTCAACTATCTGGGGCTGGGCGTCTTGATGTTGGCGATCTGCGCCGGTGTGGCGCTGCTGCAAGGCAGTACCGGTTTTGTCCGCGCGGTGCGCCATAGGCGGTTATTGCTGTGGGCATTGATCGGGCTGACGCTTTTTTCCCTGACCAATACCCTCGGTATCGGCATGGTGAGTGTGCATTATTGGCTGCCAGACATTCTTGAAAAGGCGGCGAATGTGTTTCGCGCGGCCGGTCGGATGTTCTGGCCGGTGTTCTATGCCATCGTGTTTGCCGGGATTTTCCTGGTGATCCGCGGCAACAAACCGCGGGCCGCCGTGTGTCTGCTGGCGATTGCCGTGGTGGTGCAGATCCTGGATACCCACGCTGGATGGGCCGGCCTGCGCAAGAGTCGGATGATCGCGCCCGCCTCGAGTTGGCCGACCTCGCTGGTTGATCCTTTCTGGGCCAGCGCCGCCGGACACTATTCAAAAGTCCGGACGTTGATGCCGCAGAACCAGCCGGACAGTTGGATGTTGAGCAGCCAATACGCCTTGACCTATGGCCTGGAGACCGATGGGGTCTACCTGGGGCGCATGGGCAATCGGGTGATCGAGCAAGCGCAGCGCCATGCCGACCAGATGCTTGCCACGGGCCGGTATGACGCGGATTCGCTGTACATTCTCGACAGTCGCGCCACGCTGCTGGCGACGCAAACCGTCAATCGCCAGACCGATCTGCTGACCCGCGTCGACGGCCTCGTGGTCCTGGCGCCGGGCTGGAAAACGTGCGCCCACTGCCCGCCGTTCGCCGACGAAACGCTTGATGTGCAAGTGAAGCTCGGCGAGCGCCAGGTTTTCAGTCGTAGCCATGGGATGCTGGTCAGCGGTTGGGGCCGCGTCGAGGAGTGGGGCGTCTGGTCCCAGGGGAGCGAGGCTGAGATGATCTTTCGGGTGCCGCCAGAGGCCCGGGTCATTAGCATCGAGGCGGCGGCGTTCGTGCAGCCGCAGCACACGCGTCAGCGCGTCGAGGTTTCGATCAACGGCGTTGCGGCGTTGTCGACACAATTCACACGTATGCAGGACAACACCCTGGAACTGCCCCTGACGCCGGCCATTCGCGAAACGATTGGCGTCAATGGGCAGGTGCGCGTGCATTTTCGTTTGCCCGATGCAATCAGTCCCAAGGCCCTGGGCCTGGGTATGGATGAACGCATCATGGCCTTGGGATTGAAGTCCATGACGGTGAAGTGAGGCTTTCGGCGCATAGACGCGCAGCCCCCGGCCTTCCTACACTGCATTGGGTCAAGGAATCGGGGGCAGGGGATGAATCGCAACGAATTGCGCAAGGCCGACATCAACCTGATGGTGGTTTTCGAAACGCTGATGCTTGAGCGCAACGTGACGCGGGTGGCGGAAAAACTGTTCCTGGGCCAGCCAACCATCAGCTCTGCCCTCAATCGCTTGCGCAAGATGTTCAATGATCCGCTGTTCATTCGCGTCGGTCACCGCATGGAGCCGACGGCCCGGGCCGAGGAAATTATCCGGCATCTTTCGCCGGCACTGGATTCGCTGTCGGTGGCCTTGAGCCTGACGCACGATTTCGAGCCTGCCAGCAGCACCATGACGTTTCGCATTGGCCTGTCCGATGACGTCGAGTTCGGCCTGTTGCCGCCGCTATTGGGCAGCCTGCGGCAAGAAGCGCCGAACATCGTGTTTGTGGTCCAGCACGTCGACTACTGGCGTATCCCCGATTTGCTGGCATCGGGCGATATCACCGTGGGCATCAGCCAGACGCGCGGGCTGCCGGCCAATGCCAAGCGCAAATTGTTGCGACACATCCAGCCCCGCGTACTGCGCGCCGATGCGTCGGATACGCCGCTGACCCTGGATGAGTACTGCTCGCGGCCTCATGTGCTGGTGTCCCACACCGCCAACGTAGCCGGTTTTGCTGACGAATGGCTGGCCGAAATCGGTCGCACGCGCCAAGTGGTGCTCTCGGTTCCGCAATACAGCGCATTGCCGGCGTTGCTGGCCGGCACTGATCTGATCGCCAGTTTGCCGGACTACACCGCAGCCGCCATGGCCGCTTCGGGGCAACTGTTCAGCGAACCCTTTCCCTTCACGACCCCGACGCTGGACTTGTCCATGGTCTGGCTGAGCCATGTCGACAGTGATCCGGCCGAACGCTGGTTACGCTCCCGGCTGGAGGCTTTCATGGGCGAGCGCGTCGTCTCGGCACAACCGTGAAAGCGTGAAACGACGAAACAAAATCCTGCCTCAGCGAAGCGAGTCGAGGTAAGGTTGTGCGGCTGAAACCACATCGTCATATTTTCGAAAAGGAGTCGAACACATGCCTCACCTGCACATGGAGTACACCGCTAATCTGGCCGGGTTGAAAGCCGATGTCGCACTGTTGCGCCTGAACAACGCGCTGGTGGCGTCCGGTCAGTTCGCCGCCGAGTCCGATATCAAGAGCCGGGCCGTGAAACTTGAAACTTTCCGGGTAGGCACGGGCATGGGGGAACGGGGTTTCGTGCACGTGAAGCTGGCCTTGCTGAGCGGCCGCTCGCCGGAAATCAAGAAGCAACTGGCCGACAGCCTGCTGGCCGTTATCCAGGAGCTCGGCCCATGGCCGGCCGATGTTTCGGTGCAGTTGTGCGTGGAAATCCTCGACATCGATCGCGGCCCTTATGCCAAGGCCTTGATCGGCAATTGACGATCAAGCGTCGCGTGTGACGCAGGCCTTGATGATCTGCTCGCGCAGCCAGGTGTTGGCGCTGTCCTGGTCAGCGGCCTGGCTCCACTGCATGTTCAAGGTGAAACCGGGCAGGCCTCTGGGCGCTTCGTGATGACTGAAGATTGCCTCGCTGGCCAGCAGTTTCTGGATGCGACGGGGCAGGGTCAGGATGAAGTCGGTACCGGTGATCAATTTCAATGCGGCGCTGTAGCTGTTGGCGCGAGCGGCGATCTGCCGCTGTTGTGCCTGTTGCGACAGCCAGCCGTCCACCATGTTGGTGGCGGAGGCCCAGGGCGTCGGGAAAACGTGGCGGCGCTGGACGAAGGACTGAAGGCTCAGTTGCGGTTCCAGCGGCGTCGCCCGTTTATCCACGACGCAGACCAGGTCTTCCTCCAGCAGTTGCCGGGATTTGAAGTCGGCATGATTGCTGTGGAAGTTCGGACCGAAGCAGATCACCAAGTCCAGACTGCCGTCGCGCAGTTCCTGGGCGGGTATGTCGGCCTGTAGCTTGTGCACGTTGACTATCACCGGCAAATCGGCGTAATCGAAGCCCCGCAGCAGGTGCGGCAGGATCAGGTGTTCGAAATACTCCGGTGCGCAGATATTGAACGTGACGGCTTGCCCCGTCGGGTCGAACGTTGGCGCGCCGGCATGGCACAAATTGATACTTTGCAAAATGGCCCGCACATGGTCGTACATGCCCTCGGCTCGGTCGGTGGGGCGCATGCCGGTGCGGGTGTTGATAAACAGTTCGTCTTCGAAACAGGTCCGCAATTTCTTGAGGCAGTAACTGACGGTTGACTGGCTGACACACAATGCCTCGGACACGCCAGAGACGCTGCTTTGCTCGTACACGGCGCTAAACACCATGAGGTCTTGCATATCGAGCTTTCTGAGGGAATTACTGTTCAGCATCCGTTCTGTCTCTCGCTGTGCTTCCTTGCGCGGATCTTGCGCAAACCAGGCTGGTGATCCTAACGGAACGATGGTCCCAGGAAAATGCCATGCAGGCTATTTCACGGTCGGGAGTGGGACAGATAATGTAGGGAACACGACCTCCGATCAACGAGTGTTTGGTTTATCCATTGTTTAGCCTGCCACGATCCAAGCTCCGTCAAATCCAGGTTTAAGCTCCCTGGGTGTCGTGCAACGCTTGCTCGATGTACTTGCTGTGATGCGCTCATGGACGGTCGGCCTCTAACATTCTCGCACCCTTCATTCGCCGCGATTGATCCGGTCGGCAGACTCACGCCTGCCGGCACCCCATCCCTCAGTGCGTTGCCCTCCGAACTGGCCTTCTGGGCGCTGTGGCACTGTCGTCATGCCCGTCCTCCGGATTTTCGTATTGCCTGTTGATCCTTCGTGGTGCCCGTCGAAGACGGACACAGACTGACGGCGCCCTGTCGTCGTCCGACATGCAAATACGAGCCTGCTCATGAGCCTTGCCCAACTCTCTTTCGCACCCGTGCAACACGCCCACGCATTCCTTGAACAACACCCAGATATCGAATTGTTCGAGCTGTTCATCCTCGATAGCAATGGCGTGCCTCGAGGCAAATTGTTGCATCGGGACGAGTTACTGGCGGTCTACGAAAGTGGCCGGCCGTTGCCCAGCACGATCCTCGGGCTGACCCTCAATGGCGATGACGTGGAAAACTCCGGATTGGTGTGGGACGTCGGCGACATCGACTGCCGCGCCTATCCCATCGCCGGTAGCTTGCAACGCATGCCGTGGCGGCTCATCCCGACAGCCGCCGTGCAGGTCGCCATGCACCCCCAGGAAGGGATGCCCGCGACGGTTGCCGATCCACGTTATCTGCTTGGGCGGGTGATCGAGGCCTTGCAGGCCGACGGTTATTACCCGGTGATGGCCGCAGAGCTGGAGTTCTACCTGCTGGACGCCCAGCGCGACAGCCAGGGCCGGCCGCAACCGGCGCGGGACGCCGACGGCGGCCGACCGCGCGCCACCCAGGTCTACGGTTTGCGCGAACTGGAACAGATCGAGCCGTTTCTGGCAGACCTGTATGCCGCGTGCAGGTTGCAAGGCATTCCGGCACGCACAGCGATTTCCGAATACGCGCCCGGACAGGTGGAAATCACGCTGCAGCACCGCCCCGATGCCTTGCAAGCCATGGACGAAGCGGTGCGCTACAAGCGGCTGGTCAAGGGCGTGGCGCACAAGCACGGCATGGTGGCATGTTTCATGGCCAAGCCATTCGATCACTTGGCGGGTTCCGGCATGCACATGCACGTCAGCCTGGCGGACCGGGACGGCAACAACCTGTTTGCCAGCGAAGCCGCCGACGGCACGCCGCTGCTGCGTCACGCGGTGGGCGGCATGCTCGACACCCTGCTCGATTCGCTGCTGCTGTTCTGCCCTAACGCCAACTCCTACCGCAGGTTCCAGAGCAACAGCTACGCACCGCTGGCTGCGACCTGGGGCGTAGACAACCGCACGGTCAGCCTGAGGGTGCCCGGCGGCCCGGCCTCGTCGCGGCACATCGAACATCGTATTTGCGGCGCCGATGCCAACCCGTACTTGGCGGCGGCGGCGATACTGGCCGGCATCCATCGTGGTATCCGCGAGCAATGCGATCCCGGCTCGCCGGTTGAAGGCAACGGTTATGCCCAGGCAACCGAATTGCTGCCGACCGACTGGCTCACCACCTTGCGCGCCCTTGAAGCCTCGAACTGGGCGCGGGAAGCCTTTGGCACAGCGTTTCTGGACGTTTACCTGGCGGTCAAGGGCGCCGAGTACCGGCAATTCATGGGCGAGGTGGGGGAGCAGGACTGGCGCTGGTACCTGAATCAAGCTTAAAGCGGTGCCCGGCCGCATGCTGCAGACGGGTTAAAGTTTGTGGCGTGCTGCTTAAAAAATTATTTAATGGCAACTTTTTCACGAAAAATTGATGGTGGGCTACCTAAAGTTTGTGCTGCCGTAGGAAACGAATTTTTCACATTCGCTACCGCATTTCTTTTTTAAAGAGCAACTTTCAGGAAACCGTCAATCACCATGCCGTTAATCAAAGCCGTGCGCCCCGAGTGGGTGACGCTGGTCGCCAGTGCCTTTTTATTATTGGGTTTCAACGTCGTGCTCTGGCAACACTTGCAAGCGATCACGACGGCTGATGCCCGAGGCCTGCTGATGTGCCTGGCATTCGGTGTGATGATTTTCTGTGCGTTCAACCTGGTATTGACGCTCGTGGCGTTCCGTCCGGTGCTCAAGCCTGTGCTGATGGTCCTGTTTCTGATCAGCGCTGGCGTGGCGTATTTCATGGCCCAATACGGCGTGCTGATCGATGCCGGCATGTTGCGCAACTTTGCCGAAACCAATGCCACGGAAGTTCGTGACCTGTTGTCGTTGAAGTTGTTTGCCTATATCGGCTTATTAGGCGTTTTGCCCTCCTGGTTATTGTTCAAGACTCCGATTAATTATCGGCGCTGGCCCAAGGATTTGCTAAGTAAGCTATTGGTCGGCGTGGCCTCGGCCGCGGTGATCGGCGTGGTTGCCCTGGCCAACTATCAGGGTTTGTCTTCACTGTTTCGCAACCATCATGAACTGCGCTTGATGATCGTGCCGAGTAATTACATCGGCGCATCGATCGGTTACCTGCGCGAGCAAGTCGCATCGGCCAAGCAGCCGTTCATCGCTCTCGGTGAAGACGCAATCCGTAACCCGGCCTGGCAAACCCACGCACGCAAGTCCCTGACTGTACTGGTAGTGGGGGAGAGCGCTCGTGCCGAGAACTTCGGCATCCTTGGATATAACCGCGACACCACGCCGAAGCTAAACAAGGAAGCTGGCCTGATCGCTTTCACCGATGTCCACTCCTGCGGCACCGAAACCGCTGTATCAGTGCCATGCATGTTTTCCAACATGGGGCGCAAGAACTACGACGCCAGCAAGGCCAAGAATGAAGAGGGCCTGCTGGATGTGCTCAAGCGCGCCGGGCTGGACGTGATCTGGCGGGACAACCAATCCGGCTGCAAGGGCACGTGCGACCGGGTCACCTTGCAGGATGTCAGCAATCTCAAGGATCCGGCCCTTTGCGCCAGCAGTGAATGCCGTGACGAAATCCTCCTCCAGGGACTTCAGCATTTCATCGACACGCTTGATAAGGACACCGTGCTGGTGCTGCACCAGATGGGCAGCCACGGCCCGGAATACTTCAAGCGTTATCCCAAGGAGTACGAGCATTTCACCCCGGTGTGCGAAAGCAACGCGCTGAACAATTGCAGCCGCGAGAGCATCGTCAACGGCTACGACAACACCCTGGTCTATACCGACCACGTGCTGTCGACCTTGATCGACTTGTTGCGGGCCAATCAGGACAAGGTCGACACGGCCATGTTGTACCTGTCGGACCATGGTGAATCCCTGGGTGAATACAACCTGTTCCTCCACGGCACCCCTTACATGCTCGCCCCGGAACAACAGAAGCATGTGGCGATGCTGGCCTGGTTCTCCGACAGCTACCAGAAGTCCTTCTCGGTCGACACCCATTGCCTGCAGCTGAGTCGCGAGAAGCCCCTGAGCCAGGACAACCTGTTTCATTCGATGCTCGGGCTGTTGGAGGTCAACAGCAAGGTCTACAACCCGGACCTGGATATGTTCGCCAGTTGTCGCGGCGCGGTAATCGACGGCGTGCTGGCCCGGGAGTGATCGCCTACACCTTTTTTTCACGCAGTGTTGGTTAACCTGTCATCCATTCACTTTCCAAGAGCTGTTCGTATGTCCGGGCCACCCCCATCCACCGTTGAGCTTGAGTTCGCCAGGCAACATGACCAGGAGCATGCGCAGGTTTGCTGCCAGCCGGCGCCTCGACGGTTGCGCCTGGCGCTCTGGCGTGACGATCAGATGGTGCGCAATGCCTTGAAAGCGGCCGGCGAGCCGGGGTTGGTGCTGGATGTGGCATGTGGGGCGGGGCGGTACTGGCCGGTGCTGGCCGAGCATGCCAATCGGGTGATCCTGGCGGCGGACTCGTCTGCGGACATGCTCGATCATGCGCTTACCCACCATGGCGGTGCGTTACTCGAACGGGTCAAGACGTTCCCCAGCTCGGCGTTCACCCTTGGGCTGTCGGCGAACGCTGTGGATTGCATTTTTTGTCTGCAACTGTTTCGGCACATCAGCGCCAGCGAGCATCGCCTGGCGTTGCTGCGCGAATTTCATCGGGTCAGTCGTGACACGGTGATCGTGTCGGTTCAAATCGAGGGGCGCCTCAACATCGGCCATTCGGCGCAACGAAGGCTGGCCGTCAAGGCCGAGATTGAAGCCGAGTTCCGCCAGGCCGGTTTCACCGTGCTGTGGCATCAGGATTTCCTGCCCGGTTTTGCGTTGACGCGGGTTTATGTACTGCGTAAGACCGGTTAGATCCGGATGTAGGACTATTCTTGCGTTTGCGAAGGCGATTTCTCTCAGGCTCATGCTCTATGGATGCTCGCAATCGCTGACGGCGATATATACTGCGCGCCATTCTTCAAGGGAGAGCCGTGTGGCCATCGATATTCATTGGATTCGCGACAACGATAGCCTCGGGCAGTTTTGCGCCGAATGGCAACAGTTGCCATTCGTCGCCCTCGACACCGAATTCATGCGGGTCGACACCTTTTATCCGATTGCCGGCCTGCTGCAGATTGGCGACGGCAAGCGTGCCTACCTGATCGACCCCTTGACCATCGACAACTGGCAACCCTTGGCCGCGCTCCTGGAAAACCCGGCGGTGCTCAAGGTGCTCCACGCGTGCAGTGAAGACCTTGAAGTGCTGCTGCGCCTGACCGGCAGCCTGCCCGCGCCCTTGTTCGATACTCAACTGGCCGCCGCCTACCTGAACCTGGGTTTCTCCATGGGTTACTCGCGGCTGGTGCAGGAAGTGCTGGGTATCGAGCTGCCCAAGGGCGAGACCCGGTCTGACTGGTTGCAACGGCCCCTGTCTGACACCCAGATCAGCTACGCCGCGGAGGATGCGGTGCATCTGGCGGAAGTTTTCGTACAGCTGCGTCCAAAACTGTCCGACGAAAAATCTGCCTGGGTATTGGAGGACGGTGCCGAACTGGTGGCCAACCTCCGTCGCGAAGTGGACTCCTATGAGGTTTATCGCGAGGCCAAGCTGGCCTGGAAACTTTCCCGGGCTCAGTTGGCCGTGCTGCGTGAGCTGTGCGCCTGGCGCGAACGCGAGGCGCGCGCCCGTGACCTGCCGCGCAACCGCATCATCCGTGAGCATTCGCTGTGGCCCCTGGCCCGCACGCAGCCGGATAACCTCGGCGCGCTGGCGAAAATCGAAGACATGCATCCGCGTACCGTGCGCCAGGATGGCGAGTTCCTGCTGGATCTGATCAAGCGCGCCGCCAGCGTACCGCCTGAGCAATGGCCCCCGGCCGTGGCCGAGCCATTGCCTATCGAGGCCTCGGCGCTGGTCAAGCGCCTGCGGGCGTTGGGGCAGGCTGAAGCCGAGCGCCTGGGTATCGCACCGGAACTGATGCTGCGCAAGAAAACCCTCGAAGCGCTGATCAAGAGCGGCTTCCCCGAGGGCCCTTACCAATTGCCCGATTCGCTGCGTGGCTGGCGTCGCGAATTGATGGGCCAGGCGCTGCTCGACAGCCTGGCCACTGCCGGAGAACAGCCTTGAAACGTATCTGCTCCATCTACCGAAGCTCGAAGAAAAACGAGATGTACCTGTATGTGCTCAAGAGTGATGCCTTGAAGCGTGTGCCTGAGCCATTGATGGCGGCCTTTGGCAAGGCGATCCATGCCTTCGACCTGGTGCTGAGCCCCGAGCGGGAGCTGTCCCGGGAAGACATTAACAAGGTGCTGGAAAACCTCGACAGCCAGGGTTACCACCTGCAGATGCCACCGGCCGAGGATGAATACATCGAACACCTGCCCGAAGAGTTGCTGCGACGCAACGACCCGGTCTGACGGTATCCTCAGGCACCCGTCCTGGGGGCCTCTTGAAACACTGGAATGATTTATTGGCGATGCCCGCCTGGATGGAGCGACACTCCGTCGGCGGTCGTCCGCACTGTTTTTGAAAGGTTTGATTCATGCGCGTTCTGATTGCCGAACACGACCACGCGGTATACGCCCAGCTGTTGCGCCAGGCTGCACCCGAGATCGAAGTCCTGACCAGCGGCGATTCCGCTGAACTGTCGCGTCTGGCCGCCGATTGCCCGATCTGGCTTGGTCAGCCCGATCTGCTGGCCACCCTGTTGCGTCAGGGTCACCGACCCCTCTGGCTGCAATCAACCTGGGCGGGCATCACGCCGTTACTGGCCGAGGGCCTGACCCGTGATTATCGCTTGACCCGCGCGGTGGGCATTTTTGGCCAGGTGATGGCCGAGTACATACTGACTTATATGCTCGGCCACGAGCGCGAGGTGCTGGCACGCTTGGTCAGCCAGGTCGAGCGCAAGTGGGACAATCGCCAGGGGCAGGGCCTGGCGGGGCGCAAGGTGTTGATCGTCGGGACCGGCGATATCGGCCAGCGCGTGGCCCAATTTCTGCTGCCGTTTGGCGTGCAGTTGTATGGCATTGCCAGCGAAGCCCGTGAGTTGGCCCCATTCATCGAAGTTGGAGCGCTGCAGGATCTGCCTCGGCTGGTGGGTGAGGTGGATTACGTGATCAACTTGCTGCCCAACACCCCCCACACCCACGACCTGTACGACGCGGCGCTGTTCAAGCAGTTCAAGCCCAGCGGGCTGTTCATCAACGTTGGGCGCGGCGTGGCGGTGGTGGACGCGGACCTGGTCCAAGCGTTGAAAGATGGTCATTTGGCCGGTGCGGTCATCGACGTCTGCCGCCAGGAGCCGCTGCCGCAACGCCATCCGTTCTGGACCGCCTGGGGCCTGCTGCTGACCGGCCACAGCTCCGCTCCGACCTCACCGCCAATGATGGTGCAGTTGTTCCTGGAGAACCTGCAGGCCTACCAGGCCGGTGAAACGCTACGCGGGGAAGTGGATTTCAGCCGGGGCTACTGAACCACGATAAGATTCTGTGGGAGCGGGCTTGCTCGCGAAGGCGGTGTGTCAATCAACATATTTGTTGAATGTACTGGCCCCTTCGCGAGCAAGCCCGCTCCCACAGTGGTTGTTTCAGTGATCACTCAATGGGTTTACAAAGTGAAATCACCCTCAGCCACCAGCTCACTCAACGGCCGGCGCGGGCTCGGGGTTTCGCGGGCCTGGAGGTATTCGGCCAGCGTGGATTTGTCGCCCAGCTTGCCAATCGCCACGGCGGCGTGCAGGGCATAGCCTTGCGGGATCTTCAGTTCTTGGCGGGTCAGTTCCTGATCGAAACCGGCCATGCCATGGGTGTGCCAGCCGCTGAGGCTGGCTTGCAGTGCCAGGTGGCCCCAGGCCGCACCGGTGTCGAAGGTGTGGCACAGCGCCGCAGTTTCTTCGGTGGCGCCAGGCACGGCGAAAGTGGTTTTTGACGCAATGATCACCAACGCCGAGGCATGTTGCGCCCAGCCACGGTTGAATTCATTGAGCAGGCCCAGGAAACGCTCCCAGTTCGGCGTGTCGCGGCGCGCATAAAGGAAACGCCACGGTTGCGAGTTGTATGCCGAGGGTGCCCAGCGCGCAGCCTCGAAAAAGCCCAGCAGGGTTTCTTCGGCAATGCCTTCGCCGGTAAAGGCGCGGGGCGACCAGCGCTCGATGAATTGGGGATGAATGGCGTAATCGGCAATGCGGGAGTTAGCGCTCATGGGTTACGTGACCGGATTGAAGAAGTGAATGAAGCAACCTACGTTCCAGCGCACGGCCTGACAAGCCCCGCCATACCGACAGTCGCCAATGCTTGGCCTTGAGAGGCCCCGGCACTAGACTGTCGGCCTTTTCACCATTTGATATTGATACTTGAACCATGGCCGCCAAAGTCGAACCGTTCTGGATACGCAAAACCCTCGATCAGCTCGATTCGCAGGAATGGGAATCGCTGTGCGACGGCTGCGGCCTGTGCTGCCTGCAAAAGCTCGAAGACGAAGACGACAACACCGTCTATTACACACGTATCGCCTGCAAACTGCTGGACCTGAAAACCTGCCAGTGCACCGATTACCCCAACCGTCGGGACTTCGTTCCCGATTGCATCCAGCTCACGCCGGGCAAGGCCGATGAATTCAAATGGCTGCCACCGACCTGCGGTTATCGATTGGTCAGCGAGGGCAAGGACCTGCCTTTGTGGCACCACCTGGTCTGCGGCGACCGTGATGCCGTGCACCATGAACGCATTTCCCAGTCCGGGCGCATGTTGGCCGAAGGCAGCGTGGCGGAAGAGGATTGGGAAGATCATCTGATTTTCCGCGCCGGCTGAATCGCCGGGTATTGCACGACCAGGGAGAATTCATGGCAGCTGGATTGAAACGGATGCTGGCGGCCGGGCTGCTGGCGGTGTGCGGGCCGTTATGGGCGGCGCAGAAAGTCGATCTGGATTATCACGTGCACCTGTTGCCGCAAAGCGATCAGGCCGAGGTGCGCCTGACGTTGGCACGGGGTTCGGCGGTGCGCAGCCTGGATTTCGACCTGGGTGACGGCAGCCGCTACAGCGACTTCAAGGCAGACGGTCAATGGCAGTTGAGTCCCGGCAAGCAAGCGCGCGGCGTCTGGCGTCCAACGGCCGACAAGGCGAGCCTGAGCTACCGGGTGCGTATCGGTCATGCCCGCAAGAACGCCACCTTCGAAACCCGCATGACCCCGACCTGGGCCTTGCTGCGCGGCGATGACCTGGTGCCGTCGGCAAAGCTCGACCAGCAGGACGGCGTCGAACTGGTGGCCCGCCTGGACGTTGAATTGCCCGACGGTTGGACAAGCATCGAGACGCCTTGGCCGCGCATCGGCAAGCAACGCTTTCGCATCGACAACCCTTCGCGGCTGTTCGACCGTCCCACCGGCTGGATGCTTGCCGGCAAGCTTGGCAGCCGTCGCACCCGCCTGGGGGAAACCGAGGTCACCGTGGCCTCGCCCCGGGGCCAGGGCATGCGCCGGATGGATGTTCTGACGCTGTTGACGTTTGTCTGGCCGCAGGTGCAAGCGTTGGTGCCGCGCCATCCGGCCAAATTGTTGATCGTCGGCGCGGGGGACCCGTTGTGGCGCGGCGCCCAGGCCGGCCATGACTCGATCTATCTGCACAGCCGTCCGCCCCTGGTCAGCGAGCGAGGTGCCAGTCCGTTGCTGCGTGAATTGGTGCAGGCGCTTGCGCGTATCAACGACCAGGATCGTAGCGACTGGATCAGCGAAGGGTTGACCGAGTACTACGCCATCGAGCTGCTGCGCCGTGCCGGCGGTATGAGCGATGAACGCTATCAGGTCCTCAATGACCGGCTCGCCCGTGACAGTCGGAGCGTGACGACCTTGCGCGGCGAACAGATCGGCCCCGCGACGGTGGCCAAGGCGGTATTGCTGCTACAGGAACTGGACCGCGAGATTCGCCTGAAGACCCGCAACAAGCGTTCGCTGGATGATGTGTTGCAGGGGGCGATGCGCTTGGAGACAGTCGATACCAAGGAGTTTGTGCAGCTCAGTGAAAGCATCTTGGATGGGCCTTCTACTGTGCTTGATAGCCGGTTACTTCAGTAGTACCGCATTCGCGAGCATGCCCGCTCCCACAGTGGATCTTCAGTGAACACATCATTTGTGTATGACTGGATTACTGTGGGAGCGGGCTTGCTCGCGAAGAGGCTATCAGCCTCACCGCACCTATTGAATCAAAGGCCAGCCCGCGGTGAACTCAGCGAATCATTCCCCGTCACAGTAGCTGTACCCGTCGCCGCCTCGGCATTGGCTTTCATGCGAGTCAGCTCATCACCGGCCTGTTCGATCCGGGCGCGGGCGCTGTTCAGGTTCTGGCGATTCTTCTCCAAAAGCGACTTGGCCGAACAATGCCCGGTGATACCCCTTGCCAATGCCATACCGCCGATAGCCAGTTGAGCCAGACCGATCACACCGCCACGGCGCAGCCCCTTGCCCATCATCAGCACACCGCCAGCCAGTGAGCCAATGCGTTCCCAGCCATGCACGTTCTGTGGCGGATGGGATTGGAACGGGGTGCTCTCGATTGGCTCGAACGGATTGTTATCGCTCATGATCTGTCTCCAGTGTGGGGATTGGTATAAAGCTGACTGCCCGAGCGCTGGCCTTGTTCAATCGGATTTCGCACCGATCAGCGGAATTGCGGCCCCGAACGGGTGTTATTGCCCTTGGCCATGCGGTCGTACAGCACGACATTGACGGTGGCGGCCAGGTTCATGCAACCGGTGGTGGGGATGTACACCACGTCTTCGCACCAGTCACGAATGTCTTTGTCCAGCGAACCGTCTTCGGGGCCAAAGATATACAGCGCCCGGTCCGGGTGCGTGTACTCAGGCAGCGGACGCGCACCGTCCACCAGTTCCACCGCCACCGGCACGCAGCCCAGGGGCAGGATTTTCTTCAGGTCGTCAATGCCAATCAGCGGGATGTCGTAGTGGACCTTCTTGGTATCGGTGACAAAGTCGGCGGCGCGCTCGTAGCGCTTGCCGGTGTAGAACACCGACGCCACGCCGTAGCAGCCGGCGGCGCGCATGACCGAACCGACGTTTTCCGGTGACTTGGGGTTGAACAGACCGATGCAGCTGTAGCGTTTGTTGGCCACGGGCGGGTGCCTTTGGGGAAAAGGCGCGATTATACGGGGAATGGTGGAGGGTGGTCAGTTTCGCGATTGGTGGTGAAGGGTGCATCGCCTTCGCGAGCAAGCTCGCTCCCACAGGGTTTCGTGAGCGTTGGAGAGAGTCAATGGACCAAGCCCGCTCCCCAGGATGCTGGAAATCTCTGTGGGAGCGGGCTTGCTCGCGAAGGCGGCCTTACAGACTGGAAAGCTCTCTGGTAATGACAGCTACTCGTCTTTCTTCATCAACCCGGCCAGCGCCGCAAACGGGTTATGGGTGGCCTTGGCAATTTTTGGAGTGCTCAGGGAGCCGTCGCCGAAATATTGCTGGTCGGTGTAGCGCGAGTGCTCGTTGTCGTGGCAATACAGGCATAGCAGTTCCCAGTTGGAACCGTCCTGCGGGTTATTGTCGTGGTTGTGGTCGCGGTGGTGAACGGTCAATTCACTCAGGCGCTTGCCGGAAAACTCACGGGCGCAGCGGCCGCAGACATGGGGGTACATTTTCAGGGCTTTGTCGCGGTAGCCCATTTCCCGGTCGCGCTGGGCATCGGCGAGGATGCGGTCCAGCTTGGCGGTGTTGGACGGTGGCGTTGACGAACTCATGGGTTCACCTTTGTAGAAAAGACTGATGACGGTTGAGCACAGTTTAGCTTAGCCCTTGAGCTTCTCGGCAATCCAGATGGTGTGACGGGTGCCTTTGTTGCCATGGGCGAACACCTGCACCTCTTCGGCCTTGAAACCGGCCTTCTTCAGTTTGTCGGAAAACTGCCGATCGGCGCTGGCCGACCACACTGCCAGCACACCCTTGGGCCGCAGGGCCTTGGCGCAGGCTGCCAGGCCGCCGGCCGAATACAACCAGCTGTTGGCTTTCTGGGTCAGGCCTTCGGGGCCGTTGTCGACATCCAGCATGATCGCGTCGAAACCCTGGGGCTCGGCTTGCAGCACCTTGGCCACGTCTTCCATGCGAATCACGGTGCGCGGGTCCGACAGCGGTCGCCCGGCCTTTTCTCCCAATGGCCCCCGATTCCACTCCACCACCCCGGGCACCAGCTCGGCCACCACCACCTCGGCGGTCTTGCCCAGGTGCTTGAGCGCCGAGGCGAGGGTGAATCCCATGCCGAGGCCGCCGATCAGCACGCGCGAGCCAGGACGGCCGGCAACCTTGCGGCAGGGAATCTCTGCCAGGGCGTCTTCGGAACCGTGCATGCGGGTATTCATCAACTGCCCGCCGTCACCGCCCTGGATCTTGATGACGAAGTCTTCGCCATACTCGAACAGGCACAGGGCACCGCCGTTATCAGGGATGGGCGTGGTGTCGAGCAGAACGAAACGTTTCATGGATATCTCAAGAGGAGGGCAAACCGGCGCGGTAAGGACTAGCCTGAAGGTAGACAATAGCCACGGAGCCATTGATGAAGTGCATCATTCTAACGGCCATTGCCCTGGCGGCGCTCTCAATAAGTTACGCCCAGGCCCAGCAGCCGACGATTCCGGTCAGCCCCTCCAGCGTCCCTGGCTCGCCAGGCACCGCCACTCCCATGCCGTATCCGCCGGTCACGCCCAACGGCGTGCCCAAAGTGGCCCCGGCGAACGGCGGGCCGCCCTTGCTGCCGCCCATCGAAATGCCCCGGCCGCCCAAGGACCAGCCGATACCGGGCATGGAACCGAAACCGCCGAAGGCCAAGTCGCCGGGTGGCTAGCCCTATAAGCGATGGATTCCTGTGGGAGCGGGCTTGCTCGCGAAAGCGGTGTGTCAGGCAACATGGAGCTGACTGATCCGACGCCTTCGCGAGCAAGCCCGCTCCCACAGGTTCTGGGGTTTTGCGGCTAGACCTGCTGCGACAGCAGCTGCCCATCGGCCATGCGCAGGCGCTTGGACAGGGAGACGGCGAGGGCGCGAATGATTTTGGCGGCGATCTTGGGTGCGTCGTTGAGCATTTTTTCCAACGAATCCTTGCCCAGGTTCAGCAACTGGCAATTGCTGGCGGCAATGCAACTGGCCGAGCGTCGCTCGCCATCGAGCACGGCCATTTCGCCGAATGCCCGGCCGCTGCGCAACGTGGCAATGGTCACCGGTTGGCCGTCGGGGCCGGTTTTCTGCACGGCCACTTGGCCGGTGTGGATGATGCACATGAAGCTGCCGGCATCGCCTTCGCGGAAAATCGCCTCGCCCTCGGCGATGGCACTGATGCTGAAATAGCCCGAGGCTGCGGCGAAGTCCACGGGCAGCAACTGGTCGAACAGACCGCAGTCCATCAGCCAGTCGCGGATTTCTTTGTTCAATAAGGTCGGTTCTGACATATCGTCACGGTCTTTTTCTTGTGGCTGCTACGTGTTTGGGTGAAATACCTGTGGGAGCGGGCTTGCTCGCGAAGACGGTGTGTCAGTCGACACATCAGCTGAATGTCAGTCCGCCTTCGCGAGCAAGCCCGCTCCCACATTTTTGAGGCTGCATCGTTCCCTAAGACCGGGCCGCCCCACGGAGTTCCTCAGGCCAGCCCTAAAACCTTCAAGACAAATGCATATTCGAGCGCTACGTCACGCAATCCCTGGTAGCGACCGCTCATCCCGCCGTGGCCGGCGCCCAGTTCGGTCTTGAGCAGCAACGGGTTGCCGTCGGTCTTGGTGGCCCGCAATTTCGCCACCCACTTGGCGGCTTCCCAGTACTGCACGCGGCTGTCGTTGTAGCCGGCGATGACCAGCAGCGCCGGGTACGCCTGGGCGCTGACGTTTTCGTAGGGGGCGTAGGCGCGTATCCGATCATAGACGTCTGGCTCCTGCGGGTTGCCCCATTCGTCGTATTCGGTGACGGTCAGGGGCAGGTCCGGGTCGAGCATGGTGTTGAGGACATCGACGAACGGCACTTCGGCGATCGCCACCTTGAACAGCTCCGGGCGCTGGTTGAGCACCGCGCCGATCAACAGGCCACCGGCGCTGCCGCCGCTGATCGCCAACTGCTCGGCAGTGGTGAAACCGTTGGCAATCAAATGCTCGGCGCAGGCGATGAAATCACTGAATGTGTTGGGCTTGTGCTCCTGCTTGCCGGCGCGGTACCAGGCTTCCCCCAGCTCGCCACCGCCGCGCACGTGGGCGATGGCAAACGCCACGCCACGATCGAGCAGGCTCAGCCGTGAGTGGGAAAACCACGGGTCGAGGCTTTCGCCATAGGCGCCGTAGCCGTACAGATACAGCGGCACAGGTTTGCCGAGGGTTTCGCGCTTGACCACCAGGCTGATGGGCACTTGCGTGCCGTCCGGTGCCGTGGCCCATAGCCGCTGGCTGACGTAGGCATCGGCGTCGAATGGGCCGAGCACCGGCGTTTGCTTGAGGACGACCTGTTCGCCACTGGCCAGGTCCAGTTGGCGGATCTGTGCCGGGCGGTTCAGGGCCTCGTAGCGCAGGCGAATGCGCTCGCTGACGAACTCCAGGCTGTTCTGCACATGCAGGCTGTAGGCCGCGTCCGGCAGTTGCACCCGATACGCCGGCAAGCCCTGTGGATGAACTTCGATGATGGGCAGGCCGCCTTCACGCAAGCTCAGGGTCAAGGCCCCGGCGTTCAGGCTCAGGCCGTCGATCATCACGGTGTCGCTGTGGGCGATCAGGTTCTGCCAGTCGGCCTCGGTCGGTGCCACGCCGGTATCGGCGGCCTGGTACAGCGCGAAATTGATGCCGTCGCGGTTGCTGCGGATCAACCACGCCCACTGGCCATCGAGCAGGCCGTGGTCGACGTCGTATTCATGGTTTTCCCGCCGTGGCGCCAGGCAGGTGAAGGGCTGCTGCGGTTGCGCGGCGTCCAGCACCCAGATTTCGCTGGTGGTCTTGCTGCCCAGGGACAGGATCAGTTGCCGTTCAGAGCTTGAACGGTAGCAATGCAGGAAGAAACGCCCGTCCGGCTCATGGAACACCTCTTCGGCGGCAGTGCCATCCAGGCGATAGCGCCAGAGTTTGTGCGGGCGGTGGGTCTCGTCCAGCTCGCCGAAAAACAGCGTCAGGCTGTCGTTGGCCCAAGTCATGCTGCCGTCACAGTCCTCGAAGGACAGTTCACTGACCTTGTCGTTGGATAATTCCTTCACGAACAGCGTGTAGATCTCATCGCCCGAGGTATCCAGGCTGTAGGCCAGGCGCTGGTGGTCGGGGCTGATGCTGAAGGCGCCGAGGGAAAAGAAACCGCCGCCGGCCAGCTCGTTCGGGTCCAGCAGCAATTGTTCGCGGCTTTCGTCCACGGTCAGGCTGTCGTCGGCCGGACGCGGGCAGCGGTAGTGGCGCGGGTATTCATCACCGGCCGTGGTGCGGGTGTAATACAAGTAGGGGCCCCAGGGCGAGGGCAGGGACAGGTCCGTCTCGAGGATCCGGCCCTTGATCTCCTGGAACAAGGTTTCGCGCAGTCCGGCCTGGTCGGCAAGTTGCGCCTCCTGATAGCTGTTTTCAGCCTTGAGGTAGTCGAGCACGGCGTCGGTGTCGCGCTCCTGCAGCCAGGCGTACGGGTCAACACCCGGGTCCTTGCGGGCGATCGGGGCGTTGGAAACGTGGGCAGATAGGGACATGGAAGACTCTCGAACATTGTACGAAAAAGGGACCAGCGGCCGGCCTGGTTAGTTCTGTCCAGTCCATCGAACCGGACACACCGGCCACTGTGCAGACACCGGGGCAGCCTGACGAGCGAAAAGCCGTTACTATAAGCGTCTCTTTGCCTGCCTTGCCATGGACACCATGACCGAGAACGACTATCTGATCGCCTGGGGCCTCTACGCCTTCGCCGCCCTGGGCTGCCTGCTGGTGTGGATGCGCATGACCCGCTGGATGTGGCGTTGGTTGCGCGAGCCGCTGCGGCTGTTGATGGCGGTGTTGCTGTTCAGCCCCACCATTGTCGACCCTGTGAAGGACAAGGTCGCCCCGGCCGTGGCCATTGTCGCCCTGGACGCGTTGTTCAAGGTTGGCAACAACGCCTGGCGGGCCGTGTCCGATCTGCTCATGTACGGCATGATCGCTTTCGGCCTCTACCTGGTTCTGGTGTTGATCCGCTTTCCTATCGAGCGTGCATCCAACGCTCGCAAGGAGCGCGCTGCCGCCGCAAAAGCCGCTGCCGCCGCCGATGAACCGCAAGACGAGCCGCCGTTCGGCGTGGCCGGGGATGATCGCTACGGTCGCCCGCCCGTGCCGAGCAACCCCCAGCGTTCGCGTATCGAACCGCGCCTGTAGCAGGCCTGCCCCTTGAAGCGAGAGTTCGAGCATGTGTGAGTTATTGGGCATGAGTGCCAATGTGCCGACCGATATCGTGTTCAGCTTCACCGGGCTGATGCAGCGCGGTGGCAAGACCGGGCCACACCGCGACGGCTGGGGCATCGCTTTCTACGAAGGCCGTGGTCTGCGCCTGTTCCAGGACCCGGCCGCGAGCAGCGAGTCGGAAGTGGCAAACCTGGTGCAGCGTTATCCAATCAAGAGCGAAGTGGTGATCGGCCACATTCGCCAGGCCAACGTCGGCAAGGTCTGCCTGTCCAACACCCACCCATTCGTGCGAGAGCTGTGGGGGCGCAACTGGTGTTTCGCCCACAACGGCCAACTCGCCGATTTCCAGCCGGGTGTGAGCTTCTATCGCCCGGTCGGCGATACCGACAGTGAAGCGGCGTTTTGCGACCTGCTCAACCGCGTGCGCGGGGCATTTCCGGAACCGGTTGAGGTCGAGCAACTGTTACCTTCGCTGCTTGAGGCCTGCGCCGAATACCGCAGCAAAGGCGTGTTCAATTGCCTGCTGAGCGATGGTGACTGGCTGTTCTGCTATTGCTCGACCAAACTGGCCCAGATCACCCGCCGCGCGCCGTTCGGCCCGGCGAGGCTCAAGGATGTGGATGTAATCGTCGATTTCCAGGCTGAAACCACGCCCAACGATGTGGTCACCGTGATCGCCACCGAACCCTTGACCGAAAACGAAAACTGGACCCGCTATGAACCGGGCCAATGGAGCCTGTGGCGACGCGGCGAATGCGTCAGTCACGGTCGGACCGAATAAGGACGTCACGTTATGCTGCTCAGTTATCTACGCCTGGTGTTGTTCGCGGTGGGCCTGCTGGTCGGGGTGCAAGTACCGGGCTTCATCAACGACTATGCCAAACGGGTCGAAGCCCACCTGATCGAGGCGCAGACCGGCCTGCAAGGGTTCCAGGGCACCGCCAATCAGTTTTTCAAAGGCGACATGCAGGCCCTGGTGGCTCATTACCGTGCCAGCGAAGACCCGATCTTTCGCAGCGACGCCGACAGCCTGAACACCTTGCTGGTGCGTCAGCAGGCCCTGGACAAGCAATTCCAGGCGATGCAGGGGCCGTGGTACATCCGCCTGCTGCAAGTGGCGTTGGCCGCCGATCCGGACATTCGCAAGGAAACCTGGAATGGCTACAGCTACCAGATCCTGCTCACGCCCGAGGCGATGATCTGGGGCATCAGCGGCGCCATGCTGTTGTCGTTCGGCCTGGAATGCCTGTTCCGCCTGATCGATTGGGTGGTGCTGGGTGGCAAGCGCCTGCGCCAGAGCCGACCGATTGAAGAGCGGGATTTGCGCGGGCTCTGATTGCACCGCGGTCGAAGTGCTTTTGTGGCGAGGGGATTTATCCCCGCTGGGCTGCGAAGCAGGCCTCAATGCAGCACTAGAAATGATCCTGCCTGACACATGTGGTGGCCTTATCAGGGCCGCTTCGCAGCCCAACGGGAATAAATCCCCTCGCCACAACGGTGTGCAGCTGGGCCACAACGGTGTTCAGTCAGACTCACCGATGCAACCAATCAACTTTTTCTTATGACCCAACCAAGGTTTTATTCGTTGGACGCGATGGCGTGCCCGCTCAAGAATCGGGGCATCCGGTCTCTACGTTTGCGTCGTCGAGGCTTAGAACAATAAAACTGCGGAGAACCACCATGAGTGCACCCGACACGCTCGGCGTCCCCACCCCCCAGGCCCGTTCCGGGCCGTTTGACTGGTATCGCAACATCAACCAGCAGGAGCGTCGGACATTCTGGAGTTGCAAGGTTGGCTACGCCTTGGACGGCATGGACACGCAGATGCTCAGTTTCGTCGTGCCGACGCTGATCGCGATGTGGGGCATCACCACCGGGCAGGCGGGACTGATCCACACCAGCACGCTGATCGCCTCGGCCATCGGCGGCTGGGTGGCGGGCATCCTCTCGGACCGCATCGGTCGGGTGCGCACCCTGCAACTGACGGTGCTGTGGTTCGCGTTCTTCACCTTCCTGTGTGGCTTTGCCCAGAGCTACGAACAGTTGCTGATCGCCCGCACCCTGATGGGCTTCGGCTTCGGCGGCGAATGGACCGCCGGTGCGGTGCTGATGGGCGAAGTGATTCGCGCCAAGGACCGTGGCAAGGCGGTGGGCATGGTGCAGTCGGGTTGGGCGCTGGGCTGGGGCATGACGGCGATCCTGTATGCGTTGTTGTTCTCGGTGCTACCGCCGGAAGACGCCTGGCGCGCCTTGTTCATCCTCGGCATCGTCCCAGCGATATTCGTGATTTTCGTCCGTCGGCTGGTCAAGGATCCGGAAGTCTATAACCAGGCCAAGGCCCGGCAAACGCCAAGCAACCCGGCCAAGTTCTATGAAATTTTCGCTCCCGGCATTCTCTTCACCACCATCCGCGCCTCGCTGCTGACTACCGGTGCCCTGGGTGGTTATTACGCGATTACCTCGTGGTTGCCGACGTTCCTGAAAAATGAGCGCGGCTTGAGCGTATTGAGCACCGGCGGATACCTGGCAATGGTGATCGTCGGTTCCTACGTCGGTTACGTCATCAGTGCGTATCTGTCGGACATCCTCGGGCGTAAGAAAAATTTCGTCCTGTTCGCTGTCGGCTCGTTCACTATTGTGCTGCTGTACACCCAAGTGCCGGTGAGCAATAACGTGATGCTCTGGCTGGGCTTTCCCCTGGGGTTCTTCGCGTCTGGGATGTTCAGCGGCATGGGCTCGTTCCTTACCGAACTGTTCCCTACGCGGATCCGCGGGTCGGGGCAGGGCTTCTGCTACAACATTGGCCGGGCGGTGGCGGCACTGTTCCCGCTGTTGATCGGCCTGCTGAGCCAGAAAGTACCACTGAGCGTGGGCATCGGCGCCTTCGCCGCGGTGTCTTACGGCGTGGTGATCCTGGCGGCCCTGAGCCTGCCGGAAACCCAAGGCAAGCAGTTGGAAGCCGAATAACCGATAAGCGGCGAGGCTGTTGTCCCGCTGTTAAATAAAAAAGATCCTACAGGAGCGTTCACCGTGAACCGCCTGCTATTGAACTGCGACATCGGCGAAAGCTTCGGCAACTGGACCATGGGTCTGGACGCCGAGGTGATGCCCTTCATCGATTGCGCCAACATCGCCTGTGGCTTCCACGCCGGCGACCCAAGCATCATGCGCAAGACTGTCAGCCTGGCCCTGGGCCATGGCGTGCGGATCGGGGCGCACCCGGCCTATCAGGACCTGGCAGGTTTCGGCCGCCGTTCCATGGCCTATGGCGCCCAGGAACTGCAGGACCTGTTGCATTACCAGATCGGCGCGCTCGACGGCATCTGCCGGGCCCAGGGCGGACGGGTCAGCTACGTCAAGCCCCACGGGGCGATGTACAACGACATGATGGCCAACCCGGCGCAACTGCGCGCGGTGATCCAGGCGGTGGCCGCCTACGACTCGTCGCTGCCCTTGATGCTCATGGCGACCCGGGACAATGGCGCAGCCCAAGCCTTGGGCGATGAATACGGCTTGACCCTGTGGTTCGAAGCCTTCGCCGATCGTGCCTATGACAGTGCCGGTCATCTGGTGTCGCGACAAACGCCGGGTGCGGTACACCACGATCCGGCGGTCATCATCGAGCAAGCCCTGACCATCGCTCGCGGCGATGCGCTGACCGCCAATGACGGCAGCGCATTGCACCTGAGGGCCAACACCTTGTGCGTGCACGGTGACAACGCCAGTTCCGTGGCCGCGGTGCAACGTATTCGCGAAGCCCTGGACCGGCAGAGCGCGCCATGAAGCCACGCCTGGAAGTGGTGGCGGTGGACTGCCTGATGGTGCGCCTGTTCGATGAAATCGCCGAAGCCAATATGCCGTGGATGCTCGCGGCCAGCGAGCGCTTGCGAGCCGTATTCGCCGAACATCTGATCGACTTGGTGCCGTCCTATACCACGCTGATGGTGCATTACGATTTGCTCGCCTTGACGCCCTCGCAGGCTCGGGAGCTGGTTCACGAAGCATTGAATGGTCTTTCACCCGATGCCCGCATGGCCGGCCAATGCCATGTACTGCCGGTGTGGTACGACCCTTGTGTCGGGCCAGAATTGGGCCTGCTGTCGAGCCGCAGCGGGTTGACGGTGGAGCAAGTGATCCGCCGCCACAGCGAGCGTGAATACCAAGTGTTCGCCCTGGGTTTCGCGCCAGGGTTCGCCTTCATGGGGCTGGTCGACGAAGTGCTGGCCGCGCCGCGCCTCGGCACGCCGCGCAAGCGCGTGGCGGCAGGTAGCGTCGGGATTGCCGAGCGTCAGACCGCGGCGTATCCGGTCGTGTCGCCTGGTGGCTGGAACCTGATCGGTCGTACCCCGGCCAAACTGTTTGATCGCGAGCGTGACGGCTACAGCCTGATGCAACCTGGCGATACCGTGCGTTTCGCTGCCATAGACCATGCCGAATTCGTTGCGCTGGGCGGCGATGACACACCGCTGGAGGTCCAGGCATGAGCCGTTTATCGATCCAGGCCAGCACCCCGCTGTGCCTGTTGCAGGACGCCGGCCGTTTCGGTGTTAGACATCTGGGCGTGACCCAGGGCGGCGCCGCGGACTGGCTATCGATGGCCTGGGCCAACTGGATGCTCGGTAATCCCTTGGGCGCGGCGGCGGTGGAAATCACCCTTGGCGGCTTTACGGTGCTGGCCGAAGACGATTGCGTGCTGGCGCTGGCCGGGGCGGACCTGGGGGCACGAATCGATGGCCAGCCAGTCGCTTCGTGGCGTTTTTTCAGCCTGCGTAAAGGACAGTCCCTGGCGCTTACCCAGCCTGTGCTCGGCGCCCGGGCCTACCTGGCCGCTCCCGGCGGATTCGATGCGCCGGCGGTGCTGGGCAGCCGGGCGACGGTGGTGCGCGAGGAACTGGGTGGCCTGGACGGCCGGGGCAGGGCGCTGGAGCGCGGTGCGCACCTGAGCTACTCAGGCTCGGCAACGCCGCGGCCCATGCCGCACAGGTTGATTCCGGATTTCCAACAGACCGCGCCGCTGGACTTGATCCTGGGGGCGCAGAATGGCGAGTTCGCGGGACAGAGCTTGTTCGATGCGTTCAACAGCCTATGGACGCTGGACAGCCGCGCCGACCGCATGGGTATGCGGCTTTTGGGCAAGGCGCTGGAATACCAGGGGGCGCCGATGATTTCCGAAGGCATCCCGCTGGGCGCCGTGCAGGTACCCCCGGATGGCCAGCCGATCGTGCTGCTCAACGACCGGCAGACGATTGGCGGCTATCCACGCCTGGGCGCCCTGACGCCATTGGCCCTGGCGCGGCTGGCGCAATGCCTGCCAGGAACGCAGGTGCGGTTGCGACCGGTGGTGCAGGAGGTTGCGCATCGGCAGCAGGTGGAGTGTTTGCAGGTGTTTTTGAAGCGCTGAAAAGCTTCGCGAGCAAGCTCGCTCCCACACTGGATCTCCGTCGTACATAAGATCCCTGTAGGAGCGGGCTTGCTCGCGAAGAGGTCCTGTCAGGCAACAAAGATCTACTTGGAAAGAAACCGCATCCCTTCCTCCAACCCCCGCAAGGTCAGCGGGTACATCCGGTCTTCCACCAACTCGCGCACGATGTTGGTCGAAGCGGTGTAGCCCCAAGTGTCCTTGGGGTACGGATTGATCCAGATGAGCTTCTTGTACTTCTCCATGAAACGCTGCATCCACACGTAACCGGCTTCTTCGTTCCAGTGTTCGACGCTGCCGCCGGCCTGGGTGATTTCATAAGGGGCCATGGCGGCGTCACCGATGAAAATCACTTTGTAGTCGGCGCCGTACTTGTGCAGCAGGTCCTGGGTCGAGGTGCGCTCGGAGGTGCGGCGCAGGTTGTTCTTCCACACCGACTCGTAGACGAAGTTGTGGAAGTAGAAATATTCCAGGTGCTTGAACTCGGTCTTGCAGGCTGAGAACAGTTCTTCGCAGATCTTCACGTGAGCGTCCATCGAGCCGCCGATATCGAACAGCAACAACAACTTCACGGTGTTGCGTCGCTCCGGGCGCATCTGGATGTTCAAGAGGCCTGCGTCCCGGGAGGTGTGGTCGATGGTGCCGTCGATGTCCAACTCTTCAGCCGCACCCTGGCGGGCGAACTTGCGCAGGCGACGCAGGGCGATCTTGATGTTGCGGGTGCCCAGCTCCACTTGGTCGTCGAGGTTCTTGTACTCGCGCTGATCCCAGACTTTCACGGCCTTGCCTTGACGCTTGCCCGCGTCGCCGACACGAATGCCCTCGGGGTTGAAACCGCCGGAGCCGAACGGGCTCGTGCCGCCAGTGCCGATCCACTTGTTGCCGCCAGCGTGGCGTTCCTTCTGTTCTTCGAGGCGTTTCTTGAATTCTTCGATGAGTTTGTCCAGACCGCCCAAGGACTGGATCTGCGCCCGTTCTTCGTCAGTCAGCGAACGCTCGAATTCCTTGCGCAACCAGTCTTCGGGAATCAGCGCCTGGAGATGATCGTCGAGTTTTTCCAAGCCGTTGAAATACGCAGCGAAGGCCCGGTCGAACTTGTCGAAATGCCGTTCGTCTTTGACCAGGATCGCCCTGGACAGGTAATAAAACTCGTCCATGTCGGCGAAGATCACCCGCTGTTTCAGCGCATTGATCAGGTCCAGCAGTTCGCGCACCGACACGGGCACCTTGGCGGCGCGCATCTCATTGAACAGGTTAAGCAGCATGGCAATCGCCCTCGCTCTTGTTAACGAAGAGGATCAGCGCGTGCCGCGACGGCTCATGAACGCCAGGCGCTCGAGCAATTGCACATCCTGTTCGTTCTTTACCAGGGCACCGGCCAATGGCGGGATGGCTTTGGTCGGATCACGTTCGCGCAACACCGCTTCGCCGATGTTGTCGGCCATCAACAGCTTGAGCCAGTCCACCAGTTCGGAAGTGGAAGGTTTTTTCTTCAGGCCCGGTACCTTGCGCACGTCGAAGAACACGTCCAGCGCTTCGCTGACCAGGTCTTTCTTGATGTCCGGATAGTGCACGTCGACGATTTTCTGCAGGGTGACGCGGTCGGGGAAGGCGATGTAGTGGAAGAAGCAGCGGCGCAGGAATGCGTCCGGCAGTTCTTTTTCGTTGTTGGAGGTAATGATGATGATCGGTCGCTGCTTGGCCTTGATGGTTTCATCGGTCTCATAAACGTAGAACTCCATCTTGTCGAGTTCTTGCAGCAGGTCGTTGGGGAACTCGATGTCGGCCTTGTCGATTTCGTCGATCAGCAGAATCACTCGCTCCTCGGACTCGAAGGCTTCCCAGAGCTTGCCCTTTTTCAAGTAGTTGCGCACGTCATGGACCTTGTCCACGCCCAGCTGCGAATCGCGCAGGCGGCTGACCGCGTCGTACTCATACAAACCCTGGTGGGCCTTGGTGGTGGACTTGATATGCCAAGTGATCAGTCGCGCGCCGAAGGACTCGGCCAGTTGTTCGGCCAACATGGTCTTGCCAGTGCCCGGCTCGCCCTTGACCAGCAACGGCCGCTCCAAGGTGATAGCGGCATTCACGGCCAGTTTCAGATCATCGGTGGCCACGTAGGCGCTGGTGCCTTCGAACTTCATCTGCAGTTTCCTCGAGCGGGGTCGACGGCCTGGCGGGGCAGGGCGCACGAAATAAATGACATGCCCCGACTATAACGCGAGGTCCCGCCGACTGTGAACGCAGACGCCGTATTCAGTCTCTGAATGGGGCGTCACATGTTGACTCAGTCTCGGCTGCTTGCCAGTATTGCATATCGCCAATTTGGCGATATGTTTGACGCATGACAACTAAATATCGATCAAAAATACGTACCGCATTCAACTGCGCGAAAGGGATCACCCACCGCCCCATGTCCACCTCACCGGCGGCGGATTGGACGTGGTCCTGAGCCTGGAAACCGTCGAAGTGATGGTGGGCCGGGCGCCGCCGTTGATCATCAAAGAAGCGCTGGACTGGGTCAGGGGCCATCAGGTGCAATTGTTGGAGGATTGGCAACGATGCTGTCGATGAAACGACCGCGGCTCTCGACCGTGCAGGTTTTATTGCCGTTCAGTCTCGAACTGACGTTCATCAACGGACAAGAATTGACGCTGGACCTGAGCGTCGATGTGCAACGTTACCCAGGCTTGCGCCCGTTGCTTGAAGAGGAGGCGTTTGGCGGTGCGACCTTGGGCGACGATGGCTGGAGCGTGGAATGGCCCGAACTGGATATCCAGATCGGTGCCGATACGTTGTACCTGGACGCGCTGGCGCAAAACGCCGTGGATGAAAATACCCGCATCTTCATCAGTTGGCGCGCCCGTACCGGCCTGCCGCTGAACAAAGCGGCCGAAGCCCTTGGGGTCAGTGCTCGTAGTATCAGTCGCTACAGCAGCGGGCGTGAGGCGGTACCGCGTTCGCTGGCCCTCGCGTGCCTGGGTTGGGACTCGCTGCAGCGTGGAACGGCAATAGCGGCGGCGGAGCCGGTCGGCAGCTGTGCTGTCACGCGCAAGTCCTAGTCGTTGGAGGGCGCTGGCTGCTCGTAGCGAGCGTTGAACGCCTGGACGAAACCGTTGCGCAGGATTTGCAAAAAGGCTTCGAAGGCGCTGATGTCCTGCTGATGAACGTTGCCGCTGAGCTCCACCCGGGTTGCGAACTGGTTCTTGCGCTGGTTCTTCAAGGCCGTTTCGCCCGTCCCTACCAAGGCTTCCCAGACCGAACGGAAGATGTTCTTGTTTTTGTTTTCCACATCCTGCTGCCAGTCGAATACATCCACGTCCCGCAACAATGGCTTGATATAGCCGCTGAGCTTGGCGTTATCGGCCTGGGCCTCGATTACCACGTCGCCGTGGCCGGCATTGAAATCGAATTTGCCGTAGGCCGCGGCGAAATCGTTCAGACGCTTGAGTTCGATGTTCCGGGCCCGCAGACGGAAGTCGAAATCCTCGAAATTGCTCAGCGGGTCGAAGGTGGCTTGCACCTCAAGCGGCGCGTGTTCGGCCACCAGGGCCTTGCCCTCGAAGCGGGCGTCGCGCTTGCCTTCGGTGTCGACGACGTTGGTCAGGTTGTAGAAGCTGGCATCGACGTCCGTGGCTCGCAGATTGACCGGTGGCTTGGAGTTGAAGTTGCGGAAGGTGAGCTTGCCGTCCCTGATCCGCACTTCGTTGAACGTGATCGGCAGCAATTTGCTCAGTTGCTCGCGCCAGTTGGTGCCCTGGCCGGTCTGGGAGTCCTGTCGATTGGTCCCGCCGTCGACGAAATTTACTTCGGGGCGGGCGAACTCCGCTTCGGCCACCACCGCATGGTCGTACCACAGCGAGTGCCAACTGACCGACAGATCGACCAGCGGCGCATCGACGAACGGTACCGGGACCTTGCCGTCGACCTTGACGATTTTCAGGCCGTTGATCCGATAGGCCCCGCGCCAGAGGGCCAAGTCCACGTCGGTGACCTGTCCGCGGTAATCGCCCATGTCGGCCAGCTTGTCGTTGAGGTAGTCGCGCACCAGGTAAGGCAGCGTGAAGTGCAGGGCCACCAGCACCGCAACGATGGCGGCGAGCCCCCACAGGGGCCAGCTGTATCGACGCTTCATGGCAATCAGTCTCCAGCGTTATTAAAGCCATTGACTGTTGTAACAACTGGAACGTTCGGTGCAACTGGACGCCCTTTAGCAACAGGCTTACCTTTAAGCGCTTAAATTCCCGCTGCATTAAGGACCCCAGCCATGAGCCGCATATTCGCTGACAACGCCCATTCCATTGGCAACACGCCCTTGGTGCAGATCAACCGCATTGCCCCGCGCGGCGTGACCATCCTGGCCAAGATCGAAGGGCGTAACCCAGGTTATTCGGTCAAGTGCCGTATCGGCGCGAACATGATCTGGGACGCTGAAAGCTCGGGCAAGCTGCGGCCTGGCATGACTATCGTCGAGCCAACCTCCGGCAATACCGGCATTGGGCTTGCCTTCGTCGCCGCCGCCCGCGGCTACAAGCTGACGCTGACCATGCCGGCCTCCATGAGCATCGAACGACGCAAAGTGCTCAAGGCCCTGGGCGCCGAGTTGGTGCTGACGGAACCGGCCAAGGGAATGAAAGGGGCCATCGAAAAGGCTGCCGAGATCCTCGCCGGCGATCCATCCAAATACTTCATGCCGCAGCAGTTCGATAACCCGGCGAACCCGGCAATCCATGAAAAAACCACCGGGCCGGAAATCTGGAACGATACTGATGGTGCGGTGGATGTCCTGGTCGCGGGCGTGGGCACCGGCGGAACCATTACCGGCGTGTCGCGGTATATTAAGAACACCTGCGGCAAACCGATTCTCTCGGTAGCCGTCGAACCCGAGTCTTCACCGGTCATTACCCAGGCGATGGCGGGGCAGGAGATCAAGCCCAGCCCTCACAAGATCCAGGGGATTGGCGCCGGGTTCGTGCCAAAGAACCTCGACCTGTCGATTGTCGACCAGGTCGAGCGAGTCACCGACGAGGAGTCCAAGGCCATGGCCCTGCGCCTGATGCAGGAAGAAGGCATTCTCTGCGGGATCTCCTGTGGCGCGGCGATGGCCGTGGCGGTGCGCCTGGCGGAAAAACCGGAAATGCAAGGCAAGACCATCGTCGTGATCCTGCCGGACTCGGGCGAGCGGTATCTGTCGAGCATGTTGTTCAGCGATCTGTTTACCGAGCAGGAGATTCAACAGTAACGGCAACGGATACGGTGGGCGCTCTTGTGGCGAGGGAGCTTGCTCCCGCTGGGGTGCGAAGCACCCCTAAACAGGCGATCCGCATCAAGTCGCAGGCGCCTGCTTCGCAGTCGAGCGGGAGCAAGCTCCCTCGCCACAGAAGCCCTTGCTCCTTGATGTGGTGGGCGGGATCGGGAAAGACGTTTGACCGACGTCAGCCAACGTTCAGGTCAAGCATGTTAAGAAGGGCATTGTTGCGTGATTTTCAACAGTGAATGTTGCGTCGGGCGGTTTCTTGGCCAGGCTGCGATCTATAACATGGCCGGCTGCTGCGTCGGGCTGATGGCGTTGCGTCAGTTGTTTTTGGACAAGGAGTTGTAAAATGACCGTTTCGTTTGTCGCCAAGGCCTCGGTGTTGCTGCTGTTTTTGGGCAGCACGCTTTATGTGCATCTGCGCGGTAAGGCGCGTTTGCCGGTCTTGCGCCAGTTCGTCAACCACTCGGCATTGTTCGCGCCCTATAACGCCTTGATGTACCTGTTTTCCGGCGTGCCCTCGAAGCCTTACCTGGACCGCAGCAAATTTCCCGAGCTGGACGTGCTCAAGGACAACTGGCAAGTCATCCGCGACGAGGCCATGCACCTGTTTGACGAGGGATACATCCGCGCGGCGGAAAAGAACAACGATGCCGGTTTTGGTTCGTTCTTCAAGAAAGGTTGGAAGCGCTTCTACCTCAAGTGGTACGACAAAGCGCTGCCGTCGGCTGAATTGCTGTGCCCCCGCACCGTCGAGCTGGTCAACCGGATCCCCAATGTCCGGGGGGCAATGTTTGCCTTGCTGCCGGGCGACAGCCACTTGAATCCCCACCGTGATCCGTTCGCCGGCTCCTTGCGCTATCACCTGGGGCTGTCCACGCCCAATTCCGATGACTGCCGGATTTTCGTCGATGGGCAGATCTATGCCTGGCGCGACGGCGAAGACGTCATGTTCGATGAGACCTATGTGCACTGGGTCAAGAATGAAACGCCGCAAACCCGCGTAATCCTGTTCTGTGACGTTGAGCGCCCGCTGAAAAGCCGGTTGATGACCCGTCTCAACCGTGCCATCAGCGCCTTTCTCGGCCGCGCTACCGCGCCGCAGAACCTCGATGACGAACGTGTCGGCGGGATTAACCGCGCTTATGCTTGGAGCAAGTCGTTCAGCGACGGCATCAGCGGTAGGGTCAAGCAATTCAAACGCAAGCACCCCAAGGCCTACCGGGTGATGCGGCCGATATTGGCGGTCGCGGTGCTGACGGCCCTTGGCTACTGGTTATTCGTTTAAACATTGCGTAACACTTCGAGCGCTGGTTATAGTCAGCGCTCTTGGGTTTTCGAACCCACCCTCCAAGAGATCGGCTCATGCCTGCATCCCCTGTCATCGCGGTTGTCGTTCCAGCGTTCAGCGCTGGCGTCGTGCCGTGCGGGAATCAGCAGCCTGCGCAGATCGGTCAATACCCCCCACCTGCCAGTAACCCACCGGTGTACGCCGTCGTATCACCGCCGGGTGTTGGCGCCAAGGGCTGATCGGCAACTGCTGTCATCCCCTGTGCTCGCCTGGAACAACTACTGGACTTCAGCCTCGGCTGAGTTGGCTTTTGCCTGACTACAGGTGGTATCTCATGTTTTCCGTTTCCAAAAACGCCTTATTGGCGGCGGCTTCCACGAGCCTGTTCGTTTTGCTATGGAGCAGCGGGGCGATTTTTTCCAAACTGGGCCTGGCCCATGCTTCCGCTTTCGCTTTCCTGTTGATCCGTTTTGCCATTGCGTTGAGCGCGCTGGTGCTGTTGATTCCACTGCTCAAGTTCAAGCTGCCCAAGCCCGGCAAACCGATGCTGTACGCGGCGGCCACCGGGTTGGTGCTGCTGGGCGCCTATCAGATTTTTTATCTGCTGGCCCTGCAAATGAACGTCACCCCTGGGGTGATGGCGACCCTGATGGGTGTTCAGCCGATCCTGACGGTGGTGCTCATGGAGCGTCAGCGTTCCTGGCAGCGGATGTTCGGCCTGATGCTCGGGTTGGTGGGGCTGGTCATGGTGGTGTACCAGGGCATCGGCCTGGCTGGCATGTCCCTGGCGGGAATGCTTTACGGGTTGCTCGCGCTGGTGAGCATGACGGCAGGTTCCATCATGCAGAAGCGCATCACCGACAATCCCCTGGGCACACTGCCGGTGCAATACCTGGCCGGGCTCGTACTGTGCGCGGTGTTCGTGCCGTTCCAGCCGTTTCACGTCGAGTACAGCACGGGCTTCATCGTGCCGGTGTTGTGGATGGGGCTGGTGGTGTCGGTGCTGGCAACGTTGCTGCTGTACCGTCTGATCGCCCGGGGCAACCTGGTGAATGTCACCAGTCTGTTCTACCTGGTGCCGGCGGTGACGGCGATCATGGACTACCTGGTGTTCGGCAACCGGTTGGCGTTGTTGAGCTGGCTGGGGATGGGGCTGATCATCGTCGGGTTGGTGTTTGTGTTTCGTAAAAGCCGCTGACCGTTAGATTTTTTGCTGACTGTTAAATCGCTTTCGCGGGCAAGCCCGCTCCCACAGGTCTTGTGCAGGCCTTGTGGGAGCGGGCTTGCTCGCGAAGGCATTTTTCGCCACACCGACACCCTACCGGGCCGGCGCCGCATCCGGTTTCACCGCCCCAGGCTTGAGCACCAACCACAACGCCGCCGCAATCAACACCCCGCCATACAAATGCGCCATGCCCAACGGCTCATCCAACAACAATGCCCCCCACAACACGCCGAACGGCGGAATCAGGAACGTCACGGTCATGGATTTCACCGGGCCGATGGAACTGAGCAAGCGGAAATAAAGGATGTACGCCAGCGCCGTGCACACCAGGCCCAACCCCAGCAGCGATAGCCAGACGCTCCAGCCGCCCCAACTGGCCGGCGGTTGGCTGATGACGCTGTAGCCAAACATTGGAAGCAAAAACACCGTGGCGCCGAACATGCTGCCCAGCGCCGAGAGGCGGCTGTCCAACCCGCCTTGATGATCGAGCCAGCGGCGGGTGAGGAACCCGGCGAAGCCATAACACGTGGTCGCCAGCAGACAGGCGAGGGCGCCCATCAGCAATTGCAGGTCGAACGCCACCGGGCCGGCACGGGTGAGGATGCCGACGCCGAGCAAACCAAGGAACACGCCGCTGACTTTGGCAGTGGTGAGTTTTTCGCTGAAGAACAAGCCGCCGATCAACACGCCCATCAGCGGCGTGGTGGCGTTGAATATCGCCGAATAACCGGCCGGCAGAACCTGGGCGGCCAGCGAGTAGAACGTCGCCGGAATGCCTGAATTGATCAGGCCCAGCACCATCACCACTTTCAGCTTGCCGCGAAAATTCCAGTCGACGCGCATCAGGGCCAGGATCACCAGCAGCCCGACGAAGGCGATGGACACGCGGAAAAATGCAGTGGGGATCGTGCCAATGACGGGGGCGATGATGCGCATGAACAGGAAGCTCGCCCCCCAGATGGCGGCCAGTGACAGCAAACGCAGGATATCGACGGGGTTCACGAGTCATTCCTTCCTTGTTTGGGGCGGCAAGTGTCGCCGCCCGAAAGACCGATGGCAATGGTTGCGTTGCCGCGCGATTGGCCTCTAAGCTCAGTCGCCAATAACAAGCATGACCCGCCGAGGTTCACCCTATGCCGCAGCCATGGCCCGCCACCGATATCGCCCGTTCGATCCTCGAAGGCTTCGATGATTATCGTGAGCATTTCCGGCAGATCACCGACGGCGCCCGCGCCCGGTTCGAACAGGCCCAGTGGCTGGAGGCGCAAACGGCCTCGGCGGCGCGCATCAACTTGTATGAAGAAAAAGTCTTCGAGACCGTGGCGCGACTGCGCAAGGCATTCGAGCCCGACGCGCTGATGGACGTGGGCTGCTGGCCGCTGGTCAAGAGCGCCTACATCAGCTTGATTGACTTGCGTTTTGACGATGAACTGTCGGAGACTTGGTACAACTCGATCTTCTGCGGGCTGTTCAGCCACGACCTGATCAGCGACGGCACCATGTTTATCCACACCACCCGGCCCAGCTTGCGCCGGGCCCGTGCCGCCCAGACCCGCACCTACAAACCCCAGGGGCAACTGGACCGGATGTTGACGGAAATTTTTGCCGACTACCGTTTCAGCCAGGATTACGCCGATTTGCCGGGCGACCTGCAACGCCTTGAAGCCCAACTGCGAGAGAACCTGCCGGACTGGGTCTGCAAGGACCCGGAGCTGACCGTGGAGCTGTTTTCTTCGGTGCTCTATCGCAACAAGGGCGCATACCTTGTGGGCCGGATTTTCACCCGGGATGACCAGTGGCCGCTGGTGATTCCATTGCTGCACCGTGAAGGCCGGGGCATCCAGATCGATGCGCTGATCACCGACGAGGCGCAGGTGTCGATCATTTTCTCGTTCACCCGCTCGTATTTCATGGTGGACGTGCCGGTGCCGGCCGAATTCATCGGTTTTCTCAAGCGCATCCTGCCGGGCAAGCACATCGCCGAGCTGTACACCTCCATCGGGTTCTACAAGCATGGCAAGTCCGAGTTCTACCGGGCCTTGATCAATCACCTGGCGAGCACCGACGACCAGTTCATCATGGCGCCGGGCGTGCGCGGCATGGTCATGAGTGTATTCACGCTGCCGGGTTTCAACACGGTCTTCAAGATCATCAAGGACCGCTTCTCGCCATCGAAAAACGTCGACCGGGCCACGGTGATCGAGAAGTATCGCCTGGTGAAAAGTGTCGACCGGGTCGGGCGCATGGCCGATACCCAAGAGTTTGCCGATTTCCGCTTTCCCTTGAGTAAATTCGAGCCGGCGTGCCTGGAAGAACTGCTGGACGTGGCGCCCTCGACGGTGTCGGTGGAAGGCGACACGGTGCTGATTCGCCACTGCTGGACCGAACGGCGCATGACGCCGCTCAATCTTTACCTGGAAAACGCCAACGAGGCCCAGGTGCGCGAGGCGCTGGAAGACTATGGCCTGGCCATCAAGCAACTGGCGGCAGCGAACATTTTTCCTGGCGACATGCTGCTCAAGAACTTCGGCGTGACCCGCCACGGCCGCGTGGTGTTCTACGACTACGATGAAATCTGCTTCCTGACCGAGGCCAACTTCCGGCACATCCCCCAACCTCGCACGCCGGAAGACGAAATGGCCTCCGAGCCCTGGTATTCCATCGGGCCACTGGACGTATTCCCCGAGGAATTCCCTCCGTTCCTGTTCGCCGACGCGGGGCAGCGCAAGTTGTTCGACCAGTTGCATGGCGAGCTGTACAACGCCGATTACTGGAAAAGCCTGCAAGAGGCGATTCGGGCGGGGAAAGTGATCGACGTGTTCCCGTATCGGCGAAAAGACCTGGACAACGAATAACCCGGCAGACAAACGAAGCCTCATGTGGCGAGGGAGCTTGCTCCCGCTGGGTCGCGTAGCGGCCCCAAGTTTTTGCGGCTGCTGCGCAACCGAGCGGGAGCAAGCTCCCTCGCCACAAAAGCCTGCTTGACCATTAAACGGGTTGCATTCGTCGTCTTGCGCACAAATCTGCGACAATCCGCCCCCTGCACAAACCGACGACCCCTGCGTACCTGATGACTGACCAAGCCCCCGCTATCGACAAGCTGCTGAAAAACCTCGACCACGCCATGCTCGCCGACCGTCACCGGTTGCGGCGTCAGTTGCTCGAGCTGCGCAAGAAGCCCGATGAGGCCAAGCTGGCCCAATGGGTGGTGCGCATGCAAGCATCGTGCGACCAGGTATTGGCGCGCAAGGCCAGCCTGCCGGTGATCCGCTATGACGACAATTTGCCGATCGCCGCCAAGCGCGACGAAATCAAGGACGCCTTGCTCAAGCATCAGGTCCTGATCATTGCCGGCGAAACCGGTTCGGGTAAAACCACCCAGTTGCCCAAGATCTGCCTGGAAATCGGTCGTGGCCAGCATGGCCTGATCGGCCACACCCAGCCGCGCCGGATCGCCGCCCGTAGCGTGGCGAGCCGTGTGGCCGAGGAGCTGGCGACGCCGTTGGGGGCGCTGGTGGGTTATCAGGTGCGGTTCGAGGACCAGAGCGACGCCAACACCCTGATCAAACTGATGACCGACGGCATCCTGCTGGCCGAGACCCAGAACGACCGCTACCTCGAGCGCTACGACACGATTATCGTCGACGAAGCCCACGAACGCAGCCTGAACATCGACTTCCTGCTGGGTTATCTCAAGACTCTGCTGCCGCGCCGTCCTGACCTTAAAGTCATCATCACTTCGGCGACCATCGACCTGGAGCGCTTCTCCAAACACTTCGATGACGCGCCCATCGTCGAAGTCTCGGGGCGCACCTTCCCGGTGGAAACCTGGTATCGCCCGCTGACCCTGGAGCAGGACGAGGAGGGCAACCGCGTCGAGGACGACCTGACCGTCGACCAAGCGATCCTCGCCACCCTCGACGAAATCGCCGCCTACGAGCGCAGCGAGCGCCGCAGCCCTGGCGATGTGTTGGTGTTCCTGCCGGGCGAGCGCGAGATTCGCGATGCGGCGGAGATGCTGCGCAAGGCCCAGCTCAAGCACACCGAGATCCTGCCGCTGTATGCGCGCCTGTCGCCGGCCGAACAACAACGGATCTTCCAGTCTCACCCGGGCCGCCGTGTAGTGCTGGCGACCAACGTCGCCGAAACCTCGCTCACCGTGCCGGGCATCCGCTACGTGATCGACAGCGGCACCGCGCGTATCAGCCGCTACAGCTATCGCGCCAAAGTCCAGCGCCTGCCCATCGAAGCGATTTCCCAAGCCAGCGCCAACCAGCGCAAGGGCCGTTGCGGGCGCGTCGAGCCGGGGATCTGCGTGCGGCTGTACAGCGAGGAAGATTTTCTCGGACGGCCCGAATTCACCGACCCGGAGATCCTGCGCACCAACCTGGCGGCGGTGATTTTGCAGATGCTGCACCTGCGCCTCGGCGAGATCACCGACTTCCCGTTCATCGAGCCGCCGGACGGCAAGGCCATCAGCGATGGTTTCAACCTGCTGCAAGAGCTGTCGGCGGTGGATCGCAACAGTCAACTGACCCCGCTGGGCCGCCAGTTGGCGCGCTTGCCGGTGGACCCGCGCATGGGCCGCATGCTGCTGGAAGCGGCGAAGCTGGGCAGTTTGCAGGAAGTCTTGATCGTGGCCAGCGCCATGTCGATCCAGGATCCGCGCGAGCGTCCGCCCGAGCGCCAACAGGCTGCCGACCAGGCCCACGCCCAATGGAAAGACCCGGACTCGGATTTCGCCGGGCTGGTCAATTTGTGGCGCGGTTTCGAGGAGCAGCGCCAGGCATTGACCGCCAGCCCGCTGCGCAACTGGTGTCGCAAGAACTTCCTCAACTACTTGCGTCTGCGCGAATGGCGCGATTCCCATCGGCAATTGAGCCTCATCTGCCGGGACATGCAACTGAGCCTCAACAAGGAGCCGGCGGATTTCCCGAAACTGCATAAAGCGGTGCTCTCGGGCCTGCTGAGCCAGATCGGCCAGAAAACCGAAGACGGCGACTACCTCGGTGCCCGTCAGCGGCGTTTCTGGGTTCATCCGTCGTCGGGCCTGGGCAAGAAGCGCCCACAGTGGCTGATGACCGCCGAGCTGGTGGAAACCACCAAGCTGTACGCGCGTATGGTGGCCAAGATCGAACCAGACTGGATCGAGCCGCTGGCCGGGCACCTGATCAAGAAAAACCACTTCGAACCCCATTGGGAGAAGAAGCGTGGACAAGTGGTGGCCTATGAGCAGATCACCCTGTTCGGGCTGATCGTGGTCGGTCGCCGACCGGTGCACTACGGGCCGGTCGACCCGGTGGTGTCCCGTGAGTTGTTCATCCGCGAGGCGCTGGTGCGTGGCGAGATCCAGTCCAAGGCCAAATGCCTGAGCGCCAATACCCGCTTGCTGGAACAGCTCGACGAGCTGGAAGCCAAGGCCCGTCGCCGTGACATCCTGGCGGACGAGGAAACCCTGTTCGCCTTCTACGACGCACGGTTGCCGGCCGAGATCCACCAGACCGCGACCTTCGACAGTTGGTACCGGATCAACAGCCAGAAAGATCCACAGTTGCTGATCATGCGCGAAGAAGATGTGCTGGCCCGCGAGGCCAGTGAAGTCACCGCCACGCATTACCCCGACACGTTGCGCGTCGGTGACCTGACCTTGCCGCTGAGCTATCACTTCGAGCCCAACCATCCGCGCGACGGCGTGACCTTGCGCGTGCCGGCGCCGTTGCTGCCGATGCTGCCGCCAGAGCGCCTGGAATGGCTGGTGCCGGGGATGATCGAGGCCAAGTGCATCGCCCTGGTGCGCAACCTGCCCAAGGCCTTGCGCAAGAACTTCGTGCCGGTGCCCGACTTTGTCAAGGCGGCGCTGCAACGCATCACCTTCGCCGAAGGTTCGTTGCCACAAGCCCTGGGCCGTGAGCTGTTGCGCATGACCGGCGCAAGGGTCAGCGACGAAGCCTGGGCGGAAGCCGCGCAGCAGGTGGAAAGCCATCTGCGCATGAACCTGGAAATCGTCGACGCCCAAGGCAAATTCCTGGGCGAAGGCCGTGACCTGGCCGAACTGACGGCGCGTTTTGCCGAAGCCAGCCAGGCGGCCCTGGCCGTGCCGCAAACGGCCAAAAGCCAGGCGCCGGTGGAGGCAAAAGTCTTCGCGCCGGTGGCCGAGAAAACCCAGCAGAAGATCGCCGGGTTGTCGATGACGGTCTATCCGGCGCTGGTGGAAGAGGGTGGCGTGGTCAAGGAAGGCCGTTTTCCCACACCGGCCGAAGCCGAATTCCAACATCGCCGCGCGTTGCAGCGCTTGCTGATGCAGCAATTGGCCGAGTCGGCCAAATTCCTGCGCGGCAAGCTGCCGGGGCTGACGGAACTGGGCCTGCTGTACCGCGACTTGGGCCGCATCGACGGCCTGGTGGAAGACATCCTGCTTACCAGCCTCGACAGCTGCGTGCTCGAAGGCGAAGCGAGCCTGCCCCGCGACGGCGCCGCGCTCGCTGCCCTGGCCGAGCGCAAGCGTGGCGGCTGGACCGAGCATGCTGAACGCCTGGCGAAGCTGACCCTGGACATCCTCAAGCTCTGGCACGGCCTGCAAAAGCGCTTCAAGGGCAAGATCGACCTGGCCCAGGCCGTGGCACTGAACGACATCAAGCAACAGCTTAGCCATCTGGTGTACCCGGGCTTCGTGCGCGAAACCCCGCATCAGTGGCTCAAGGAAATGCCGCGCTACCTCAAGGCCATCGAGCAACGCTTCGAGAAGCTGGGCAGCCAGGTGCAAAAGGACCGGGTCTGGAGCGGCGAACTGTCGAACCTCTGGGCCCAATACCAGGCCCGCGCCAGCAAACACGCCCAGGAAGGCAAGCGCGACCCGCAGTTGGAGCTGTACCGCTGGTGGCTGGAGGAATACCGGGTATCGCTGTTCGCCCAGCAACTGGGGACCAAGGTGCCGATTTCCGATAAGCGCCTGGGCAAGCAGTGGGGGCAGGTGGAGGGTTGAAACCCAATCAGCTGAACACCACCGGACCCCTGTGGGAGCGAGCTTGCTCGCGAATGCAATTGCACATTCAACATTGATGCAAGCTGACCCACCGCTTTCGCGAGTAAGCCCGCTCCCACAGGGGTTATGGCGTTAAGTAAGGGAGAATGAGCCAATCCCCCCGGGTTTATGGCAAACTTCGCGCCTATAAATGCCGGTCCCGTGGTTTTGAGCTTCAATGCCACGGGCGGATCGGAATAAAGCGATGCCAGGGCTGCTTCCCGGGATGGGAAAAGTCCCTTTGCGTATTGGTACGTCGGTGCCAATACTTTCTGCCTGAACAGATCAGAGACACGACCATGCATAACGTCGTCATCAGCGGCACCGGCCTGTACACCCCGGCCAACAGCATTTCCAACGAAGAGCTGGTGCAATCTTTCAATACCTATGTCGCCCAATTCAACGCCGACAACGCCGACGCCATCGAGCGCGGTGAAGTCGAGGCATTGACCGAATCCAATGCGGCGTTCATCGAAAAGGCTTCTGGCATCAAGAGCCGCTTTGTCATGGACAAGGACGGCATCCTCGACCCGCAACGCATGACGCCGCGCCTGCCTGAACGCTCCAACGACGAATGGTCGGTGCTCTGCGAAATGGCTGTCGGTGCCGCTAAACAGGCTTTGGAACGCGCCGGCCGCACCGCTGCCGACATCGACGGGGTGATCGTCGCCTGTTCCAATCTGCAGCGTCCGTACCCGGCCATCGCCATCGAAGTTCAGGAGGCCCTGGGCATCGAAGGTTTCGGTTTTGACATGAACGTGGCCTGCTCCTCGGCAACCTTCGGCATCCAGGCGGCGGCCAACAGTGTGCAACTGGGCCAGGCCCGGGCGATCCTGATGGTCAACCCGGAAGTGTGCACCGGCCACCTGAACTTCCGTGACCGCGACAGCCATTTCATCTTCGGCGATGCGGCCACCGCCGTCATCATCGAACGGGCGGACCAGGCGACCTCGCCGTACCAGTTCGACGTGGTCAGCACCAAACTGCTCACCAAGTTCTCCAACAACATCCGCAACAATTTCGGTTTCCTCAACCGCGCCGCCGAAGAAGGCATCGCTAGCCGCGACAAGCTGTTCGTCCAGGAAGGCCGCAAAGTGTTCCGCGACGTCTGCCCGATGGTGGCCGAATTGATCGGTGCCCACTTGGAAGAAAACCAACTGAGCGTCGGCGAAGTGAAGCGCTTCTGGCTGCACCAGGCCAACCTGAGCATGAACCACCTGATCGTGCGCAAGCTGCTCGGCCGCGAAGCCACTGAAGAGGAAGCACCGGTGATTCTCGACCGTTATGCCAACACCAGTTCGGCTGGTTCGGTGATTGCGTTTCACAAATACCAGGACGACCTGCCCAGCGGCGCTGTGGCGGTGCTCAGCTCGTTCGGCGCTGGTTATTCGATTGGTAGCGTGATCCTGCGCAAGCGTTGATCGATCGCTTTTGTGGCGAGGGAGCTTGCTCCCGCTGGGCTGCGAAGCGGCCCCAAGATTTTGCGGCTGCTACGCAACCGAGCGGGAGCAAGCTCCCTCGCCACATAACATCGCCAGGCAACGGGTTTTGTATGACGGTCACCACTGACACCCAACTGCTCACACGCCTGCTGGCCGGCGAGCAACAGGCTTACAGGGAACTGGTCAGCACCTACCAGGGCGCTATGCGCGCGGTAGCCTATGCCATCGTCGGTAGCCGCCATGCCGACGAAGTGGTGCAGGACGCTTGGCTGTCGGTGGTGCGCAACCTCAATGGCTTCCAGGGACGTTCCAGCCTCAAGACGTGGTTGTTGACCATCACGGCCAACGCTGCCAAAGGGCGTTACAAACAAAACCGTCGGGAAGTGCCGCTCAATGATCTTCCGTCACCCCACGGTACCCTGGGCGATGATCGTTTCGCCGCCGACGGCCACTGGCTGCAGGCGCCGTTCGCCTGGCACCAGGACACGCCGGAAGCACTGTTGACGATGGACGAACTCCGCGATTGCCTTGAACATACTTTGCTCAGCCTCTCGGAACTGCAAGGCAGCGTGCTGACGCTGCGTGAACGCCAGGGCTTGGAGCCGGAAGAGATTTGTAATCTACTCGACATCTCGCTCTCCAACGTACGCGTGCTGCTGCATCGCGCCCGACTGAAGGTCTTCGCGACCGTGGAACATTTCGAGGAAACCGGCGAATGCTGACCTGCAAGGAACAAGTCGCGCGCTCCAGCGATTATCTCGACGGCCAACTGAGTTTCCGTGAGCGCCTGATGGTGCGCCACCACCTGATGTTCTGCCCCAACTGCCGGCGGTTTATCCGCCAGATGCGCCTGATGCAGGCGACCCTCAAAAAGCTGCCTGAAGCCCCGATTCCCAACCTGGATCACCTTGCTGAAAAACTCGCGGCTGAACGTAAGCGTCACCACTCATAGTTCCTGTACCCACCCCGACTGCTCTAACTTGCCCCTTGCAGCTCACCCCTTGCCGCTGCTTCTCAGTTATTTCCTTTCGAAGTAAAAAGTTCCACTGTCATAAAATCTTTATCTGATGGCAACTTGCCTGACATCACCCATCGCCAAGATCCCCTCCCAACACCAGCGGGCCCAGTTCCGCGTGTTTTCTAACGCATAGACTACCAACAGGGGAATTCTTCGATGATCCGTAAGCACTTCGCAGGTGTTGCCGCCAGCGCACTGGCAATGGCAGTAACCGCCCAGGCTTTCGCCGGCACCGTCACCACCGACGGCGCCGATATCGTGGTCAAAACCAAGGGCGGCCTTGAGGTCGCTACCACCGACAAAGAGTTCAGCTTCAAGCTCGGCGGTCGTGTGCAGGCTGACTACAGCCAGTTCGACGGTCTCTACACCAAGAACGGTGACACCGCCGACGCCGCGTACATCCGTCGCGCCTTCCTGGAACTGTCCGGCGTGCTGTACACGGATTGGGCCTACACCATCAACTACGACATGTCCCACAACAGTGGCAGTTCCGATGACGGCTACTTCGACGAGGCGTCCCTGGCCTACAACGGCTTCAAACCGGTCTCGATCAAAGTCGGCCGTTTCGACCCCGACTTCGGCCTGGAAAAAGCCACCAGTTCCAAGTGGGTCACCGCACCTGAGCGTAACGCGGCCTATGATTTGATCGACTGGGCCAACAGCCATCAGAACGGCATGGGCTTGCAGGCGTCCAGCACCTTCGCCGATTCGTTCTACGCGTCGGCCGGCGTGTTCAGCAAAGACAACAACGACACCGACGGCAACAGCGTCAAGCAGGTCAATGGTCGCTTCGTTTTCGCGCCGATGCATGACGCCGGCAATGTCCTGCACTTCGGTCTGAACGTAGCTTCGCGTGATGTTTCCGACACCGTGTTCGACGCCCGTTATCGCTCCCGCCTGGGCATGCGCGGCGTTGAAACCCTCGGCGGCAACGACGCCGGCACAAACGGCAACCGTCCGGTACTGGGCGGCGCCAATAACTCGCCGGCCGGTTCCTACGACCGCGACACCGCGTTCGGCCTGGAAGCCGCTTTCGCCATGGGCCCGGCGTCGATCCAGGGTGAGTACATCACTCGCAAGACAAAGGCGGATGCCGACGGCTTTGAAGACATCAAGGGCCACGGCTTCTATGTCCAGGGTGCCTACACCCTCACCGGCGAATCCCGCGGCTATAAAGTCGGCAAGTTCGACGCGATCAAGCCCCAGAACAAATCCATCGGTGCCTGGGAAGTGTTCTATCGCTTCGACAGCATGACCGTCGAAGACGACAACATCACCACCGCCAGCGCCACCCGCGACGTGGGCGACGCCGAAGCCAAAGTGCACAACCTGGGTGTGAACTGGTACGCCAACGAAGCGGTGAAAATCTCCGCCGCCTACATCAAGGCCAAGACCGACAAAGTCACCAACGCCAATGGCGACGACGACGGCGACGGTTTTGTCATGCGCGCTCAGTACGTGTTCTAAACGGTGCTGATTTGATACAGCGTTCTTGCTTCATCCGTTAAAGCTCCTTTGAACCCCGCCTTTGGTGGGGTTTTTTTTACTTCGTATTTGCCTGAAGTGCTGTATGGGCAACCACCTGTCAACCCTGACAGTTTCGCCGTATCCGGAAAGCGTGCTTACTTCCTCAGGCCACCATAGCTCACCTGGAGAGTCGATCATGGCGGATTCAGATCTTGGGTCCAATCACCCCATTACCAACTTCGGTGCCTCGCCCGATGAGCCGACCACCCGCTTTCACTACGACGCACTCGATAGCTTGATCGGGCGCACTACGTCCGAGGGCAAAGAGCATCGGTTCTACCGAAACGATGAGCTGGCGAGTGAGGTCAGCGGGACTGTCAGCACAACCTTCGTGCGTGCAGAGGGCGTGGTGCTCGCCGAGTGCCAAACCGGTGGTGATGCCAGTCCCATATTGCTGATGGGCGATGATAAGAACAGCGTGATGGGTGAAGTTACTCGGCGGGGACTCACGAGTATTGCGTATTCACCCTATGGCCATCGGGTTGAAGGCAGCTCGGCGAACAGTCATTTGGGTTACAACGGCGAGCGGCGCGAAACGCAAAGCGGTTGGTATTTTCTAGGCAATGGCTACCGGGTCTTCAACCCGCGATTGATGAGGTTTCACAGTCCGGACAACTTGAGTCCGTTTGGTAAAGGGGGCTTGAATGCTTACATGTATTGCGAAGGGGATCCGATTAATAATGTGGATCCGACGGGGCATGTTTCTTTTGGGGGTCTTATAAGGTTTTTCACTAATACCACGGCGTCCGCTAAATACCGTCCCGGATCTACAAGTATTCCTGAGAGTTTTCTAAGAACTAATCCAGATAAAGCAGGGTTAGGCATTGCAAGTCCAGCGTCCATAAAAAAAATTAGACCTAAAGATGTAGCGGTTCTCAAGAAGAGAATGGGATTCTATGAAGATGTCGCCGATTCTCGGAGAGCGGATTATTTAACTTATGAGTTCTATAGTCATCCTGGGCTGCTGGATGAAAAACTTGCTGCGATGGCTGAGTATCAACGCAGTGTCAAGGTGTTGGAGGCTGCCAAGGTGGAGTATCAGTTTGCCAGAGATCACATATATAAATCCGGAGTGACCAGGCATAGTCTGAGGGATTTTAGAATCATTGCAGGGGCTGACAAAAAAATGATCGCATTAGCAAAGGGGGCGGAACAGGAAAAATACTTTAAGAATTTAAATCTCGGAGCGGCGGAAATGAAGAATATTCGCAAATAAGGAAAGGGGCGACCTCTAATAACTGATTTTCTCGAGCAGCAAGGTATCGAGTAGTACCGCCAATATCCTATTTTGGATCATTCATCACCCAAGCCCGTAAAAAAGTACCCTGCATCTCGTTCCTACCGTCCGGATCGGCGATACTCGCTCCATCCATTGTCTGGATATCGAGGAACTGCATGCCGCTTCACGTACTGGACACCCTATCCACCATCGCGCCGCAAGAATGGGACGCCCTGGTACCCGCCAATCAACCGTTCCTGCGCCACGCCTTCCTCAGTACCCTGGAAGACAGTGCCAGCCTCGGCCCGCAATCGGGCTGGCAGGCCGAGCATTTGCTGCACATTGAAGACGGTCGTCTGTTGGCGGCACTGCCCAGTTATCGCAAGTGGCATTCCTACGGTGAATACGTGTTCGACCACGCCTGGGCCGATGCCTGTGCCCGGGCCGGGATCGAGTATTACCCCAAGTTGCTGACGGCGGTGCCGTTCAGTCCGGTCAGCGGCCCGCGATTGCTGGCGGCCCGTGTCGAGGATGGCCTGGAGCTGCTGGGCAGCCTGCCGGGTTATCTGGAAATCGAAGGCCTTTCCAGCGCCCATATCAACTTCACCGATGCCTTCACCGATGCGGCGCTGGCCGGACAAGAAGGCTGGTTACAGCGGATTGGCTGTCAGTATCACTGGCAAAATCGTGGTTACCGGGACTTCCAGGATTTTCTCGACGCGCTCAGTTCACGCAAGCGCAAGCAGATGCGCAAGGAACGTGAACAAGTGGCGGGGCAGGGCATCGAGTTCGAGTGGCTCGAAGGCCATCAACTGGACGAGGCCCAGTGGGATTTTGTCTACGCCTGTTATGCCAACACCTACGCGGTGCGACGGCAGGCGCCGTACCTGACCCGGGCGTTCTTCAGCCTGCTGGCCGAGCGCATGCCCGAGGCCATTCGCGTGGTGCTGGCCAAGCAAGGTTCACGGCCGGTGGCGATGGCGTTCAGCCTGGTGGGCGGGGACAGTTTCTACGGGCGTTATTGGGGCTGCCTGGCGGAGTTCGACCGCCTGCATTTCGAAACCTGTTTTTACCAAGGCATGGACTATGCCATCGCCCAGGGTTTGCAGCGCTTCGATGCCGGTGCCCAAGGCGAACACAAGCTGATTCGCGGGTTCGAGCCGGTGATTACCCGCTCGTGGCACTACTTGCGGCATCCGGGGTTGAAGGCGGCGGTGGCGGACTTCCTCGTGCGCGAGCAAGAGGGCGTGCTGGCCTATGCCGAAGAGGCGAAAGCAGCACTGCCCTATCGACAGTGCTGATCTTCGCGGGTGTGAGTCAGCTTTCTTCGTTGGCCAACCAGCGGTACGAGACACCGCCGATGACAGCACCCAACAGCGGTGCCAGCCAAAACAGCCACAATTGCTCGATGGCCCAGCCGCCGACGAGCAACGCCGGACCGGTACTGCGGGCCGGGTTGACGGAGGTGTTGGTGACCGGAATCGAGATCAGGTGAATGAGCGTCAGGGCCAGGCCGATGGCAATCGGTGCCAGCCCGGCCGGTGCGCGTTTATCGGTGGCGCCGAGGATGATCAGGATGAACATCGCCGTCATGACCAGCTCGGTCACAAAACCGGCCGCCATTGAATAGCCACCGGGCGAATGCTCGCCGTAGCCGTTCGAGGCCAGGCCGGACGCGGCCAGGTCAAAGCCTTCCTTGCCGCTGGCGATGACGTAGATCAGCGCGGCGGCCAACACCCCGCCGATGACCTGGGCGATGATGTAGGCAGGCAATTCCTTGGCCGGAAACCGCCCGCCCACGTACAAGCCCACCGACACGGCCGGGTTCAGGTGGCAGCCGGAGATATGCCCAATGGCGAACGCCATGGTCAGCACCGTCAGGCCGAACGCCAGGGCCACCCCCAGCACGCCAATCCCGGAAGCGGCCAATACCGCGCTGCCGCAGCCGCCCAACACCAGCCAGAACGTACCCAACAACTCAGTCGTTGAACGTTTGAATAAAGACATAAGCATCCTTGAAAAACAGTCGTGATAATCGGTTATGCATCCAGCAGATTACGACAGGTTCATCTCCAGAACCTGAGCTGAGTACAGCAGAGTGTGGCGACAAATCCAGCGGCATAAAAAAACCGCCAGCGTCATGGACGGTGGCGGTTTTGGCCGTGGTCGGCGGGGAGTATGCCGTGGCTGTGTGGGCAGGATGATTGCTGGACAGAATTTTTCAGAAAGGCCTTGGTTGTTGGGCTGACCTTGTCGATTCGCACAAGACTATGTGGCGAGGGAGCTTGCTCCCGCTGGGGTGCGAAGCGCCCCTGAAAATCGAGCGTCACCCCATAGAGCCGGGTGGAGCTCAACCTTGTTGGGGCTGCTGCGCAGCCCAGCGGGAGCAAGCTCCCTCGCCACAGGGGCAACTGTGTCAGGTAGACATCAGTCTATCCCTACGAACCCACCCGTCTGGTGCTGCCACAACCGGGCGTACAACCCGCCATGGGCCAGCAGCTCGGCGTGGCTGCCGGTTTCGGCGATGCGGCCGTTTTCCAACACCACCAGGCGGTCCATCCGAGCGATGGTGGAGAGGCGGTGGGCGATGGCGATCACCGTCTTGCCTTGCATCAGGGTCTCGAGGCTTTCCTGAATCGCCGCCTCGACTTCCGAATCCAGCGCTGAGGTCGCTTCGTCCATGATCAGGATTGGCGCGTCCTTGAGCAGCACCCGGGCGATGGCGATGCGCTGGCGCTGGCCGCCGGAGAGTTTCACGCCGCGCTCGCCGACATGGGCGTCAAAACCGGTGCGGCCTTCAGAGTCCGACAGCAGTGGGATGAACTCATCGGCACGGGCCTTGTGGACCGCTTCCCAGAGTTGCGCGTCAGTGGCGTCGGGCTTGCCATAAAGCAAATTGTCGCGAATCGAGCGATGCAGCAGCGACGTGTCCTGGGTGATCATGCCGATGCGCTCGCGCAGGCTTTCCTGGCCGACTTCGGCGATGTCCTGGCCGTCGATGAGAATGCGCCCGCCCTGCACGTCATAGAGGCGCAGCAGCAAGTTCACCAGGGTGGATTTACCTGCGCCAGACGGGCCGATCAGGCCGATTTTCTCGCCCGGCTTGATAGTCAGGTTGAGATCGCCGATCACCCCGCTTTTCTTGCCGTAGTGGAAATCCACGTGCTCGAAACGCACCTCGCCACGGGCCACCGTCAGGGGCTTGGCCTGGTCGCGGTCGGTGACGCTGACCGGTTGGGCGATGGTCTGCAGGCCGTCCTGGACCATGCCGATGTTTTCGAAAATGCCGTTGACCACCCACATGATCCAGCCGGACATGTTGACGATGCGAATCACCAGCCCGGTCGCCAGGGCAATGGCGCCCACGCTGATCAACGACTGGGTCCACAGCCACAGGGCCAGCCCGGTGGTGCCGACGATCAGCATCCCGTTCATGCTGGTGATGACCACGTCCATGCTGGTCACCACACGGCCTGCCAGTTGGGCTTTTTCGGTCTGTTCCTGGATCGCTTCGCGGGCGTATTGCTGCTCGAAGTTGGTATGGGCGAACAGCTTCAGGGTGGTGATGTTGGTGTAGCCGTCGACGATCCGGCCCATGAGCTTGGAGCGGGCGTCGGACGATATCACCGAGCGCTCCTTGACCCTCGGCACGAAGTAACACAGCGCGCCGATATAGGCGGCGATCCACATCAGCAGCGGAATCATCAGGCGCCAGTCGGCTTCAGCGAACAGCACCAGCGAGCTGACCGCATAGATCAGCACATGCCACAAGGCGTCCACGGCCTGTACGGCTGAATCACGCAGCGAGTTGCCGGTCTGCATGATGCGCTGGGCGATGCGCCCGGCGAAGTCGTTCTGGAAAAAGTTAAGGCTCTGCTTGAGCACATAACTGTGGTTCTGCCAGCGGATGAGGCTGGTCATGCCGGGGCTCAGGGTCTGGTGCACCAGCAGGTCGTGCAGGGCCACGAAGATTGGCCGCAAGACCAGCGCCACCACCGCCATCCAGGCCAGTTCCAGGCCATGGTCCTTGAAGAAGTTGACGTTGGGCGCACCCTGGGTCAGGTCGATGATGCGGCTCAGGTAGCTGAACAGCGCGACCTCGATCAGCGCGCCAATCAGGCCCACCACCAGCAGCACGGCGAAGCTGGGCCAGACCTGTTTCAGGTAATAGGTGTAGAAGGGCAGGACCCGGTTCGGCGGGGCCGAGGTTGGGGCGTCGCGGAAGATATCGATCAGTGTTTCGAAGCGGCGATAAACCATCTGTAAATGCCCTGGCAGGGGCTCTCCTTTTTGCTATGAGCGGCGCGGGATTGCCGTCGCCGCTCAGGCTTGCCGTGTGCCGCCTCAGTCGATGCGCTTGGCCGACTTGATGAGCACAGGGTCGATCGGCACGTTTTGCATGCCTTGTTTGGTAGTGGTCTGGGAATTGACGATGATGTCCACCACGTCCATGCCCTTGACCACTTTGGCGAACACCGCGTAACCGGCGTCACGGCCCGGGTCGAGGAACGCATTGTCGGCCACGTTGATGAAGAACTGGCTGGTGGCCGAGTCCGGGTTGGACGTGCGGGCCATCGACAAGGTGCCGCGAACGTTGTGCAGGCCGTTACTGGCTTCGTTCTTGATCGGCGGCTTGGTTTCCTTTTGTTGCATCTGTGTGGTGAAGCCGCCGCCCTGGGCCATGAAGCCTGGGATCACGCGATGGAAGATCGTGTTGTTGTAGAACCCGCTGTCCACGTACCCAAGGAAATTCTTGGTGCTGATGGGGGCCTTGACCGGGTCCAGTTCGATTTCGATCTGGCCGTTGGTAGTGTCCAGCAATACGTGTGGCGCTGGCGCGGCCATCAGGTTGGCGGCAAACAGTACGGTGCCGGCGGCGAGGGCAATTTTTTTCAGCATGGGGTCAGTGGTCCTGAGTGGTGGAGTCGACTGCGGTCAGAAATTCGAGCAGGGTTTGGTTGAAACGTTCGGGTTGATCCAGCGGGGTAGCGTGCCGGGAATCGGCGATCACCACCAGCCGAGCATCGGGCAGCAGCTTTACATAGGCTTCTTTCAGCGCCACCGGGGTGTAGTCGTGGTCGGCACAAATGACCAGGGTTGGACAGGCCACTTGCGACAGCCGTTCCTGCACGCCCCATCCGACGATGGCATCGAAGCTGGCGAGATAAGCACGTTTGTCGTTTTTTGCCCAGCGCCGAGCCATTTCCAGGCGTAACTCGGTTTGCTCGGGTTTGGGAAATAATTTCGCGCCCAGGCCCTTGCCGATGGTTCCCAGGCTGAGGATACGCATCAGGCTCCAGCGCTTGAACCATTGCCAACAGTCATCGGGCGTGCGGACTTTGATTTCGGGCGCGCTGTTGACAATGCACAGGCTCTTGATGAGACCGGGTTGGTCCACCGCCAGTTGAAAGCAGATCATGCCACCCATGGACCAGCCCACCAGATGCACGGGGCCGAGGTCCAGATGTTCGATCAGGGCGATCAAGTCGGCGCTGAACCCTTCGATGCTGTAGCGCTCGTGCGGTTTGTCGGAACGCCCATGACCGCGCACGTCCACCACGATCAGGTGATAACGGGCAGAAAACACCGGGATCTGGCTTTCCCAGTCGCGGGTACTGGAGCCCAGCCCGTGAACCAGCAGCAAGGGCGCGCCGTGGCCGTATTCCTCGTAGTGCAAATTGCAATCTTCGTGGGCGAAATAGGCCATCGGTGAAGTCCTTGTCAGGCTTGTTCAGGGGCGGCGAACGGAGCATCCAGCGGCGCGGTGTCGAAGGTGCGCAGCAGTTCGATGAGGATCTGCGTGGCCGGGCCCAGGGGCTTTTCCTTGTTCGAGAACAGATAGAAGGTGGAATTGCGGGTGCCTCCCTGTTCCAAGGGTAGACGCTTGAGCAAACCCTCTCTGAGTTCCCGTTCGATCATGTGCCGAGGCAGCCAGGCGAAGCCCAGGCCGCTGCCGACAAACGTCGCGGCGGTGGCCAGGCTGCCCACCGTCCAGCGCTGTTCGGCGCCGAGCCAGCCGACATCCCGTGGTTGCTGGCGACCGGAGTCGCGGATCACCACTTGCAACTGGCTTTCCAGGTCTTGGAAGTTCAGCTCGCGATTGAGACGGTGCAGGGCATGCTCGGGATGGGCCACCGCGACGAACTCGACATCGCTCAATTCCGCGCCCAGGAAACCGGGAATACTGAAGCCGCTGATGGCCAGGTCGGCCACGCCTTCGAGCAGCACTTCTTCGACACCGGACAACACCTCCTCACGCAGGCGCACCCGGCAGCCACGGCTTTGCGGCATGAACGCGGTCAAGGCGCGTACCAGGCGGGCGTTGGGGTAGGCGGCGTCGACCACCAGGCGCACCTCTGCTTCCCAGCCTTGTTCCATGTGGTGGGCAAGGTCTTCCAGCTGGCTGGCCTGTTTAACCAACTGCCGGGAGCGGCGCAGCAACACGCCACCGGCCTCGGTCAGCACAGCCTTGCGTCCGTCGATGCGCAGCAGCGGCACGCCGAGTTGATCCTGCATGCGGGCCACGGTGTAGCTCACCGATGACTGGGAACGATGCAGCACTTCGGCGGCCTGGGCGAAACCACCGTGGTCCACCACCGCCTGCAACGTTCGCCATTGATCAAGGGTCACGCGGGGCGCTTTCATATTGAGCTCCTCTTGTCCTAAGCTGGCGGTCCCTTGTGGAGACTGCCGAATGAAGAAAATCTGTTGTGCGCTGCTGGCCTTGCTGCCGCTGACTGCGTTTGCGTACCCGATCGATGTGGAGAAACACCTCAACGGCCTGAGCATCGACTACACCGCCTATGACACTGATGCCGACATCGGCTCCATCCAGGTCAACAACTACGGCAGCACCGACGCGGCCTGCACCGTGGTGTTTCGCAACGGCCCCGAAGCGCCTCGCACCCGCCGGATCGAAGTCGCCGCCGGCAAGTTCAAGAACGCCACGGCCAAGTTCAACCGCAATATCATCAAGCTGCGTATCCAGCTGACCTGCCAGCCGAAATAGGCCAGAGCAGGCAGCGACACTGCTTGCTTCGCTTATAAACGAAATTATCGATGCTTTACAGCAGTTATTTGCGCTTTTTCATCGATATGCTCGCGTTTAACCTTCACTCCATCGACTGACAACATTCTCAGATGGAGCCTACAAGCCATGTCCCGCGTTCTGATCATCGAAAGCAGTGCCCGCCAGCAAGACTCGGTTTCCCGTCAACTGACCCAGACCTTCATCAGCCAGTGGAAAGCCGCGCACCCGGCCGATGAAATCAGCGTTCGGGACCTGGCCATCAACCCTGTGCCGCACCTGGACGCCAATCTGCTGGGTGGCTGGATGAAGCCCGCCGAGCAGCGCAACGACATCGAAAACGCCTCGCTGGAGCGCTCCAACCAACTGACCGATGAATTGCTGGCCGCCGACGTGCTGGTGATGGCTGCACCGATGTACAACTTCGCCATCCCGAGCACTCTGAAAGCCTGGCTCGACCACGTGCTGCGTGCCGGCGTGACCTTCAAATATACCCCCACCGGTCCCCAGGGCCTCCTGGCCGGCAAGCGCGCCTTCGTGCTGACTGCTCGCGGTGGCATCCATGCCGGTGGCAGCACCGACCATCAGGAACCCTACCTGCGCCAAGTCATGGGCTTCATCGGCATCCACGACGTGACCTTCATCCATGCCGAAGGCATGAATCTGGGCGGCGACTTCCAGGAGAAGGGCCTGAATCAGGCCAACGCCAAGCTGTCCCAGGTCGCCTGATCCGTTAATCCTCGGGTAATCGCCAGGTGGTCTAGTGACCTGGCGCTTCCCTTCAAACCGTTCTGCGCATCGAACCTCCCTTCGCACTTGTTGCTCCTGAGTGCATCAGCCCGATTGAACGCTTTAGCGAGATCGGGCTTTTTTTTGCCTGGGATTCCATGGCTCGCCGCGCAACCCTTGTGGGAGCGGGCAAGCTCGCTCCCACAGTGTCCAGTGCTGGTCTGGCTATTGCGGTTAGCGACAACCACCAAAACCCGCTATCTTCGCCGCCATTCGAAACGAGGGGCGTATGGGCTATCTACTTTTTGTGACGCTGATCCAGGCGTTTTCCTTCAGCCTGATCGGCGAGTACCTGGCTGGGCATGTGGACAGCTACTTCGCCGTGCTGGTGCGGGTCTTACTGGCCGGGCTGGTGTTCATTCCGCTGACACGCTGGCGCCAGGTGGAGCCGGCGTTCATGCGCGGCATGCTGTTGATTGGTGCCTTGCAGTTCGGTGTGACCTACGTGTGCCTGTACCTGAGCTTTCGGGTGCTGACGGTGCCCGAGGTGTTGCTCTTTACCATCCTGACGCCCCTGCACGTGACCTTGATCGAAGATGCGCTGAACCGCCGCTTCAATCCCTGGGCGCTGATTGCGGCCCTGGTGGCTGTGGCCGGCGCGGCGGTGATTCGCTACGACCGGATCAATCCGGATTTCTTCATGGGTTTTTTGCTGCTGCAACTGGCCAATTTCACCTACGCGGCGGGGCAGGTGCTGTACAAGCATTTGGTGGCGCGCCATCCGAGCGACCTGCCGCACTACCGGCGTTTCGGCTATTTCTACTTGGGCGCGCTGGCCGTGGCGCTGCCGGCCTTCCTGCTGTTCGGCAAAACCAACTTCTGGCCTGAAGCGCCGTTGCAATGGGGCGTGCTGGTATTCCTTGGCCTGGTCTCCACTGCGTTGGGGTTGTATTGGTGGAACAAAGGCGCCTGCCTGGTCAATGGCGGGACGCTGGCGGTGATGAACAACCTGCACGTGCCGGTGGGGCTGCTGGTGAACCTGCTGATCTGGAACCAGCATGAGGCACTGGGGCGGCTGTTGCTGGGCGGGTCGGTGATCCTGGCGGCGGTGTGGATCAGTCGGTTGGGGATCCGCCAATCGCCAGCTACACGCTGATCCCTGTGGGAGCGGGCTTGCTCGCGAAGGCTTCGTTTCAGTCGATATATCCGTTGCCTGAAACTCCGCTTTCGCGAGCAAGCCCGCTCCCACAGGGTGATGTGTTTTAGGTTCAGACCACCTGCTTCTGCGGCTCTGAAATAGAACTCGCGCCCAGCATTGCCGGCAGCAACCCCGAGCGCAGATCCGTGCCGCTCGGCTGCTGATACAGGTTCAGCCCGAACTCCGGCATGACCGCCAGCAAGTAATCGAAAATATCCCCCTGGATGCGTTCGTAGTCGGTCCATGCAGTGGTGCGGGTGAAGCAATAGATTTCCAGCGGGATGCCTTGGGCGGTGGTCTGCAGTTGGCGGACCATGCAGGTCATGTTCGGCTGTACCTCCGGGTGGCTTTTCAAATAGGCCAGGGCATAGGCGCGGAAGGTGCCCAGGTTGGTCATGCGCCGACGGTTGGCCGACATTGCCGCGACGTTGCCCTGGGCTTCGTTCCAGGCCTTGAGTTCGGCTTGCTTGCGGCCGATGTAGTCGGTCAGCAGGCGAACCTGGGTCAGGCGCTGCTCTTCCTCGTCATGTAAAAAACGCACGCCGCTGGCGTCGATGAACAGGCTGCGCTTGATCCGTCGTCCGCCAGACTGCTGCATGCCGCGCCAGTTCTTGAACGACTCGGACATCAACCGCCAAGTGGGAATCGAGACGATGGTCTTGTCGAAATTCTGCACCTTGACCGTGTGCAGCGTGATGTCCACCACATCACCGTCGGCGCCGACCTGAGGCATCTCGATCCAGTCGCCGACCCGCAACATGTCGTTACTGGTCAGCTGCACACTGGCGACGAACGACAAGAGGGTGTCCTTGTAGACCAACAGGATCACCGCCGACATCGCACCCAGGCCCGACAGCAGCAACAGCGGCGAACGGTCGATCAGCGTGGCGACGATGATGATCGCGCCAAACACATACAGCACCATCTTCGTCAGTTGCACGTAGCCTTTGATCGAGCGCGTGCGGGCATGCTCGGTACGGGCGTAGACATCCAGCAGGGCGCTGAGCAAGGCGCTGAAGGCCAGCACCATGAACAGAACGGTGAAGGCTGTGGCGATATTGCCGAGAAAAATCAGACTCGTCTTGCTGAGCTCCGGCACCAGGTGCAGGCCAAACTGGATGATCAGCGACGGCGTAGTCTGCGCCAGGCGATGGAAGACTTTGTTCTGGCGCAGGTCGTTGACCCAATGCAATGCCGGTTGACGGCCAAGCAATTTGGCCGCGTGCAGGATCAGGTAGCGCGCCACGCGTCCGAGCACCAAGGCAATGACCAGCAGCAACATCAGGGCGAGGCTGGAATGCAGGAGCGGGTGCTGGTCAAGGGCACCCCAGAGGTCTTGGATGTTGACCCAGAGTTGTTTGATGTCCATGGACGAAACGGTTCTTCTATAGAGACGCGACAGGGCGATTAGAGCATTTAAGCCCGCAGAAGTGACTGTTGATGAAGAATCGCCCTATAAAAATCCATTGATTTACTGCCGTTTGTATAAAGAAACTCGGCCTTCGCGCTCGAAACCGTTACCCTATGCAGCTGTTTTTTTGCATTTCTTCGAGGTAGCACCCGTGTTTTCCCAATTCGCCCTGCACGAACGCCTGCTCAAAGCCGTGGCCGAGCTTAAATTTGTCGAGCCAACGCCGGTGCAGGCAGCGGCTATTCCGCTCGCGCTCCAGGGGCGTGACCTGCGGGTGACGGCGCAAACCGGCAGTGGCAAGACCGCCGCGTTCGTGCTGCCGATCCTCAACCGCCTGATCGGCCCGGCCAAGGTCCGCGTCAGCATCAAGACGCTGATCCTGCTGCCGACCCGTGAACTGGCCCAGCAGACCTTGAAGGAAGTGGAGCGCTTCTCGCAATTCACCTTCATCAAGTCCGGCCTGATCACCGGCGGCGAAGATTTCAAGGTCCAGGCCGCCATGCTGCGCAAGGTGCCGGACATTCTGATCGGCACGCCGGGGCGGATGATCGAGCAATTGAACGCCGGCAACCTCGACCTCAAGGAAGTCGAAGTGCTGGTGCTGGACGAAGCCGACCGCATGCTGGACATGGGCTTCTCCGAAGACGTACAGCGCCTGGTGGACGAATGCACCAACCGCCAGCAGACCATGCTGTTCTCCGCCACGACCGGTGGTTCGGGCCTGCGCGAGATGATCGCCAAGGTGCTGAACAACCCCGAGCACTTGCAGCTCAACGCGGTGAGCCAGCTCAACTCCACCACTCGCCAGCAGATCATCACCGCTGACCACAACCAGCACAAAGAGCAGATCGTGAACTGGTTGCTGGCCAACGAGACCTACGAAAAAGCCATCGTGTTCACCAACACCCGGGCCATGGCCGACCGCATCTACGGTCGCCTGGTGGCCCAGGATTACAAGGCGTTCGTGCTGCACGGTGAAAAGGACCAGAAAGACCGTAAGTTGGCCATCGACCGCCTCAAGCAAGGCGGCGTGAAAATCCTCGTCGCCACCGACGTCGCCGCCCGTGGCCTGGACGTGGACGGCCTGGACATGGTCATCAACTTCGACATGCCCCGCAGCGGCGACGAGTACGTGCATCGCATTGGTCGTACCGGCCGTGCCGGCAACGATGGCCTGGCGATCTCGCTGATCTGCCACGGTGACTGGAACCTGATGTCGAGTATCGAGCGCTACCTCAAGCAGAGCTTCGAGCGCCGCACCATCAAGGAAGTCAAAGGCACCTACGGCGGACCTAAAAAGGTCAAGGCCTCGGGCAAGGCTGTCGGTGTGAAGAAGAAAAAAGTCGACGCCAAGGGCGACAAGAAAAAAGCCGGCGCCAAGGGCCCGACCAAGCGCAAGACCGCCAACCGCCCGAAGAGCGACACCCCATCGCTGGTGAGCAAGGACGGTTTGGCCCCGCTCAAGCGCCGCAAGCCAGAAGCGCCAGCCGCTGAATGAAGCGGCAGTAATGCTCCATAAAAAAACCGGACCTTGGGTCCGGTTTTTTTATGGCTAATTAAACCTTGTGGTGAGAGAGCAAGCTCGCTTACCACAAAAGCTGGCGGTGTTAGGTCTGGGGAGTCACTCCGCCTTCTTCTGCGCTTCTTCCAGCTCATGCATGCGCCTATCGATCAACTGGCATTTATCCGGCACGTCCTTGCTGGAGGTTTCCAGATCCATGGCCTGCAACTGGTCATTCATCTCCTTGGCCTTGGATGGGTCCTGTTCGGTGAGCTTGGCGATTTTATCCGCCAGTTGTTCACGCTTGATGGTCGCTTCCTCAGGCGTGCAGTTAGCCCAGGCGGGCAGGGCACAAGTGAGGGTGGCGGCGAGGGTGAGTTTCAACAGGGTTTTCATGAGAGGCCTCGTATTCCTTGTTGGGCAGGTAAGGGGTTGAGGCCGGGGTTGGCTGGAAAGTTCATTGACGGCGAGCTGTTGGCCTGTCTGTCCGTTTCGCAGGAGGTTTCTGGCTCTGCCTGGGATCTTTCACACATGTGTACCGGAGGCTTCTGATTTCAGATGAACGGTTTCAGCAATAGCCTTGAAGTTCAAACCATTTAGTTGACGCCAAAATGATGGCTCATTAACATCGCGCCACTATTTTGATGTCACTTTTGTTCGAGGGATCGACCATGTCCTCACCCGCCTTTTGGGCGAGGTTGTGCCTGGCTTTGCTATGCCTTTCTCCGCTGACCCTGGCTCACGCCGCCCCCACGCCTGGCGACACCGACCTGATCCGCGAGCGCCAGAATCGTTTGCTCGAAGAGCAGCGCCGTCGTCTCGAGGAACTCCAGGACCTGCCGGGCAAGGCCGCTGCGCCGATCGAGCCGACCGCTCCGGCGCAGACTCGCTGCTTCCCGATCAAGACCATCGAGCTCAAAGGCGCCGACAGCCTCTCCGCCAGCGAGCGCGAGGGACTGCTCAAACCCTACATCGGTCAATGCCTGGGCGTGCCGCAGCTCAACGAGTTGCTCAAAGTCATCACCGACCACTACATCGACAAAGGCCTGGTCACCAGCCGCGCCTATCTGCCACAGCAGGATTTGTCTTCTGGACATTTGAATGTACTGGTGGTGGAAGGACGGCTTGAAGGGCTCAAGGGGGCCGAGAACAGCAAACTCTCGGACCGCGAATTGGCGATGGTATTCCCTGGCAAGGCCGGCGACCTGGTCAACCTGCGGGAGATCGAGCAGATGGTGGACCAGCTCAATCGCCTGCCGTCGAACCAGGCGAAGATGGAGCTGACCCCTGGGCAGAGCGTCGGTGGCAGTGAAGTACGTGTGACCAACGAACCGAAGAAGCCTTGGCGCGCAGGCTTGTCGCGCAGCAACGACGGCCAGCGCAGCACGGGCGAGCAGCAGTGGGGCACCAGCTTCGAATGGGACAGTCCGCTGGGCTTGGCCGATCAGCTGATGTTGCGCGGCGGTCATGACGCGATGACCGACCACCAGCACACCTCCAACAACGCCATGCTCAATTACAACTTGCCCTTGGGTTGGTGGAACGTCAGCTACACCTACAGCCAGAGCGAGTATCGCTCGCAAATCCCGGCCAACGGTTTCAATTTCAAGCAGACCGGCGACAGCCAGAACCATCAGTTGCGGGTCGAGCGGGTGATTCATCGCGACGCCCTGAGCAAGACCTCCCTCAACACTGGCCTTGCGTACTTGCGCACCAACAACTTCATCGAAGACAGCAAGTTGGCGGTGAGCAGCAATCGCTTGAGCGAAGCCCAGTTCGGCATCAACCATGGCCGTCGGCTCGGCAATGCCTTCGTCAACCTGGACTTGGGTATGCAGCAAGGCATCGGCGCTTTTGATGCCCAGGACGACAACGATCCCGGCCCCGGCCAGGCCAACGCCCGCTATCGCAAATACACCGCCACCGCCAGTTACTTGCAGCCCTTCAAGCTGTGGGACGAATCCTTCAGCTTCAGCAGCCTGATGACCGGCCAGCGCAGTGAAGACGTGCTGTTCAGTCCGCAGCGCATGAGCCTGGGCGGCCAGTCGTCGATTCGCGGCTACAAGGACTAATCCCTCTCCGGTGACAGCGGCGGCTACTGGCGCAACGACCTGCGTTGGAGTCGCCCGGTAACCCTGGAATGGCTGCGCCCGGTGTTCGCCGAGTACGGCACCAGCCTCGGTTATGACCAGGGTGCGATTCGGGGTGACCGCTACAACGGTGACCAGCACGGGCGCATGTCGAGCAACGCGGTGGAGTTGTTCGCCCGTGGTGAGCACCTGAGTGCCAGCGTCACCTTCGCCCACTCCCTGGAGCGCCCGGATGCCCTGACCGAGCGCGAAGCGCCGATCTACTTCCGCGTGGATGCATTCCTCTAATTTCGCTGCGACGAGACTTGATCATGGACGACCGCCAATACACTTTCCTGGCCCGCCAACCTTCTGCTGCCTTGCAACCCCGCGAGCAATTCTGGGGCATGCCCAAGCGTGGCCTGGCGTTCCTGTTGGCCAACGTCATGTTCTGGCAGCCGATGTGGGCCCAGGCCGAAGGCATTGTGGTCAGTGCGCCGGGCACCGGCCTGGACCGGGCAGGCAACGGCGTGCCCATCGTCAACATCGCCAAGCCCAACGGCAACGGCCTGTCTCATAACCAGTTCAGCGATTACAACGTCGGCAGCAACGGTGTGATCCTCAACAACGCCACGTCCCGCACCCAATCGACTCAGTTGGGCGGGATCATCCTCGGCAACCCGAATCTCAATGGCACGGCCGCCACGACCATCCTCAACGAAGTCAACGGCGGCAACCCCAGCCAATTGCGCGGCTATACCGAAGTAGCGGGGCAGTCGGCTCACGTCATCGTCGCCAACCCCTACGGCATCACTTGCAACGGCTGCGGCTTCATCAACAGCCCGCAAGTGACCTTGAGCACCGGTAAGCCGATTGTCGAAAATGGCCAATTGAACCGCTATCAAGTGGACCAGGGCAGCGTCGCCATCGAAGGCGCGGGCCTCAATGCGAACAATGTCGACCGTTTCGAAATCATCACCCGCAGCGCGAAAATCAACGCCGAGATCCAGGCGAAAAACCTGACCATCGTCGCCGGCCGCAACGACGTCGACGCCAACACCCTCAACGCCACCGCCCGCGCGGATGATGGCAGCGCCAAACCGCAACTGGCCATCGACTCTTCGGCGCTGGGTGGCATGTACGCCGGGGCCATCAAACTGGTGGGCACCGAGGCCGGTGTCGGGGTGAAGCTGGACGGCAAACTGATCGCCAGCGGCGGTGATATCCAGCTCGACGCCAACGGTCAGTTGAGCCTGGCAGAGACATCCGCCAGCGGTGCGGTGAGCGTCAAGGCCGCCAGTCTCAACGCCCAGGGACCGGTTTATGCCGGCACTGCGCTGAACGTTCAAACCCAAGGTGACCTGACCAACCAGCAAACCCTCGCGGCGCGCGACAGCATCGTGCTCAACGCCGGTGGGCTATTGAGCAACAACGGCATCATCGAAGCCGGCGTCAACGCCGATACCACGCGCAATGCGACGGGTGATGTGAGCGTTACGGCGCAGAACCTGAACAACAACGGCAAGAGCATCGTCGCCAGTCGTAGCCTGACGGCCAACGTTGCGCAAACGCTGAACAACCAGGGCGGGACGTTGAGCGCCGGGCAAGCCACCTCGGTCAAAGCCGCGACTCTGGACAACCAGAACAAAGGGCGGGTGCTGAGCAGCAACACCCTGGATTTAACTGCCGATAAGCTCATCAACGTGCAAGGCCTCGTCAGCAGCAATGGCAGCCTGACGGCCAATATTGGGCAGTTGAATAACAGCAGCGGCCAACTCAACAGTCTGGGTAACGTCACGTTGCGCGTCGCTGCCCTGGATAACGTGGCGGGCCTGGTATCAGCCGGGCAAGTACTGGACATCAATGCCAGCGGCCAGGTGAACAACCAGAGCGGTCGCCTCACCGCCACCAAGGGCGCCCGACTCAATGCTGCGTCGCTGGATAACACCGCCGGTCGTCTGCTCAGTGACGGCGCACTCACGGCCACCCTCTCGGCGCAGTTGCTCAATCAGGCCGGTCTGCTCTCATCGGCGGGGCTGCTGACCCTCAGCGCGGCGAGCCTGGACAATCGCCAGGGCGGCGTGGTCACCACCACCCAGGCTGCAGGCCTCAACGTCGGCAAGCTCGATAACCGAGGCGGCGAAGTGTCGAGCCAGGGTGCTTTGGTGCTGGCCGGCAGCGAGCTGGACAATAGCATCGGCAAATTGATCGCCTACGGCGACCTGCGCCTGACCCTCGAACGCCTGATCAACCAAAGCAAGGGTCTGGTTTCCACCCGTGCCACCTTGGCCGTTGACGCGAGCGAAGTGGACAACCGCCAGGGTTCGCTTTATGCCCAACAAGGTTTGAACCTGGCCCTGCGTGGTCAGTTGCTCAACGCTCAAGGCAGCGTGAAAAGCGACACCACGGCCAGTATCAAAGCAGTCGGGATGAATAACGACGCCGGTCAAATATCCAGCATCGGCGCATTGAACATCGACAGCGCCGCGACCCTGAGCAACCTCGGCGGTAGCGTCATCAGCGGCGACACATTGCGGCTAAAGGCAGGCCAGGTGAATAACGCCGACGGTCGCTTAGCGAGCGCCAAGGCCCTGGAGGCCAGCGTTACCGGTCTGGATCAACAGAACGGCCAATTGGTCAGCAACACCAGCCTTGCCCTCGACCTCAACCACGGGCAATTGAATAACCTGGGCGGTCTGATCACCACCCCGGGTCTGCTGGTGTTGAAAAACCTGGCGGCGGTCAACAACCGCGAGGGTGAGATATCCAGCGACAAGGCCTTCAGCCTGGTCGCCACGAGCCTGGACAACAGTGCCGGCTCTATCGTCAGCAAGCAGAGCCTCAACCTGGTTGTTGCCCAAGCATTGAGCAATGCCAAAGGTCTTGTCTCGGCCAATGGCCTTGATGTGCGCGCAGCCAGCCTGGATAACAGCAGTGGCACCTTGGGCAGCGACGCCGACTTGACCGTCAACGTCGACGGGACGCTGAACAACCTGGATGGCGAAATCTCCAGCGCTGGCCTGACCCGGCTCAACGCGATGGCGCTCGATAACAGCAACGGCCAGGTCCTGGGCGACAATGCCTTGAACGTCACCCTTGGCGGAGCGCTGGACAACCGCAACGGTGTGCTCGGTTCGGGCAAGGTTGTGGGTATCCAGGCGGCGAGCCTGGACAACCGCAACGGCGGACAGCTGATCAGCGACGGCACCCTGACCGCGCGCATCAGCGGCCTACTGGACAATCAGCTGCTGGGTACGGTGGCTGCCAAAGGCGTGCTCGATCTGCAAACCGGCCGTTTCGACAACCGTGGCGGTCGTCTGACCGGCAATGACCTGTTGACCGTGCGCAGCGATTCGCTCGACAACCGCGGCGGCAACATTCGCGCTGATAAAGCATTGCAACTGACGGTCGCGCAACTGGACAACCGTAACAACGGCCTGATTACCGGCAAGGCCGGCATTAACGTCGAAGGCACGCGACTGGATAACAGCGGCGGCCTGTTGACCAGCGTCGGCCCGCTCAACCTCAAAGCCGCCGAAGTGCAGAACGGCCTCGGTCGCATCTCCAGCCAGACCGACCTCACCGCTGTCATCGATACCTTGCAGCAGCAGGGCGGTGCACTGGTCTCCCAAGGCAACCTGAGCCTGACCGGCAACACACTGGATAACCGCAACGGCGGATTGGTCGGCACCACAAAAGCGCTGAATGTGCAGGTCGGGCAGATCGATAACCGCGCGGGCGAACTGTCCGCCGGTTTGGGTGTGAAGGTCGGCGGCCAGCGGCTGGACAACAGCGCGGGCGGCAAACTGATTGCCGGCACTGACCTTGAATTGAAAGTCGATCAGCTCATCAACCAGAGCAAAGGCCTGATCCACGCCCAAGGCAGCATAAGCGTGATCGGTCGCACATTCGACAACAGCGAAGGCGCACTCGATAGCCTAAATGGCTTGGTGATCACGCTCGATCGCGCACTGTTGAACAGCAAAGGCCTGATCAGCAGCGAGGGCGAACTGACAGTCAACGCGGGCAGCGTCGACAACTCTGCTGGCAGCCTGGGCAGCGCGGGTGCGTTGACGATTACCAGCGCGGATGGATTGATTAACCAGGGCGGCTCCATCAGCACCGATGCCACCTTGACCCTCACAAGCGCCAGTCTGGACAACAGCCAAAAGGGCCTTATTTCGGGCAAGGCCGCGACCCAAGTCACCACCGGTGCGCTTGATAATAGCCAGGGTGGGCGCCTGACCTCGGGCAACACACTCAAACTCACTGCAGCCCAGGTGAATAACGCCGCTGGCCGTATCGCCAGCAGCCAGGCCTTGACCGCGTCGGTCACCGGGCTCGATCAACAGCTAGGCGAATTGTTCAGCAACACCAGCCTGAGCCTGGACATGAATCAGGGCCAGTTGAATAACCAGGGCGGCTTGATCAACACCGCCGGTGTGTTGCTGTTGAGCAACCTAAAGGACGTCAACAACCAGAACGGAGAAATCTCCAGCCAACAGGCGTTCACCCTGGCGACGCAGAACCTCGATAACAGCGGCGGCAAACTGATCAGCAACCAAGGCCTGACGCTCAGAACTGCGCAGGCGTTGATCAACGCCAAGGGGGTCATCTCTGCCGCGTCCGTGGACAGTCGCAGCGACAGCCTGGACAACAGCGACGGCCTGATCAGCAGCCGTGCTCAGCTTGACCTGAACGTTAAAAACACACTCGACAACCAGCGCGGTTCGTTGATCGCCGACGGTGCGTTGCTACTGGTTGCCAATCGCCTGGACAACCGTGCCGGCAGCATTGCCGGCAAGACCGGGCTCACCGCCACCGTCGCCACAATGGATAACCGTAAAGGCACGCTGGTCAGCACCGACGCCCTGACGCTGAAAGCGTCGAGCCTCGACAATCGTCAGGCCGGTCTGGTCGGCGCGACAAAAGCGCTGGATCTCAATGTTGATGAGCTCGACAACCGTGGCGGCGAGCTGACGGGCACTGCCGACGTCATGCTGGCAGGTCAGAGCTTCGACAACAGCGATGGCGGCCAGGTGTTCGCCGGCCAAACGTTGAAGTTGACCGTGGACAAAGTGCTCAACCGCACCAAAGGCTTGCTCAGTGCCAAGGCCCAGTTGAGCCTCGACGGCGGATCGTTGGATAACAGCGGCGGCTTTTTGATCAGCCAACAAAATCAACGCATCGATCTGAGCAGCGATCTGATCAACGCCCAAGGCCAGCTCAGCAGCGAAGGCACATTGAAGGTCAGCGCGGCCAACCTGAGCAACACCGGGGGCAGTCTCTCCAGCGCGGCGGACCTTACCGTGCAGAGCCTGGGGCGACTCGACAACCAAGGCGGCGAGCTGGTGACTGACGGCGCGTTGCTGCTGACCAGTACCTCACTGGACAACCGCCAGCAGGGCAGCATCAGCGGCAAAGGCGCGGTCACCGTTACCACCGGCGCGTTCAATAATAGCCAGAGCGGCCGCCTCAACAGCGGCAGCACGCTGGGCCTCAACGCTGCCCAGGTCACCAACCAGGACGGCGGACGCATCGGCAGCCAAGGTGCGTTGACCGCATCGGTGTCCGGCCTGGATCAACAGGGCGGTCAACTGTTCAGCAACACCTCGCTGAGCCTGGACCTGAACAACGGCCAGCTCAACAATCAGGGCGGCTTGATCAATGCCCCTGGCACGCTGTTGCTGAAAAACCTCAACGGCGTGAACAACCAGGGCGGTGAAATCTCCAGCGCCCAAGCCCTCACCCTGACGGCTAAAAAACTCAACAACGATGCCGGCCGGCTGCTCAGCAACCAGGGCTTGACCCTGCGCATCGTCCAGGCACTGAACAACGTCAAAGGCATGATTGGCGCGGCCAGCGTCGATGCCCAGGCGCAAAGCCTGAACAACAACGGCGGCACGCTCACCAGTCGCGGCAATCTTGTCCTGGCGATCGATCAGCAACTGGATAACCAGGCACAGGGGCTCATCAACGCCGCGCAGTTACTGACAATCAACAGCGGCGATTTGAACAACCAGGGCGGCAGTATGCTGGCGGGCGACGCGTTGGTCCTCGATGCCATGGCGCTGAACAACAGCGCCAACGGCTTGATCAACGCCCAAGCCAACCTCACCCTTCGCGCCGACTCGCTGGATTCCAGCAACGGCGGTGAGGTGTCGACCAAGGGCGACATGAACCTGACCTTGGCCGCATTGACCCAAAACGGCGGGCGCTTGCTGGGCGAGAAGGCCCTCACGCTGAACCTGGGCAATCATGACCTGAACAACCGCAATGGCCTCATCACCGCAAAAGGCCCGCTGACCCTCAACGGCCTGCGCAACCTGGACAACCAGGGCGGCGAGATTTCCAGTAGCCAAAGCTTCACTCTCAGCGGCCAGAAGCTCGACAACAGCGGCGGCAAGCTGATCAGCAGCCAGAGCCTGAGCCTCGACGGCGACACCTTGCTCAACCAGAACGGCTTGATCTCCGGCTGGCAGGGTGTGGATGTCAACGGCACCAGCCTCGACAACCGCAACAACGGCACGCTCTCCAGCCGCAATGGAGACATCGGCCTGACCCTCAGCGGGGCGCTGCTCAACAGCGGCGCCGGTGCACTGGTCGGCCAGAACAAACTCACCGTCAGCGCCGCCAGCCTGGACAACAGCAGCGGCGGGATTCTTTCCAGCGGCGGCGATCAGACCCTGACTGTCACGGGTGGTTTGCTGAACAACGCCCAAGGCGGCTTGATCGACAGCGGCGCTCTGCTCGTCATGAACGCCATGGCCCTGGGCAATGCCGGCGGCACCGTCAACGCCCTAAAAGCCCTGAGCTTCACCGGCACCAGCCTGGATAACAGCGGCGGCAACCTGATCGGCAACGCCGCCGTGACCTTGGACTTGCTCGGCGCCCTGACCAACACCAATGGCAAGATCGCCAGCGCCGGCCCACTGCGCGTCGAACGCGCTACGCAAATCAACAACCAGGGTGGCCAGATCGCCAGCCAAGGCCTGCTGATCCTGCTTACCGGCGGCCTGGACAACCGCAATCGCGGCACCGTCGCGGCCAATGATCAACTCATCCTGAATACCGCAGGCGCGGTGCAGAACGACGCCGATGGCTTGATCTACAGCCAGAACGGCGGCGTGCAAATCGACGCGGCCAGCCTTGGCAACGGCAAGGGTGTCGTGCAAAGCCAGGGCGCTTTGAAACTCACCGTGGCTGGCGATATCGACAACCAGAGCGGGCGCATTCAAGCCAAGGCCGGTGACGTGACTCTCGTCGGGCGCGATGTCGATAACCGCGGCGGCGTACTCGCCAGCCTGCAAGGTCTGCTCACCACGCAACTGACCGGCGTGCTGAAAAACGGCTACGACCTGAACAACAACCGCCAGGGCGGCATCACCCAGGCCCAACGCCTGAGCCTGACCGCGCTGGGCGGAGTCGACAACTACGGCGGGCGCATCTCGGCGCAGACCGGTGACGCCATCGTCGCAACCCGCAACTTCGATAACCGCAACGGCGGCCTCTATGCCAAGGGCAAGGTCAGCGTCACCGGTAACGACTTCGATAACAGCGGAGATAACGACGGGCAGATTGCCGGCAGCCAGATCGATCTGAACCTCACCGGCGCGTTGAACAACCGCCTGGGGATTATCGAGAGCGACAGCACCCTGGCGATCAAGGCGGCGAGCCTGGATAACCAGACTGGGCAGTTGCGGGCGTTGGGTAGCGGTGGCAAGACCGACTTTCAGATTGGTGGGTTGTTTGATAACCGCAACGGCACGGTTGAAAGCGCTAACAGTGACCTGATCCTCAACGCGTCACGCTTCCAGAACCTGGGCGGCAGCCTGTTGCATGTAGGCAACGGCGTCTTTGATATCTCCACGGCCAACATCACCAACGCAGGCGGCAGCCTCGTCACGCGTGGCGGGTTGACGCTGACCGCTGACAACTGGACCAACAGCAGCGTAATCCAGGCGGGGCGACTGACCGTCAACGTGAACAACCTGACTCAAACGGGTTCTGGGCAGTTGCTGGCTTCTACCAGCCTGGTGGGGAGTGGGGGGAATTGGAGTAACGATGGGCTGATTGCCAGTGATGGTTCGATCAGTCTTACGTTGGGCGGGAGTTATGGTGGCAACGGGCGCTACAGCAGCCTGGGTAACCTGGCCCTGACGGCAGCCTCGATGAATCTGGGCAGCGGGGGCAGCATCGCCAGCGGGGGAGACGCCACACTCAATATCGGTGGACAACTCAACAACTACGGTCGCATGACTGCCGCCTCCGCCCTGACCGTCAATGCCGGCTCAATCAACAACTACGGGACGCTGGGCAGCGGCGGCAACCTGCGCCTGGTCGCGTCCAGCCTGCTCAACCAGAATGGCTTGATCTTCAGCGGCGCGGACATGGCGTTGCGCGTGAACGACTTCACCAACCGTTTTGCCGATGTCTATGGCACGGGCAATATCAGCATCAGTCGCGATGACAGCAACGCCTGGAGCGCTTCGATTGCCAATATCTCGGCATCGATTGAAAGCGGCGGCGACTTGAACCTGGCGGCGGATCGTATCGAGAACCGCAAGGATGTGTTCGAGGCTACGGGTGGGTTGGTGTCGGGTGCTATCGGGGTTCAGTGTTATTCGTGTTCTTCGTTTGATGGCTTTCAACCGCACTTTCCCGGCTATCTGGTTTGGGTGGAGAACTACCACTCACAAATCGTCCAGGACTCTGCATCCGCCAGTATCGCCGCAGGTCGAAATTTTACGGGCAACGGTCGAGAGCTGCTCAACAACGCCTCGACCATCAGTGCAGGCAATGACCTGACGTTGAACCTGCAGAGCTTCACCAACGAGGGTGCGGCGGTGGGCGATTACATCGTTAGACGCTCGCTCTCGGCCCCCGGCGACAACTTGTCACGGTGGCATCAGATCATGGATTACAACGCCGCCAATGACCCTTCCTATGATTCGGGAGCTGCCGGATATCGGGATGGCGACTTTATTAGCCCAAATTTGCACGTATGGAACAGTCAGGGTGTTGAGTCCATCTCCCGTGTAGGGGGACGCCTCAGTGGGGGCGAAGCGATGCGTTTCTTCAACTTCGGCGGGATATGGGCGGAGTTTGCCGGTGGGCACTACAGTTTTACCCCAGCACATTACAGCGACGGCGTGCGCACCGACGCTCCCGCTTTTGTAAAAAACGGTGTCTTCTTTGAAAACACCATCACCTACGATGGTCCCTCGAACTTCGCCAGTGCCGTCGTACAGGCCGGCGGTGCGGTGCACATCAATGCAAGCCAAAACCTCACCAACAGTGTAGTGCGTGAAGGTGTCACTTTAACCGGTGGTGCCTCCAAAGTTGGCTCGACCCAACTCAGCGGCCAGGTGACGCCGGCCGTTATACAGATCAATGGTCAGCTCCCGCCCAACCTCGCACAACAACAGGTCAATCCATTGACTCTTCCGGGTTTCAGTTTACCCACGGGGCAAAACGGTCTGTTTCGCTTGAGCGGCCAAGGCGGGTCGGCTCAACAGGCGACCCAAGTCAACTCCGGGCCACAAAGCTGGAGCATGAACAGCGCCTCGATCAGCACCGCCCAGCGTCAGCAGGACCTGCCTGATACACAGGCGCGTAGCGTACAGATCGGTGCTAGCGCCCCAGTGGCCTCCAGCGATCGACAACTGATCGCGACCATTCGTCAAACCACCGGCAGCAATGTGAGCGCCAGTGCGCTCAACGTCAGTGCCCCCGTTGAAAGCGGCGGCCACTCTACACCAATGCCCGCCCGCCACAGCGGCTCTGTCGCCGTTACCGAAGTGGAGGCTGTCAATGTCGACGGCACCAGTCTGAACCCAACGACCAACCTCGTCCCGCTGGCCGGTAATGTGGTCACCACACCAATGGCCGCCCTGACAGTCACTCGGGTTCAAGGCTTACCGGACACCTCTTTCAAATCCAAGCCGCAAAAATACCTGATCGAGACCAATCCGGTGCTCACCGACCTTAAGTCATTCATGAGTTCGGATTACCTGCTGAAAAATCTTGGCTACGACCCGGATGTAAGCGCCAAGCGTCTGGGCGATGGTTTCTATGAGCAGAAGTTGATCCAGGAAGCAGTAGTTGCCCGCACCGGCCAGCGCTTTATCGACGGCCAAACCTCAAATGAGGACATGTTCAAGTACCTGATGAACAACGCCATCGCCAGCAAACAGGAGCTCGGCCTGTCGGTGGGCGTGACGCTGACCTCGGAACAAGTCGCGGCGTTGACCCATGACATCGTCTGGCTGGAAGAGCATGAGGTGAACGGCGAGAAAGTGCTGGTGCCGGTGTTGTATATGGCCCAGGTGAACAATCGCCTAGCGCCGAATGGGGCGTTGATTCATGGGGCGGATGTCAAGCTGATTGCTGGTCAGGATTTGATGAACGCCGGTACTTTGCGGGCGACTAACAACCTTAGTGCTTCGGCGGGTAACGATCTTGTTAACAGTGGCCTGATCGAAGCGGGTGCGCGGTTGGATCTGCTGGCAGGCAATAACATCATTAATAAGGCCGGTGGTGTTATTGCTGGACGTGATGTGAGCATGGTCACCCTCTTGGGAGACGTGATCAATGAGCGTTCTGTTGGCGCTACTGGTGACAACACGCATCTGCATCGAGAGTTCGTCGACAGTGCCGCGCGTATTGAGGCTGCAAATGACCTGAGTATCAATGCTGGGCGGGATTTCATCAGCAATGGTGGTGTGCTCGATAGTGGGCGAGACACGCGCATCGATGCCGGTCGAGATGTGAGTATCGTCACCGCTGAGCAGCGCAACAGCGGAAACCTCGGAAAGCAGACCTCCAGTATCATTCAATACGGTTCTTCGCTCGACATCGGTCGGGACATGACTATCCGTGCGGGTCGAGACATTGCTGAAATTGGCAGTCAGATTGACGCCAAGCGTGACATCGGTATGACGGCCGTCGAAAACATTCTGCTGAGTTCCGCAGCGGATGAAACCCATTCCTATTCCAAATCCAAGAAACTCACGACGCAAGAGGATCACGTCAAGCAGGTTGGTAGCAGTTTGACGGCGGGTGGCGACGTTACCCTCGATGCCGGCAAGGACATGACGCTGATCTCGACCCGCATCACTGCTGGCGACGAAGCCTACCTGGTAGCCGGTGACAAACTTGAACTGCTGGCTGCACAGGACAGTGATTATTCGCTGTATGACAAGAAGAAAAAAGGTAGTTGGGGCAGTAAGCAAACACAGCGCGACGAGGTTACAAAGGTCATCAATGTCGGAAGCGAGATCACTACGGGGGGCGATCTGACTCTGGTGAGTGGAGGAGACCAGCGGTACCAAGCGGCGGAACTCAACAGCGGCAATGACCTCATCATAGACAGCGGTGGCGACATCACATTTGAAGGTGTTAAGGACCTGCGTCAAGAGAGTCATGAAAAAAGCAAGTCCAGTGCCGTCTGGTTCACCATGAAGGGCAAAGGTCGTACCGACGAGACCCTTCGTCAGAGCGAACTGACGGCCCAAGGCGACCTTATGATCAATGCGGTGGGCAAAATCCACGCGGACGTTCGGCAGATCAACAAGCAGACGGTGACCGAATCAATCGATGCGATGGTCAAGGCCGATCCGAAGCTAGCGTGGCTCAAGGAACTGGATGCACAGGGCGGTGTTGACTGGCGACAGGTACAAGAGATCCATACCAGCTTCAAGTACTCGAACTCCGGTCTGGGCCCGGCAGCTCAGCTGATAATTGCCATTCTGATGACCGTCCTGCTTGGCCCTGCTGGCGCTGGCCTGAGCGGTGCAACCCTGGCAGGCGCCGCCAGCCTGGCAACTACCGGCACGGTTGCGACCATCAACAACAAGGGCGACCTGGGTGCCGGGTTGAAAGCGGTGGTCAGCAAAGACGGCCTTACCGACGCGGCTATCGCGACCATTACTGCCGGTGTGGCCGATAAGTATCTTGGCAATATGACCATGACCAAGCAGGTCAATGGCAAGACGGTAATTGACTTAGGTTCGATCGAAGCCGTCAGCCATTTTGCGGGTCAGCAACTGATCAACAACGCATCTGCGGCTGCGATCGCCAAAGCTTTCGGTCGGGACGTTACGTTGGCGAGCATCCTGCAGTCGACGGTCTACAACACCCTGGCGGCATACTCCTTCGATCAGGTAGGTAACCTCGACCTGAAGACCGGCAGCCCGGAAAAGATCGCCCTACATGCGTTGGTAGGCGGCATGATCGCTGAAGCGTCGGGCAGCGACTTCGCTGTCGGTGCCATGGCGGCAGGTGTGAACGAGACGTTCGCTAACCAATTGCGGCGGATGTCGGCTCAGATGAGTCCGGAGTATCGCGACCACCTGATGCTGATGGCCTCGCAACTGCTAGGCGTAGTGGCCGCTGCCGCCGTAGCTGGCGACGATGCGAATAGTTTGCAGACCGGCTCGTATGTGGCTGGCAATGCGACGCAGTACAACAACCTCAACCACCACGACATGAGTGATTTCGTCGGGGATATGAACGCTTGTGGTACTAACGAGACTTGTCAGAAAAACACGTGGGTAGGAGGGAAGTACGAACAAAGAAGTAATGAAATTACTGATTGGTCTGAGAAGGCCGTAAGCGGAGCTTTTGCTAAATCCTTGCTTACCTCGATTCAGGGCGGCTTGACTGCGTTGCAGGATCTTAAATGTACAACTCCGACCTGCACGCAATATAAGGATACGTTGACCGAGCGTGCATTGGATGACTTGACGAACCTGGCGAAGGTCACTGACCAATGGGAAAATGCAACAAGCTTGGCTGCGTTGGTGATACCGGGCTCCGGTGGTGCACGCGGTCCTGGCGCTGGCGAAGGAGGTGTTTCTCCTAGGGTTCAGGCGGCTCTTGATAAATTCCAAGAAGCCAAGGCTGTTCGCAATGGAGCGTCTACGGGCAAGAATGGTGGTATTGCGGAACAAGCCACTCTGCCGACAGGCTACCGAGAAGGTACTTCAGCAGGGGCCTCGTTCAACACGACGGGCGGCTTGCCCGACGGCTATCGCAGAGTCATCAACACCAAGACCGGAAATACGGAGGTTTTGGCGGCGGACGGCAAGCTCTATCTTGAGACTAGCAATGGACTGACTCCGAAGGCTGGGGGTAATCTTAGCGGGTTGGTTGAGGCGGAAAATAGTATTGCTGGTGCAAAAGGAGTGTCAGGTTCGACTCTGACAAGAGACGAATTGATCTCGGGCTTGCCTGTAGGCACTAAGATCACACCAGAAAATGTGGTTGATATCCGTAGACTGCCAGACGGCCGAACCGTCTGGCTGGAAAATGGTACTGATGCCGCCGGGTTGCAACACATCTACAAGCGACACGAGGTCGACTTTATCAATAAAGGGATCTCCCGGGATGACATTCCAAATGTTGTGATGAATGCTCTTGAGCGTGGAAAAGTTGTCGGGACCAATGGTTCGGCTAACGTTTATCGCATCACTTACAATGGTGTTGAACAAAATATTGCTGTTGGGGTTGGCTCAAACGGCTTCGTGGTTCGAGCTAATCCGGTCAGCTCTTGGAAGCCATTGCCATGATCAGGTTAAGACTAACAAGTGAGTATTTGGCTGGGCCGATATTCTGCCCAGATCCGGATAGAATGGGGCACATTGATATTGAAGATCTGCCGATTTCTCAAGAGTTGAGGGCCAAAATCAGTAAGTGGGACGGTGAGTATCAGGCGACGTTCAACAGTGACTACCCGCCAGATTCTGGTTTTACCACGCCTGAGGCAGAGCTTCGGCACATAGCCGAAGGGATGCAACTGGCCAAATCGATACAACAAGAACTAGAGAGTGATTATACGGTGGAGTACTGCCCATAGCCGATAATTAGTCGGTGCAAAAGGAAAAAAGGGGACAGATTTGAATGGCACTTCCTTAGCGGCTAAACGCTTGAACTGAAAGCAAAAAATGAAGAGGGGCTGGTCTTGGACTACGGTGATAGTTGCGAACACACACCAGCAAACCAAGGACACAGCCCCAATGGATCGTAGACGGCAAATTCTTCAGCATCAACAGCAACGTTTTCACCGACACGCCTCGAACTGCGACGCCTATGCATTTTTCAATCTTCTCACCGCTCCCGAACTGTTACAGCGCGTCGAGTCAGCCCTGCCAGAACATCGGGAACGTCTGTTTCCGCCGACTGAAACACTCTCCATGTTCTTAGCTCAAGCGATGAGTGCCGATCGCTCCTGCCAGAACGCCGTCAACGACTTGGCCATCAAACGGTCTTGTAGTGGCATGAGACCCAATAGCGCCCATACGGGCGCCTACTGTAAGGCCAGAAAGCGCCTGCCCGTAGAGATGGTCTCCACGTTGGTTCGGCACACCGGCTCTGCAAAAAAAAGGGGACAGATTTATTTTTAAATCCTCTGCTAAGCTGAAAGCTTCCACGGATGGAGGAACCCTTTATGCCCAGAGTGGGACGTATTGTTTTACCGAATTACCCGCATCACGTAGTGCAGCGGGGCCATAACCGGCAAGTAGTGTTTGCGGTAGCAGAGGATTATCAGCGCTATCTCTCTGATCTGCGCGAGCTAAAAGATGCATTCGGGGTGAAGGTCTACGCCTACTGCCTGATGACGAATCATGTCCATTTGTTGCTAGCCCCTGGGGAATCAACCGCTGAACTGGGGCGCTTAATGAAAGCGCTGGCTGCCCGCGCGACGCGCTATCGCAATCGGTTGGAAGGGCGTTCAGGCACCTTGTGGGAAAGCCGTTACAAATCCAGTGTGGTGCAGTCGGATTCATATTTGCTCGCTTGTAGCCGTTACATTGAATTGAATCCTGTGCGCGCTCGCATGGTCGCCGATGTCGCAGACTATGCATGGTCAAGCTATCGAAGCCGGGTAGGTGATGAGGCTGGTGGGGACTGGTTAGATGCTGATCCGTGCTTCTTGGCCTTGGGTGATACTTCAATGGAGCGGCGGCTTCGGTATGAGGAATTTGTGCGTCAGGCCATTCCGACTGAGCAGCTTCGATTGATCCGCGACGCTTTGCAGCGAGGTCAACTGACGGGTACAAGCCGTTTCGTAGATGAGGTCGAGCGGATTGTTGGTGTGCGGGTAGAGCAGCGAGGGCAGGGGCGGCCGAGGGCAGAGTCGGGAAAATAAATCTGTCCCCTTTTTTCTTGGCGTAAGCAAGTTTGCAGAAGGAACCTCCTTGCGAGATGTTTCAAGCTATGTCGATAGTGCGTTGAGATATGGAAAGGTCACTCCTAACGGACCAGGCGGATTCATTGTTGAGTACGATTTAGGGAAAGTGATCGGTACTAATGAATCAGGAGTTGCGACCACAAATATTAAGATTAATGTCCGGAATGGAATTATTAATACGGCTTTCCCAAAGTGATGGAGGGAATATGGAAGTTAATAGTCTGATTGAGCGTTTTGTTGCGCAAGAGCTGAGTGATCACGTTCGTGCGGTGTTGCGGGAGGCTCTTCAGCAAAGAGCTGAATCTGATAAGGTTTTAGCTAGGCAGTGTGAGTTTAACTGCTTTGATATTGAATTTGATTTTTTAAAAGGAATTGTGGTTGTTCAAGATGTTCTCGACTCGGGGGAGGGGAGTTGCATGGAGATACCGATATCAGAATTTGCTATTATTTGTAGGTTGAATGATGGTTAGTGTGATTCCAATGTTCTAAAGGTGTGCGCATAAAATAAATTTGTTTCTTTTTTGTTTTTTGAGTGCAATATCGCCCAGCTAGCTTCTCACTCAATTGGAAAAAAAAGGGGACAGATTTATTTTTAAATCCTCTGCTACGCTGAAAGCTTCCACGGATGGAGGAACCCTATATGCCCAGAATGGGACGTATTGTTTTACCGAATTACCCGCATCACGTAGTGCAGCGCGGCCATAACCGGCAGGTGGTGTTCGCGGTGGCAGAGGATTATCAGCGCTATCTCTCTGATCTGCGCGAGCTGAAAGATGCATTCGGGGTAAAGGTCTACGCCTATTGCCTGATGACGAATCATGTCCATTTGTTGCTAGCTCCTGGGGAAACAACCGCTGGACTGGGGCAAATAATGAAATCACTGGCTGCCCGTGCGACGCGCTACCGCAATCGATTGGAAGGGCGTTCAGGCACCTTGTGGGAAAGTCGTTACAAATCCAGTGTGGTTCAGTCGGATTCATATTTGCTCGCTTGTAGTCGTTACATTGAATTGAATCCTGTGCGCGCTCGTATGGTCGCCGATGTCGCAGACTATGCGTGGTCAAGCTATCGAAGCCGGGTAGGTGATGAGTCCGGAGGGGCTGGTTAGATGCTGATCCGTGCTTCTTGGCCTTGGGTGATACCCCGATGGAGCGGCGGCTTCGGTATGAGGAGTTTTTGCGTCAGGCCATTCCGACTGATCAGCTTCAATTGATCCGCGACGCTTTGCAGCGAGGTCAACTGACGGGGACAAGCCGTTTCGTAGATGAGGTCGAGCGGATTGCTGGTGTGCGGGTAGAGCAGCGAGGGCAGGGGCGGCCGAGGGCTGAATCGGGAAAATAAATAGGTCCAGGGCTGAATCGGGAAATAAATCTGTCCCCTTTTTTCTTACACGTAAACCGCCAAAAACAGGTACTTCTGGAAATGTGGAAGCGTTTGTTGTGGAGGGGCATCCTGAAATAAGTGAATTCCAATATCATCCAGGTAGTGGGGTTCACGGTGGTGGTGAGTATTATAAATTTACATACAAGGATGGCCTGGAGATTAGGGTTATTGACTCGAGTTCGGATTTTAGTCCCGGAACCATTACCAAGTATCAACAATATTTTGATAGGGATGGTAGTCGTCTGAAGTATATTGGTGGTAAATGGCAGGCTTGGTGAGGATGTATAGATGAGCAAGATTTATGTGCCGAATTTAGATGCGGAGTTGGTTCCTGAGGCTAGTGCGGCAGGTTTTCAGTTAGGTGTTACTTTTCAGTCCGTGCTGAATCTAATTGGGTCAGTAGCTTGGTATGAAGCAAATGCTGGCGTGCACGAGGTGCTTCGCGAAAATAAAGGCTGGGTTGGTGTAAGAAAGAAGCTAGGTTTTGAGGGAGGGGATGTGGTTACTTTGACTTATATGAATGGTGTGGTTGTTCTCGTCTTTGAACACAGTGAGGTCGGCCGAGGACTGAGCCTCGAAAATAAATCTGTCCCCTTTCCTCATAATATTAAATGTTGCGCTTAGAGTGTTTATGAAAAAAAACTACGATATTAGTATTCAGCCTGGTTCTGACACTGCCAGCCTGCAAATCCAACGTCCGAGACTCTTCTCCCACCTTGCTTAACAACGGTATCCAACTTCAGCAGAACAAGGTGTCAGTCGACGGTCAGCACGCCAAGGTCATCATGAAAGCGTCAGGCAACACGTTCCCAGTAGGATTTTCAAGGTCAACGAAACGGTTCACAGCGCAACCTTGAAACACTTCCCACAATTGGAGGTACAGGCCGACGCCGACCAGCCGTTTGAGGTATCGGGGTACGCCAGCGGCAGCAGCATCAATAGTGGGTATCGCTGCGGCCCAATCAGAAGCACTTTTACCCCGGAACGAAGCAAGATTTATTTGGTGGAGTTTCAGTTTATTGCCGATCGGTGTGAACAGCATGTCTACAACATTACTCAGCCGCAAGAGCGTATTCCTGTCGCTAGCGTCTCGGGCCTCTAAGTCGATTTAGGAATACGAAACGGGCGACCTTCAAGTCGCCCATTTTTCATCATCCTGCCGCTTGCGCTCGCAGCCGTCTCCCAAGCACATCCATCACATCACACCCATCGCGTAGCGATATCGTCAGCATTTTGCAGAAGTCGGAAAGCACCAACGTGTCGGAGCTGATATCCGAGCGGAAGGCGATATTCTCAAGCAGCTGTGTCACGGTGCGGATGCGGTAGTCGGCTGTTTCGAAGAGGACGTCCAACGGGGCTTCTGTGTCGATGAGCAAGGTTGCTGGAACGCAGTCGATGCCAGTGATGGGCATGTATCGATTCATTTTGAAGATCTCTGTTTGATTGGCTGAAAGCCATCACTCAGTCGTCGCCAAACGATTGGGTGGTGGCTGTGCGCAGGTTGGCGAACCGGTTACAGAGAAAACCGGCAGATCCGAAGATCTCCCGCGCACAGCCGCCGTGGAATATAGCGGCTTTGCGGGTGCGTCGGTACCTGCAATGAGCTGGTAGCTTTCGCATTCTCTGTAGTCGGGTCGCCAAACCCGAATCACCTTTTAGGGCGACGAGGGGGACTATAGGCCGCCCCGTTCCCGAGCCACAAGACGCCGCTTTCCGAGCTTTGTGTAGGACCTTTGGCCTTGCAGCGGTGGGCTTTGGCGCTGCGACAGGTCAGGCAAAGCAGGCGACTGCTGCGCAGTCGAGCGGGAGCAAGCTCCCTCGCCACGGAGCGGTGCTCGGCCTAAGGATTGTGTTTAGCCGTATCAGCAGCCATGTGGCTTAGCCTCTTCCTACTTCATCACGATAGCGGAGCAAGTCCCCGTTTCCTTCACTACGACCTGCTGTAATTCTGTCCGTCTGTTTCGCAGGAGGTTTCCACGTCTGTGCAGGATCTTTCGTACTTTTTTACGGGATGCTTCTGATTTCAGAGGGACGGTTTCGGCAGTAGTCTTCGGTGAAGAGGCACCCTGCGTCGAACCATCGGCTTGATCAAAGCGATGATTGGCGTGGTCGTGTACACCGAACGGCGGGACGGATGTCGTCCGCATCATCTCCGCCGAAAAGCCACTAAGCAGGAGACCATACGTTATGTCGAAAACGTCGAAAACTGACTGGGGACGCCTGGCCAAGTTGAATGATGCGGAAATTGACACCAGCGATATCCCCGAACTGGGGGAGAATTTCTACCGTCGCGCCGAGCTGCGTGTGCCGGTAAAGCAGGCGATGACTATTTGCCTTGATGCCGATGTGCTGGAGTACTTCAAGGGGCAGGACGAGGGTTATCAGGCACGCATCAATCAGCTTCTTCGCCATTACATACAGGCCCAGCAGGGCCGCCGGGGATGAACTATTTCGTGCTATGAAATGGCCGCCCTACGAGTCGCTCGTTTTCATAGTTTTCCTTTTCGATCCTCCCTCAATCTGGCTCGTCGTTAAATAAATATCTTGAGCGTTTCGAGGGGCATCATATTTTTGTTGCGTGTTGCGCAACATGCTAGGCTTTCCCATGATCAAGTCTTTTCAACACAAAGGGCTACGCAAGCTCTTCGAAACGGGCAGTACGGCAGGCATGCAACCCGCTCATGCCAAGCGACTACGAATGCAGCTAGCGGCCTTGAATACAGCCATGACGATTGATGATATGGACATTCCCGGTTTCCGCCTTCACCCGCTAAAAGGCGAAATGCGTGGGCGCTGGTCAGTCATGGTGAGTGGCAACTGGCGGCTGACGTTCGAGTTTCGCGACGGAAACGCTTATGTCCTGGACTACGAGGATTACCACTGATGAACATGCACAACCCTCCCCACCCTGGGGAGTTTATTACCGAGATTTATCTGGAACCGAACGGCATCAGCGGCCGTGAGCTGGCAGAAAAACTCGGTGTAGCCCCCTCGACACTGAGCCGTGTCTTGAAGGGCACTAGCCGCGTTTCGCCTGAAATGGCGTTGCGGCTGTCTGTAGCGCTTGGCCGCTCGCCGGAGAGTTGGCTGGCCATGCAGGATGCTTACGATCTGTGGGTGGCTCGTCAGCATGTTGATTTGTTGCAGGTAAGAAAGCTCGCTTTCGCCTGAGTCGTCCCCAGACGTCGCCGGAGTTGGGGATTCGAGACAGACCAAGCGAGATCGGCCTGTCTTTTTAATCGTAGTCTGGTCCGGTTCTCGTCTGGAAAACAGGCGTCCCTCGGTTGCCCATCCTTTCATTACCCCGCTATTTATGTCGGCAGGCAGCGCAGGCGCCTGCTGCGCAGTCGAGCGGGAGCAAGCTCCCTCGCCACGGGGATCGCGCTCGACTTGTGCGGGTTGGCGCATCAACTGTGGCAGCAGCCGTGGGGCTTGGCCTCGTCGTATTTATCGTGATGCCGCACCCAGTCCATGATTTCTTCTTCGTTGCGGCCCTTGGGCGTCAGGTCGAGATAGTTGTAGGTGCCGATCAGGATGTCGAGGCCGCGGGCGTAGGTGGAGTAGGTGTGGAAGATGTCGCCGGCGTCGTTGCGATAGAAGACGCTGAGGCCGGGGAGTTCACCTTCGGTGCTGTCGGATTTTTCGTAGTTGTAGGTGGCTTTTCCAGCTGCGACGTCTTCGGCATTGAGGGTGACGCCGAAGTCGGGGTTGAAGTCGCAGCCGTTCGATGAGACCCAGTCGAAGGCCCAGCCCATGCGCCGTTTGAATGGCTGGAACTCGGAGAAGGGTGCGCGGGAGACGGCCACCACGGCGACGTCGTGGTGGGCCAGGTGTTGGTTGGCGCCATCGATGTGGTCGGCCAGGAATGAGCAGCCTTTGCAGCCTTGTGTCCAGCCGGGGCCGAACATGAAGTGGTAGACGATCAGTTGGCTGCGGCCGCCGAACAGGTCGGCCAGGCTCAGTTCGCCGTGGGGGCCTTGGAAACGGTAGGGCTTGTCGATCTTCACCCAGGGCAGGGCGCGGCGTTCGGCGCTGAGTTTGTCTCGTTCGCGGGTGAAGGCTTTTTCCTGGGCCAGGTGCTGGCGACGGGCTGCGAGCCATTCTTCCCGCGAGACGACTGGATGATTCTCTACGTTCATAGTGATTTCTCCTATATGGCAGAGCCGCTGAGTGGGCGCTTCAGCAACTGGTCGTTTGGCCTTCGGTGAATTCGACAGGCCGTTGGTCGGTTCAAGGTATAGACCGCCCGGAAACCCGGCTGAACGGCGGCGTAGCGCCTCGGTCACAACCTAAGTACGCATCTCACTCTTTGGAGGATGGACCAGGATGACGACTTATAACTGGGACTTGATCGAACGGTTGTTGCACGAAGTGCAGAACGGCGCCGGCCACAGCTTCACCCCTCGCCCTTACGCGGAGCAGTATGCGGCGCAGAAGGCAGCCGCAGGCGAGGAGATCGAGAACCTCGATCATCTGAAAGCGGTCGCCGGGGAGTACGAAAAGTTACTGCTGGAGCGCGGCTATATCGAGCCGCGGCCGGAGGAAGAGGGCGGCAATGGCGAGAACTTTGTACTGACGCCTCGTGGCTCGCGGTTGTTGAGCCTGATCGACAGCAGCATTCCGGGCAATGATCATCCGCGCCAGGTGCTGGATGAGCAGGAGGATGCGCTGGATGAGTTTACCTTTGATGATCTCGCGTCCAAGGCGCAGATTGCCTGACAGCTAAACACAGACCTCTGTGGGAGCGGGCTTGCTCGAGAAGGCGGTGTGTCAGTCAGTAGTTATTCCTGCTGATGTGCCGCCTTCGCGAGCAAGCCCGCTCCCACAGGGGATGTGTGTTGGTTTTAAGATCGTGTCGCTTTTAAACACTTCAAATCACTGAAATCCTTCTTCACCCCATCGATTTTCTTCAGCAACTGCTCCCGCTGGGGCGGCGTGCTTTCGGCCATCAGGTCCACCAACAGGCTACGAGCCTGGGCTTCGGTCTTGTCATAGGCCTCTCGATAAGCCGGGGTCCAGAGGCTTTCGCGGTTGACCAGCAGTTGCTCGATGCGTTTCGGAAAGTCAGGGCTGTGGCGCTGGGCCACGGCTGCGCTGAACTGGTTCTGCCAATGGGCGCGGTTGGCGATCCATTGCTGGTTCTGGTCGCCCAGGGCCGTTGACCAGGCCACGACTCGCTGGCGCTGGGCAATGTTGAGCGGGCCGAGCCAGTCGTTCAGGCGCTTTTCCATGCGCTCGCTGCGTTCTTGGATCTGCTCCTGCAAGGTCGGCTTGAGGTATTGCTGCTGGCGTTTACGCTGGTCTTTGACGAAAGCGGCGTCCATGTCATCGACTTGGTCGTCGCTCAAGCCTTGCAGCAGTTCGATGGCCGACGGGGTGATTTCCCGGGCGGTTTCGGCGATGGCGGCTTTGGCTTCCCGGGTGCGCTGTTGCAGGGCTTCGTCGGTTACCTGATTGGTTTGCACCATGGTCTTCAGGCGGTCCAGCCAGTCCAGGTAGCCGGGCAGTTGTGTGGTGCAGTGCCAGGTCAGGTGTTCCTTGAGGCGTTCGTTGAACCAGTCTTTTTGCTCGCCCTTGATGTCCAGGTAATCATTGAGGGTCCAAGGGATGATCAGGTCGAGGTTGCGATAGGCCAGGCCGATGCGGCTGCAGGCCGTGACGCTCAGCAGCAGGGTAAGGAGCATGGCGGTACGTATTAACCAGCGCGACATGAGCGAGTCCTTGCGAGGGCATGGTTGCGAAGGTGTAGCTGTTTTGTTTGAGCATCGCAGGCGCGCGGCAGTTCAGCCGACTAATGAGTAACGCTTAGTAAAAAGGGTGCGCCATCTTGAGGGTCAGCAGGCTGTCGCATTCACTGTTGTGGCCCGAATATGCCGAGCAACTGCTGCCACGCAGGTTTGAGTCGCTGTAGATCAGGTCCAAGTCGATCCCTCTCCATGGACGGGAAATTTTCAACGACCAGTCGCTGAAGCTGCCTACATAACCGTTCTCGACCGAGACCGGCGTATTGAGTTGGTGGGTGGTGTATTTGGCGCTGACTCCGATGCCGAACGGCACATTACCGCCGAGGTCGGCGAACAACGTGCTGTTCTGTTTGTCCGGGTCGTTGCTCAGGGCTGCGCCGAAGCGGCTGCCGAGCACGGTCAGGCCGCCGTAGAACTCCTGGCTGTCGAGGGTATCGGCGGTGGGATAGCTGTAGTGGATCAGGCCGACTTCGTAGCCAAGGGTCTGGTCGAAGGGTTGTTTAAAGCCCATGTAGGAATCGACCTCAAGGTCAGCAGAGTAGCCGGCGCTGGGTGACCACTGGCCGACGTACCAGCCGCTGTCGTGGCTCAGGTCCAACCCACCATGAAACGAGCCGGTACTCGATGGCGTGACCAGGCCCTCGGCCATGCTGCGGCTGGGGGTGGTGCCGAGCTTGAGGTCGAAGTCGCCGAGTTCGCGCTGGAACACCTGCCCGTGAGCCAGCGAGCAGGACAGCAGGCTGATCAGCAGAACAATGGAAATACGCATGCTTCACTCCATGAAATAGCGAGGAGCAGGAAGGGTCAGTAAGCTGAAACGCTTGAGCTAGAGAGGTGCAAGGATACCGGCGAATGCTCGGCAGCGAAGGCCGTTCGTCGATTGATGGAAAATGAAGAGGGCGGAGAGGGCTTCCAGTCCAAGCGCTTCGAAGCTCAAAGCGCTTTGGGACCAGGTGACGCGCAGGTTACTTTTTGCCCAGGCTGATCTGCTTGGACGGGCCGAATGTCTGGCCGCTGACGCCTTTGGCAATTTGCTGGATCTCGCCGCCGGACTTGAGGAACGCAGCGATCTGGTCGTTGATCGACTCGCTGGTTTCAACGGCTGGAGCTGGCTTTGCTTTGCTGTTGGATGCTTTTACGCGCATGACGGCCATTAACCTGTAGATAATTAATTGGGCCAGGCATAGTACAGGAAATACTTGACAATAGCTTGGCAAATATCCTCCTGAATTATTCGTGCCCACGATTGATGCAGCGCCGATTTATGCTGCAATTATTGCCTAACCCACTGTTTTAAATAACAACCTCAGAAAAAACCTGGCGCCGATGGCACGCGGTACGAACCGCTATCTGGCTGACGAATGGCCGGGCACTGACCAAAAACCCAGGAAAATCAATGGCTGCGCTGGGCTTGCCTGGCAAACCTTGCCGGCAGCCACGAATCGCACGGCAAAACCGGGTAGAATGCCGCCCACGCAATGAGGGTATTGGAAATGGCTTTAGTCGGGCGCTACAACAGTTTGCAAGTGGTTAAACACACTAACTTCGGTTTATATCTGGATGGCGGTGCGGATGGCGAGATCCTGCTGCCCAATCGTTATATCCCCAAGGATATTCCCAGTGAAGATGAAGATTGGCTCAATGTTTTCATTTATCTGGACAGCGACGACAAACTGATCGCAACCACAGAGAAACCAAAAGTCCAGGTCGGTGAATTTGCCAGCCTGAAAGTGGTTGAAGTCAACAGCATCGGTGTGTTCCTGGACTGGGGCCTGCCCAAGGATCTGTTGCTGCCGTACTCCGAAGAAAAGCGTCAGATGAGCGCAGGCGAATACTGTGTAGTGCACGTCTATCTCGACAAACACACCCGCCGCATTACCGCCACGGCGCGCCTGGATCGTTATCTGGACAAGACGCCGGCCAACTACACGCCGGGCCAGGAAGTCGATTTGCTGGTTGCCGAAGCCACCGACATGGGCTTCAAGGCGATCATCAACAACAAGCACTGGGGCTTGATCCACAAGAACGAAATCTTCAAGTTCATGCGTGCCGGCAAACAGGAAAAAGGTTTCATCAAGGAAATCCGTCCGGACGGCAAGATCAGCCTGAGCCTGCAGCCGGTGGGCCAGGAAGCCGCCACCAGCCTCAACGCCAAGATCCTCGCCAAGTTGCGCGAGAACAACGGCACCCTCCCGGTCAGTGACAAGAGCGACCCGGTGCTGATCAGCAGCCTGTTTGGCGTGAGCAAGGGCAACTTCAAGAAAGCCATTGGTGCGCTGTACAAGAATGGGCAAATTGTCATTCATGCCGATCGCATCGAATTGAGCTAACTGCACACAATTCCTGTGGCGAGGGAGCTTGCTCCCGCTGGGCTGCGAAGCAGCCCCAAACCAGGTGCACTCAATCCAAGCTGACACACCGAGGTGGCATGTTCGAAGGGGCCGCTTCGCGCCCCAGCGGGAGCAAGCTCCCTCGCCACAGGTTGACCTTCGCTGTATACAAAATCTTGCACCTTTAGCATGCACCCGCGCCCTTTTCGTGGGCGCATGCCTGCTCTTGCCCGGCTTTAACCGTCGCTGCACACCCCGGCTTGTCTCACATTTAGCCGCTATGGCACGCATTCTGCGTAGCAACGCGTATACAAACCATGCCGGCTCCCGTGCGCAGTATGGTGAGCAGGTCGACCCGGGGGCACGGCGGTACTCAAAAGGAGCCCCGCAATGTCCGAGCAATTGCCCAACGGCTACAGCCCCCGCCTCTATAACGAAGACCTGGGCCCGCTGCCGCAGAAATGGAATTGGTACAACATCTTCGCGTTCTGGATGAGTGATGTGCACAGCGTCGGTGGCTATGTGTTTGCCGCCAGCCTGTTTGCGTTGGGGTTGGCGAGTTGGCAGGTGTTGATCGCCTTGTTGGGTGGGATCTGCATTGTGCAACTGATCGCCAACCTGGTGGCCAGGCCGAGCCAGCAAGCGGCGGTGCCGTACCCGGTGATCTGTCGGCTGGCGTTTGGGGTGTTCGGGGCGAATATTCCTGCGGTGATCCGCGGCTTGATCGCCGTGGCGTGGTACGGGATTCAGACGTACCTGGCCTCCAGCGCGCTGATCATTGTGGTACTGCGGTTTTTCCCGGCAATGGAAGTTTATGCGACGCCACATTTTGCCGGTTTGTCCTACCTGGGTTGGTTCGGTTTCCTCAGCCTATGGTGCGTACAGGCCTTGGTGTTCTGGACGGGGATGGAGTCGATCCGTCGCTTTATCGACTGGGCCGGGCCCGTGGTGTACGCCGTGATGTTTTTGCTGGCCGGCTGGATTGTCTGGAAGGCCGGTTGGAGCAACATCAGCTTCACCCTGGCGGAAAAGTCGCTGTCCGGCTGGCAGGCGTTCGGCCAGGTGATCGTGGCGACGGCGCTGGTGGTGTCGTACTTTTCCGGCCCGACCCTGAATTTCGGCGATTTCAGCCGTTATTGCCGAAGCATGTCTGACGTGCGCCGGGGCAATTTCTGGGGGCTGCCGGTGAATTTCCTGGCGTTCTCCCTGGTGACGGTGGTGATTGTGTCCGGGACCTTGCCGGTATTCGGTGAAATGCTTCACGACCCGATCGCCACCGTGGCGCGTATCGACAACAATGTGGCCGTGTTGTTGGGCGCCTTCGCTTTTGTGACCGCCACCGTCGGCATCAACATTGTCGCCAATTTCGTGTCCCCGGCCTTTGACTTCGCCAACGTCGCCCCCAGCAAGATCAGCTGGCGCGCCGGGGGCATGATCGCCGCCGTGGCATCGGTGTTCATCACGCCGTGGAACCTGTTCAACAATCCTGAGGTGATTCACTACACCCTGGACGTGCTGGCGGCGTTTATCGGCCCGTTGTTCGGCATCCTGCTGGTGGATTATTACCTGATCAAAAAACAGCAGATCGACGTGGATGCGCTGTTCAATGACGGGCCGAGCGGGCGGTATTACTACAGCGGCGGCGTCAATTGGACCGCCGTGAAGGCGTTGCTTCCGGCGACGCTGATGGGTGTGGCGATCACCTTCACGCCCGTGCTGCAACCGATGGCCAATTTCGCCTGGTTCACCGGTTGCTTCCTCGGCGGGGTGTTGTATTTCGCCTTGGCGCGGCGCGAGCCGGCCACGCTCCTCGACAAAACCCTCAGCGCTGCCGGCCAGGCCTGATCAGCGCAGGGCGGTTTGGCTGCATCGGCTCGCCGCGCCTTGCTGGACGGGCCGCAGCAGCAAGCCGCCGGCCAGTACCAAGCCACTGCCGGCAACGATCAGCGCCGGCTGCAAGCCACCGTTGAAATGGCTGCTCAGCGCCGCCAGCAGCGGGCCGCTGAGCTGGCCCACGGCAAAGCAGGCGGTCAACAGCCCGGCGTTGCGCTGGGTGGCGTGGGGAGCCAGTTCCCGGGAGCGCTGCATTACCAGTTGCATGCAAGCCAGGAACGGCGTGCCACACAGGATCACGCCCAGCGCCAGGCCCGGTCCGCTGCCCAGCAGGCAGGCAAATACGCCGGCGGCTTGCAGCCAAAGCGTGCCGATGAGCCAGTATGCTGTGGTGTTCGAGGCCGGCCGCCGCAAGCTCACCAGCAGCACGCCGATGGCGGCGGCCAAGCCGAAGCAGGGCCAAAAGAGGTCCGCCTGCCATTGGCCGTGGAACTGCGCCGAGGCCATTTGTGACAGGAACGTCGCCGGAATGATGTAACCCACGCCGTACAAGGCGTACACCACGCCGAGCCGGGCGATGCCACGGTTTGGCGAAGAGGTGGGCGGCGCCGCCACAGCTACCGCCGCGGTTGCACTGGTTTGCGGCAGGATTGGCAAAATCATCAGCAACATCGCCAAGGCCACGCCGGCATACACCAGCCACAAAATCGCGGAACGCTGGCCCAGCAGGTTCGATCCCAGGGCGAGCAAACCCGTCAGGAAAATCCCCAGCCCCGGGCCGGCAAACACCAGTGCGCCGAGCCGTGGCCGTCCGGCCGCCGCTGCCAAAGGTTGGCTGAGGGCCGTGATCATCACCAGCACCCAGGCGCTCGCCACCCCGGTCCCGAAGCGCAGCGCCAGATGCGGCCAGAATCCCCACGCCCAGAACGATGCCAGGGTCAGCAGCACACAGAGCCACAGGCCGCCTAGCAGTCGTCGGCGCACCTGTTCCGGACGACGGGCGAACATGGCGTCCAGCGCGCCGAGGAAATAGCCCAGGTAGTTGGCGGCGGCAATCAGACCGGCGGCGGTCAAGTCGATCTGACCTTCGCCGATCAAATGAGGTAACTGGGGCGTCAGGGCAAAACGGCCGATGCCCATGGCCATCATCAGTGCGATGAAGCTGCCGAGCAGACGAATAAGAGGTGACATGGTCGTTCTCCAGCATTGAGGCGAATGACCGTCAGGCTAGGACTGATTGACTTTCATTAAAAATGAATAATAGTTAGTAACTTGTTCTTTTTTGGAGAAGGTTATGGAGTTCAGCCAACTGCGGATATTCCAGGCTGTGGCCGAGGAAGGTTCCATCACCCGGGCCGCCGAGCGCTTGCACCGGGTGCCGTCGAACCTGTCGACCCGGCTGAAGCAGCTTGAAGAGCAATTGGGCGTGGATCTTTTCCTGCGCGAGCGTCAGCGTTTGCAGTTGTCACCGGCGGGAAAAGTCCTGTTGGACTACGCGACCAAGCTTTTCGCCTTGCATGACGAAGCCCACGCGGCCGTGCAGGGTGGGCAACCCGCCGGCGATTTTGTGCTGGGCACGATGTACAGCACGGCGGCGATTCATTTGCCGGATCTGCTGGCCGGTTATCACCGCGCGTATCCGGCGGTGAATTTGCAAGTGCAATCCGGGCCCAGCGGTGAGTTGCTCGAAGGCTTGCTGACCGGCCGTCTCGATGCCGCGCTGGTGGACGGTCCGCTGGAACTGGCGGGGTTGGATGGCGTGCCGCTCTGTGACGAGCGCTTGGTGCTGATCACCGAGGCCGATCATCCGCCGGTGCGCAGCGCTTTGGATGTGCAGGGGCGTTCGGTGTTCACCTTTCGCCAGGGCTGTTCGTACCGCATGCGGCTGGAGGCCTGGTTTGCCCATGACCATGCGAGCATGGGCCGGGCGATGGAGATTGAGTCCTACCCGGGGATGCTGGCGTGTGTGATCGCCGGGTCCGGGGTGGCGCTGATGTCCGAGTCGATGCTGGCCAGCCTGCCAGGCCGCGAGCGAGTGGCGGTGCATCCGCTGGCGGAGCCGTTTGCCAGCGCGACGACATGGTTGATGTGGCGCAAGGGCATGGTCGGGGCCAACCTGAACGCTTGGATCGAATTGCAACAACAGGCTTGGCCGCGAGCGCCCCTATTGGCGGCAAAATCGGCTTGAACTCCCGGCGTTGGATTTGGATCAATTCAGTAACAGATCATTGCAAACACAGACGAGCATTGCGTAGCACATCGGACTATGATCAGAGCGAAGGGGCCATAGCATTCTGCCGCTCGTACCACCCTGAGGGGGCACCACGATGAAAGAGAAAATCCAGAACTGGCTTCACGACCTCGGTGTCGCGCTTGGCCTGATCGAACCGCCATTGCAACCGGTGCCGATCCGCACGGATGACGAACAACGTCGCCGCCAGCCGCGTCGTCGGTAAATACACCCGAATATTGGAGAGATCGCAGTCTTCGACCGTTTCAAACGAGACGGCCGAAGACTGCGATCTTTATTTTGTATGCAATCTGTGGCGAGGGAGCTTGCTCCCGCTGGGCTGCGAAGCAGACCCCAATCAGCTCCTCCGTCCTTTCTGACACACCGAGGCGCCTGGCTTTGGGCGCGCTACGCGCACCAGCGGGAGCAAGCTCCCTCGCCACGGGTACTGCGTCGTACCGGTTAGATCGCCTTCGCCACCACATTCGCACGCGGCGACAACACGCTCACCAGCACAAAACTCACCAGCGCCACGCTCAGGCTGTAATAGATCGGCGTGTTGGCGTCCAGGCCGTCCTTGAACATGAAGAGCAGCGCGGTCAGGAAGCCCAGCGACATGCTGGTAATCGCACCGGCGGTGGTGGCGCGTTTCCAGTAGATGGCCCCGATCAGCGGAATCAGCATGCCGCCCACCAACAGGTTGTAGGCCAGGGTCAGGGCACTGATGACATCACTGACCACCAGGGCGATAACCAGTACCACGGCGCCCATCAACAAGGTGGCGATACGGTTTTCATGAACGTCGCCACTGCCGCTTTCCCGGCCGTTGCGCAGACGCGGCAGCAAGTCCTGGACCACCGTGGTGGATGCTGCCAGCAGGCCAGCCGCGGCGGTGGACATCAGGGCCGCCAGGGCCGCGGCGATCACCAGCCCACGAATGCCGCTGGGCAGGCTGGTCTGCACCACGCTGGCGAAGGCGTTGTTGACGTTTTCCAGGTCCGGCAGCAACACCTTGGCGGCCATGCCGATCAACGCGCCCGCCAGGCCGTACAGCACGCAGTACAGGCCGGCGGCGGTGCCGGCCACTTTGGCCACGCCTTCGCTGCGGGCGGTGAAAACGCGTTGCCAGATGTCCTGGCCGATGAAGATGCCGAAGAAGTAGATCAGGAAGTAGGTGAGGATGGTGTCCCAGCCAATCGCGGTGAAATCGAAATAGCTGGCCGGCAACGCCGCCACCATCGCATTCCAGCCGCCCGCGTCGTTGATGGACATCGGCATCAGCAGGAACACCAGGCCAACGGTCATGATCAAGAATTGCACGATGTCGGTGAGGGTCAGCGACCACATGCCGCCGATGGTGGAATACAGCACGACGACACCGCCGCCCACCAGGATCGAAACCCAGAAGGGCAGGCCGAACAGCACCTGCATTACGGTGCCGATGGCGATGGTCGAGGTGGCGCCGATCATCAGCGCGTAAACCAGCATGATCAGTGCGCTGGCTTGACGAGCGGCCGGGTTGTAGCGGCGCTCCAGCACCTGGGTCACGGTGTAGATTTTCAGTTTGAGCAACGGCTTGGCGAGGAACAGGCTCAGGCCAACGATGCCCAGGCCGATGGCGCCACACAGCCAGAAACCGGAAATGCCGTGGACGTAGCCCAGGCGCACGGTGCCGATGGTGGACGCGCCACCCAGGACGGTGGCCGCCATGGTGCCCAGGTAAAAGCCCGGGCCCAGGTTGCGCCCGGCCACGAGGTAGTCGTCACGGGTCTTGGCGCGGCGCATGCCGTACCAGCCCAGGGCGATCATGCCGGTGGCGTAGAGAAGAACGACGATAAAATCCAAAGCCATGATGAGGGTCTCCGATTGTCTTTTTTATAGTGAGGGCGGCTGATTGATGCCCTTGTGGCGAGGGAGCTTGCTCCCGCTCGACTGCGCAGCAGTCGCGATTAAGGGCTGCGTTGCAGCCCAGCGGGAGCAAGCTCCCTCGCCACATATATTTCGTTGGCTCAGGTCAGGCGGTCTGTCTGAGGGAGGCTTTATCGATAGGCACCGAAAAGTCCTTGCTACGCGGATCCTGCGGCCCATACACCGCCGCCGGCTCTGGGAACAGCCCAAGCAGCACCAGGTACACCAGCGAAGCCAGGCCCAGGGTCACCGGCAGGCTGATGTCGATGCCGCCGGCCAGCTCGCCCAGCGGCCCGACGAACTGCCCCGGCAAGTTGACGAAGCACAGTCCGACCAATGCGCTGGGGATCCACGCTCCCAGGCCGCGCCAGTTCCAGCCGTGGCTGAACCAGTAGCGTCCACCGGTTTCACCACGGGTGAACACTTGCAGGTCGTCGGGGCAATAGAAGCCGCGTCGCACCAGCAGGCCGATGATCATGATCACCATCCACGGTGTGGTGCAGGTGATGATCAGCACGGCGAACGTCGACACGCTCTGCACCAGGTTCGCGGCGAAGCGCCCGATGAAGATGAAGGCAATCGACAGCAAGCCGATCAGCAACGTCGCCTTGACCCGCGACAGGACCCGAGGGAACACGCTGGACATGTCCAGACCGGTGCCGTACAGCGACGTGGTGCCGGTGGACATGCCGCCGATCACGGCAATCAGGCACACCGGCAGGAAGAACCAGCTCGGCGAAACCGCCAGCAATCCGCCCACATAGTTGTTGGCGGCGATGTAGTCCGGCGCCTTGATCGCGACGATGGTGGCGGTAGCGAGGCCGAACAGGAACGGGATCAACGTCGCCAGTTGCGCGGCAATCACCGCCAGCATGATGCGGTGCTTGGGCGTGTTGCGCGGGATGTACCGCGACCAGTCGCCAAGGAACGCGCCGAAGGAAATCGGGTTGCTCATGGCCACCAGCGCCGCGCCGATGAAAGCGGCGTAGAAGCCCGGTTGGCCGAGGCTGACCGTGCCGGCGAACTGGCTGTCGAAGGTCGGCGCGAAGGCCAGGATGCCCAGCAGGAACAACAGACTCGCTGCCCATACGGCGATGCGGTTGACCCACAGCATGAAGCGAAAGCCATAGATGCACACCGTCAATACCAGCAGGGCGAACAGGCCGTAGGCCAGGCCCAGGCTCAGGTCGGTTTCCGGGACGCCGACCAGCCGCTTGGCGCCGCCGATCAATGCGTCACCCGAGCTCCATACCGAGAGCGAGAAGAACGCGATGGCGGTCAGCAGCGACAGGAACGAACCGACGATCCGCCCGTGCACGCCAAAGTGCGCACCGGAAGACACCGCGTTGTTGGTGCCGTTGAGCGGGCCGAACAGGCCCATGGGGGCGAGGATGATCGAACCGACCAACACGCCCAGCACAATTGCCCAGACGCCCGCCTGGAACGACAGGCCGAACAGCACTGGGAAACTGCCGAGTACGGCGGTGGCGAAGGTATTGGCGCCGCCGAAGATCAGGCGAAACAGGTCTCCCGGGCCGGCAGTTCGTTCGTGGTCCGGGATCTGTTCGACGCCGAAGGTTTCGATTTGCGTAAGGCTGTTGTCGTTATTGTTATTCATGATCTGCTCCGATCATCGAGGCGCGCTCATCGAATGTGAGCGTCGCCTGTTTTGGCTAAGGGGATGGCAGCCCTTCCGGCATTGCGGACAAATGTTCGTGGCAGGCCAGCCATAGGCCTTGTTGTTCTTGGCGAAACACAATGGTTTCGCGCTCCTGGCTAAAGTGTCGCTCCCCTTGCATGCGCAGCTCGGTGGCTACGTCATGGATGAAAATCGCCACGTCACCTTGGAGGCTGACGAAGGCGTTGCTCGAGGTGCAGTTGAGCACCTCGAAGCCATCCTCGGACCGCCAGCGATCCCACAACGCTTGGTAAGCGTCACGGGACAGCAACGGCTGTTCGAGGGTGTAGAACACGAAACTCGCGTCGGCCGTGAACGCGCCAAAGTAGGCGGCGCGGTCATTGCGGGCGAAGGCCGATACCAGCTCGGCGGCGGCGTGTAGAACCTGCTCCTGTTCGTTCATGGGCGCACCTCAGCGATGAACCACGCCGGGCAGTACGCAGAGCATCTCGTACAGCAGGTTGGCGCCCAGCAGCGAGGTATTGCCGGTGGTGTCGTACGGCGGCGAGACTTCTACCAGATCGCAACCGACCAGGTCGAGGCCCTGGCAACCACGGACGATTTCGATCGCCTGGATGGTGGTCAGACCACCGATTTCCGGAGTGCCGGTGCCAGGAGCCCAGGCTGGGTCAATGCCGTCGATATCAAAACTCAGGTACACCGGTCCGCCGCCGACTTTCTCCCGCACTTCGGCCATCAGCGGGGCCAGGGATTTGTGCCAGCACTCTTCGGCCTGGACCACACGAAACCCCTGGTTGCGGCTCCAGTTGAAATCATCGGCGGTGTAGCCCTGGGCCCGCAGGCCGATCTGCACCACGCGGTCGCAGTCGAGCAGGCCTTCTTCCACGGCGCGGCGGAAGGTGGTGCCGTGGGCGATCTTCTCGCCGAACATGTGATCGTTCACATCGGCGTGGGCGTCGATGTGCACCAGGCCGACCTTGCCGTGTTTCTTGTGGATGGCGCGCAGGATCGGCAGGGTGATGGTGTGGTCGCCGCCCAGGGTCAGGGGGATGACGTTGTGTTCGAGGATCTTGTGATACGACTCTTCGATGATCCGCACCGCGTCCAGCAGGTTGAAGGTGTTGATCGCCACGTCACCGATGTCCGCCACCGACAAGGAGTCGAACGGCGCGGCGCCGGTAGCCATGTTGTAGGGGCGGATCATCACCGATTCGGCGCGGATTTCGCGCGGCCCGAAGCGGGTGCCGGCGCGCAGGGAGGTGCCGATGTCCAGCGGCACGCCGACGAACGCAGCGTCCAGGCCGGCAGCGGTTTGCAAATGGGGGAGTCGCATCATGGTGGCGATGCCGCCGAAGCGCGGCATTTCGTTGCCGCCCAGTGGTTGGTGAAGAATCTTGTCCACGGGTAGGGCCTCATCGTTGTTTTATTTATCAGGGGCCGATTCTGCGAAAAGCCGTTGCGGTGAAGAATCGCTGGGGGCAAATACTTAGTTCAGATTTTTCTAAACTAATGGCGGGCGGGGCGATAGACTCCCAATCAGTGCAGTACTCCGTGTGGCCTGGTGGACGTGGTGCCCCTGTGGCGAGGGAGCTTGCTCCCGCTGGGCAGCGAAGCGGCCCCAAAACCATTCACCTCGGTGAGTCAGACAGACTGCGTCGCCAGGGTTTGCGACGGCTGCGCCGCCGAGCGGGAGCAAGCTCCCTCGCCACATAGGCCTCTGCAACTCCATACATCCAGCGTTCAGGAGCATCTGATGGCCAACGCTCTACCCGACCTGAAACTGCTGCGCATTTTCGTCAGCGTGGTCCGGCATCAGGGGTTCGCCAATGCCCAGCACGAACTCAACCTGTCCACGTCGGCCATCAGCACTTACATGAGCCAGTTGGAATCGGCCCTCGGCCTGGTGCTGTGTCATCGCGGCCGAGGCGGGTTCAGCCTGACCAGCAAGGGCGAGTTGTTCCATCAGGAAACCCTGCGCCTGTTGGGCGAGCTCGAAGGCTTCGAGCAATACGCCGCAGCGCTCAAGGGCGAATTGCGCGGCACGCTGAACCTGGGGGTGATCGACTCCACCGTCAGCGACAAAGCCCTGCCGTTCGCCGAGGCCATCGGCGCCTACAGCCAGGAACATCCAGCGGTGCACCTGCACCTGTCGGTCATGAGCCCTTATGAGTTGCAACTCGGCGTGCAGGACAACCGTCTGGACCTGGCCATCGGTGCGTTTTCCACGCGCATGAGCGGGCTGGTCTACATGCCGCTGTACCGCGAGCAACACTGGTTGTATTGCAGCAACCGCCACCCGCTGTTCAACGAGCGGCGCATTCCCGAACAAGTCATTACCCAGCAGCGCATGGTCGGGCGCGGTTACTGGAGCCAGGCCGAACTGGCCCGCCATGGCTTCAAGCACAGCGCGGCGACGGTGGAAAGCATGGAGGCGCAACTGATCCTGGTGCTCTCAGGCGCCTACGTCGGTTACCTGCCCGAGCACTACGCCCAGGCCTGGGTCGACAAGGGCGATTTGCGCGTGCTGTTGCCGGCGACCTTCGGTTACCAGGCGCCGTTTTCAATGATCGTGCGCCGTGGCCGCAGCCGCGAACCGTTGATCCAGACGTTCCGTGATTTGCTCAAAGCTCAACTGAATCAGGCCTGACCATGTCCAGAATCCAATGCCCGCGCTGCCAGCGACCGCAAAGCCATTGCCTCTGCCCGTTGATCCCCAGCCTCGACAGCCGCACCCGAGTCTTGCTGTTGCAGCATCCCAGCGAAGTGAACCATGCCTTGAACACTGCCCGACTGGCAGCCCTGGGGCTCAACAATGCCGAGTTGATCGTGGGCGAGGTGTTCGAGGATTTGCCTGGGTTGCTCAATCAACCGGGTTATCAGGCGCGCTTGCTGTTTCCGGGTGAAGACGCGCAACCGATGCAGGCCTATGCCCCCTCGGATGATCCACTGCTATTGGTCGTGCCCGACGGTACCTGGCGCAAGGCGCGCAAGCTGCTGCACCTCAATCCGCTGCTGGCGGCGTTGCCGAGGGTGACCCTGGCCGAAGGTGGCGTGTCCCGTTACCGCTTGCGCAAGGCGCCGGGGCCGGGGGCGTTGTCGACGGTGGAAGCGATTGTCCAGGCGTTGCAGACCCTAGAGGCGCCGATCAGTTTTGAGCCTTTGCTGAGGCCATTCGAGGCGTTGATCGAGGGGCAGATCGCGGCGATGGGGGAGGAGGTTTTTCGGCGTAATCATGCTGAAAAATGAGGTTGTTCTTGCGGGCCTCTTCGCGAGCAAGCCCGCTCCCACAATGGATCTGCGACGGACATGAATTTTCGTACACAGGAGATCAAATGTGGGAGCGGGCTTGCTCGCGAAGGCGGCCTATCAAACAACGAATTTTTCCGAGGATATCAACGCTCGCGCATCGCCTCGGTCCGCGCCTTCAACACCGGCTTGAGCAGATAATCCAAGACACTTTTCTGCCCGGTAATAATGTCCACCGTCGCCACCATCCCCGGGATGATCAGCAACGGTTTGGCATCCCCGCCCAAGTGGTTTTTATCGGTGCGCACCTGGATCAGATAGAAGCTGTTGCCCTTGTCGTCGGTGATGGTGTCGGCGCCGATCAGTTCGAGTTTGGCGCTGAGCCCGCCGTAGATCGTGTAGTCGTAGGCGCTGAACTTGACCATGGCTTTCTGGCCCGGGTGCAGGAAGGCCACGTCCTGGGGGCGGACCTTGGCTTCGATCAGCAGGTTGTCTTCCAGGGGCACGATTTCCAGCATGTCGCTGCCTGGCTGCACGACGCCGCCGATGGTGTTGACCTTCAGTTGCTTGATCACGCCATGCACGGGCGAGACCACCGTGGTGCGAGTCACGCGGTCGTCGATGGCGATGCTCGATGCCGTGATTTTCGACAGTTCGGTGCGTTTCTCGTTGAGGTCCTTGGCCGCGTCGGAGCGGAAGGTCTGTTCCGATTCGTCGATCTTGCTCTTGATTTCATTGATCGCCGATTCGGCCCGTGGGATGGCCAGGGTCGTGGCATTGAGCGAGCCGCGAATCTCCACGGCGCTGCGTTTGAGCCGCAGGATTTCCACCGGTGACACCGCCCCGGTGCCGACCAGCGGCGCGGACATGTTCATTTCTTCCTGAAGCAATGCCAGGGCGGAACTGAACTGGCCTTGCTTGGAGCGAAACTCCGCGAGCTCCTGGGTCTTCTGCCGCAGTTGCTCGGTCAGGGTCCGTTGTTCGCTGGCCAGGCGCCGCTGGCGTTGTTCGTACAGGGAGCGCTCGTCCTCGGCCACTTGCGGGGCCTTGGCGATCACCTCCGCCGAAAGCTTGAAGGGCCGCCCCTCGGCTTCGGCCGACAGGCGCTCGACCTGAGCAGTCAAGGCATAGCGGTCGGCTTCGCTTTCGCCCTTGTTCGATTGATACCGCGTGTCGTCCAGGCGCAGCAGGGTGTCGCCCTTGTTCACCATCTGGCCTTCACGGACGAAAATCTCGGTGACGATGCCGCCCTCCAGGTTCTGGATCACCTGGACCTTGCTCGACGGAATCGCCTTGCCTTCGCCCGTGGTGACTTCCTGCAAGACGGCCAATTTGGCCCACACCAGCCCGGTGATGATCAACCCGGCCGCCAGCCATACGGTGACGCGCGAGCGGCGGGGGGAGTCCTGTAACGCGGCGCCGGCGGTTTCCGGCATGAACTCGCTCTCGGCGCTTTTGCTGAAACTGCCGAAGTAGCTTCGGGCGACTGGATCCGGTGCTTGAGCAGACATGGGGCGATACCCGTTGGTTAAAGGAAATAAAGCCGAGCACTGCTCTTGTGGCGAGGGAGCTTGCTCCCGCTCGGCGGCGAAGCCGTCGTAAAACCAGCCGACGGGGTCTACCTGACACGGCGAGGTGAATGGCCTTGGGGCTGCTTCGCCGCCCAGCGGGAGCAAGCTCCCTCGCCACAAAAGCAGTACCCGGCCCTACAGGTGTCGGATGAGTTGTTAAACCGCCGCAGACCCCACCCGTCCCTTGCGCAATGCATCGATAACCACGTCTTTGGGCCCATCCGCCACGATTCGGCCGTTATCCAGCACCACCAGACGGTCCACCAGGCTCAGCATTGAAGTTCGGTGGGTGACCAGCAGCACCGTCTTGCCTTGCACGTAGGTATGGAGTTTCTGCCGCAAGGCGTCTTCGCTGCTGTTGTCCATGGCGCTGGTGGGTTCGTCCAGCAGCAGGATCGGCGGGTCGAGCAGCAGGGCGCGGGCCAGCAGTACGGCCTGGCGTTGGCCGCCGGACAGCAATTGCCCACGCTCGCCCACCGGGCGGTCAAAGCCTTGGGGATGCTGGCGGGCCAATTCGGTGACCCCAGTCATTTGCGCCACTTCGAGCATGCGCCCGTCGCTGACATAGCGGGCGCCGAGGGTGAGGTTGTCCCGAAGGCTGCCGGCCAGCAGCGGCAGGTCATGGGCGACATAGCCGATCTGTTGGCGCAGGTCGGCGACATCCAGTTGCCGCAGGTCCAGGCCATCGAGCAATAACTGGCCTTCCTCCGGTGCATAGAAGCCCATCACCAGGCGCGCCAGGGTGCTTTTGCCCGAGCCGCTGCGGCCGATGATGCCGACCCGTTCGCCGGGCTTGAGGCTGAAGCTGACATTGTCCAGTGCCGCAGCGTTCTGGCCGTTGTAGTGGAAGGTCACGCCGTTGACGTCCAGTGCACCCTGCAATTGAGTGCGATCCAGGGGCCGCTGCTTGGGATCGCGTTCCTGGGGCAAGGCCATCAAGGCATCGGTGCTGCGCATGGTGAGCTGGGCTTGCTGGTAACGGGTGATCAGCCCGGCGATCTGCCCGAGCGGAGCCAGCACGCGGCTGCCAAGCATGTAGGTGGCCACCAGCGCGCCGACGCTGAGGTTGCCGGCGATGATGCTGTAGACGCCAGTGACGATGGTTGCCATGCCCGCCAGTTGTTGCAGAAACAAGGTGCCGTTGGTCGCCAACGCCGAGAGGTTGCGCGCATGGCTGTCCAGGCGGGTGAGGGCGCCATGGGTGCTTTCCCATTGGTGCTGGCGTTCGCTTTCGGCGCTGCAGGCCTTGAGGGTTTCCAGGCCGCCGAGGGTTTCGATCAATAACGCTTGGCGCTGGGCACCGAGGGCGAGGCTTTTTTGTACGGTGTCGCGCAGGCGTATCTGGATGATCATGGCGAAGACAATCGTGATGGGAAACGCCACCACCGGAATCACTACCAGCCAGCCGCCCAGCAGGCCGATCACTACCAGCATCAGCAGGGCGAAGGGCAGGTCGATCAGGCTGGTGAGGGTCACCGCCGTGAGAAATTCACGCAGGCCTTGGAAGTCGTGGATGCTCTGGGCGAATCCGCCGATGGTCACCGGCTTGGCTTTCATCGCCATGCCGGTGATGCGTTCGAACAGAGTGGCGGAAAGAATCACGTCGGTTTTCTTGCCGGCCGTGTCCAGCAGGTGCGCACGCACCACCCGCAATACCAGTTCGAAGCCAGTGCCGATCAACAGCCCCACGGCCAGCACCCACAGGGTTGAGGTGGCCTGGTTCGGTACCACGCGATCGTAAGTCTGCATCACGAACAGCGGCACCATCAGCCCCAACAGATTGATCAGGAAGCTCGCCAGGATCGCGTCGCTGTAGAGCCAGCGCGACAGTTTCAAGGTGTCGCGGAACCACGCCTCGACCCGCGGCACCAGGGGCGAACGCAGGTCTTCGAGTTCATGGCGTGGCCGGGCGAATAACGCCTGGCCACTGTAATTGGCGGTCAGTTCCTCGCGGCTGACCCATTGTTCGCCGCCATCGGCTTCGCTGGGCAGGATCAGCGCCTTGCCGTCCTCGCCCCAGCGCCGCAACACCGCGCAGCGGCCTCCCGCCAGGATCAACATCACCGGCAGGTTGAGCGGCGAAATGTCGCCCAGGTCGCGGCGCAGCAATCGCGCCTGCAAACTGGCCCGGGCCGCTGCGCGCGGCAGCAGGTCCAGGCTCAGACGTTGGTGCGCCATAGGAAGCCCGGCGCTGAGGCTGGCACGACTGGCTGTCGCGCCATGGAGTTTGCAGAGGATCAACAGTCCGTCCAGCAAGGGATCATCGAAATTCAGGCGCGGGTCGGCGCCGGGCGTTGCGGGTTCCATGCTGGTCACGTTGATCGCTCCCACTTTTTTTGGCGGGGCTACTTCAGTTCGGGCAGCCGTGCTTGGTTTTTGACTTCGGTCTGGGCGATTGCGTCGGCCGGCAGCACGATCCGTTGTTTGTGCAACAGCAGGCCCATGTTCGCCAGCACCCGGTACATCGAGTATTCCTCGGTGTAACGCACCTCGGTGTAGCGACGGTTAGCGTTGTACAGCTCGTTTTCGCTGTCGAGCAGGTCGAGCAGGGTCCGTTGGCCGAGGCCGAACTGGTCCTGGTACGCCGCGCGCACGCGGGCGGTGGTGTCGGCGTATTCGCGCGCGGTGGGGGTCTGCTTGCGGGCGTTGGTCATCGCGTTCCAGGCCAGGCGCGTGTCTTCGTTGAGCTGGCGCAGGGCGTTGTTGCGGATGTCCATGGCCTGGTTGATCTGATGCGCATTGGATGCCAGCCGCGCCTTGTCGCTGCCGCCGCGCAGCAGGTTGTAGTTCATCACCACACCGACCCGCCAGTTGTTGTCATGGCCTTCTTCGCCGCCGATGTTGTTGTTGGCGCCTACCGCCGCCTCGGCGTCGAAACGCGGATAGAACGGCGATTTGGCTACTTCATACTGGCTTTCGGCGGACTGTATGTCGGCCTGGGCCGATTTCAGGTACGGGTTGTTATCCACCATGCTTTGCTGGGCTTCGCGCAAGTCAGCAGGAATTTCGCCTTTGGTCGAGGGCGGTGCTTCCAGTTCATCGGGCATGCGCCCGACCACGCTGTAGAAGTTTGCCTCGGCGTCGGCCAGGTCCACTTCGGCGGTATCGAAGTTGTTTTCCGCCAGGGCCCGACGGGCATTGGACTGGTCGGAGTCGGCATTGCTGCCCACGCCGCGCTGGGTACGCAGGCCGATCTGGTCGTTGACCCGCAGGTGCGCTTGCAGGTTGTTCTTGGCCAGGGTCACCAGTTCGCGGCGCTTGAGCACTTCCAGGTACACCTCGATGGTGCGCAGCGCCAGATCCTGAGCGGTGCCTTGGGCGTAATAGGCCCGGGAATTGACCACTCCCTTGGTGCGTTCCACTTCATTAGCCGTGTTGAAGCCGTCGAAGATCATCTGCCGCAGGCGCAGCTCCGACTGGGTGTAAGTGAGGATATTGGTGTGATGGTTGCCCAGCGCCCGGGTATTGGTGTTGTCGCTGTAGCCGCGACCATAACCAGCGTTCAAATCCACCGACGGGAAAAAGCCACCCCTGGCGACCTTGACGTCTTCATTGGCCGACAGCCGACTGTCTACCCGTTGTGCCAGCTCCGGGTGAGTCGCGATGGTGCTCTGGATCGCTTCGGTCAATGACATGGCCTGCGCCTGAGAAGAGCAGGCCATGGCCAGCAAAACCGCGCTGCAGAGGGGGGTTAGAACGCGCATGGGGTGCATCTCCTTGGTCCGTAGTGCTTGGCTGTCGCCAAAATATTGACGTAAAAAAGATCAAAACCGTTTCAACCTTGTAACAACACAGCTAAGAACATTCTAGAGAAAGCCTAAGAAGAATTTCTCATAACAGGTATGCCGAAAAAAACTTATGCCCTAGGAAAAAACCGGCACATTGTTCAAAGCGAAACCCTTTCAATTGGCGGGTTCTGACGGCTTTCAGACGTCAAATAAAAGTTCCATTCATATTTCGAAGCGATGTGAAGAAGTGCCGAACGGGCGAGGAAAAGGGCGATTTAGAGCGACGGTTTTTTGTCGGTGTGGCAAACAGCTAGCGTTTCTTGCCCAGTCAAAGCTGGCAGATTTTCCAGCATTTTTTATCGCCGAACGAAGCACGGATTCTTCACCCAGACAGGTGCCGACTGCGGTTGGCAACGGAGGAAAGGCACATGGCAGCGCTCATCGGTACCGTCAGCAAGGTGGTAGGTCAGGTTTTCGCAGAAGCGGCCGGTGGTTTGCGGCGGCCCCTGGTTGAGGGCGATCGGCTCTATGCCGGTGAACACCTGGTCACCGGTGCCGAAGGGGCCGTGGCGGTGCATCTGCAGAACGGCCAGTCGTTGACGCTGGGTCGCGGAAGCGATCTGACCCTCACTCCTCAGTTGCTCGCCAACCATGCGCCCCATGTCGACACACAGGACGCTGCAGCTCCCAGTGATGCGCAACTGACCGATGTGCAGAAACTGCAACAAGCCATCGCCGCCGGTGCCGACCCGACCCAGACCGGCGAAGCCACCGCTGCCGGCCCCGGTGCCGGTAACGCAGCGGGAGGATTGGGCGGCGGTCACAGTTTCGTGCTGCTCGAAGAAGTCGGCGGGCAGGTCGATCCGCTGATCGGTTTCCCCACGGCCGGGTTCAACGGGATTCCCGAATTCCCAGTGCTGCGCCTGGCGGCAGAGCCGGACAACGGCAATGACGCAACCGTACCGCCAGTGACCCCGCCAACGCCGGATAACCCTGTGACCCTTGATGGGGTAAATGTGGAAGGCGGTGAACTGACCACCAACGAGGCCAACCTGGCCGATGGTTCGGCCAGCAATCCTGGGGCGTTGGTGCAAAGCGGTACTTTCACCGTCTCCGCTCCCGACGGGCTGAGCAGCCTGAGCATCGGTGGCATCAGCGTCATCGCCGGCGGCGTACCCACGGGGTTTCCTCAATCCGTCACTTCGGCGCTGGGCAATACGTTGACCATCACCGGTTATAACCCTGCTACCGGCGTGGTGAGCTACAGCTATACCCTGACGGACAATGAAACCCATCCTGCAGGCGGCGGTGCCAACAACATCACCGAACAATTCCCGGTTGTGGCAGTCGACACCGACGGCGATACCGCCACCGGTACCCTGGACGTCAACATTACCGACGACGTGCCCCAAGCGATCGATGACAGCCACGCCAGCACGGCCTCTGAAACCCTGGTTACGCTCACTGGCAATGTATTGACCAACGACCACCAAGGCGCCGACCGTATTCCTGTCGGGCCCGACAGCGGGCCGATCATCGGCGGGACGTTCACCGGCACCTACGGTACGTTGGTGCTCAACCCCAACGGCACGTACACCTACACCCTTAATACCAGCGATCCACAATTCGTCGCCTTGCACGGTGGCGGAAGTGGAACCGAGACCTTCGCCTACACCCTGACCGACGCCGATGGCGACACCAGCACTGCCAACCTGGTGCTGCAAATCCACAACAACGATGACCCAGTGGTGTTGGTGGGCCTGGACTCTGAGGGCGGTGAGCTTTCCTTGCAGGAAAAAAACCTCAGCGACGGCAGCAGCCCCGATGCGCCAGCGCTGACTCAAAACGGCACCTTCACCGTGACGGCCCTGGACGGGGTGCAGACCTTGAGCGTCGGTGGCATCAACGTCGTCACTGGCGGTGTGGCCGCCGGTTTCCCTCAGTCGATCACCACGGCGTTGGGTAACACCCTGACCGTTACTGGCTACAACGCCACCACCGGCGTCGTGAGCTACAGCTACACCTTGCTGGACAACGAAGCCCATCCAAACGCCAACGGCGCCAACAGCCTCAGTGAGCAGTTTGCGGTTGTGGTCACTGACGACAACGGCACCACCGCCAACGGCAACCTCGACGTGAACATCGTCGACGACCTGCCAAAAGCCGTGGACGACAGCAACGGTACCGCCTCGGAAACCCACCTGACCCTGACCGGCAGCGTGCTAACCAACGACACCCAAGGCGCCGACCACGTCGCCTCCGGCCCAATCACGCCCGGTACGTTCACCGGCACCTACGGCACCCTGGTGCTCAACGCCGACGGCTCCTACACCTACACGCTCAACAGCGCCGATGCGGACTTCAAA